>JACQDH010000113.1 GCA_016201215.1 Acidobacteriota bacterium | reverse complement strand
CGGCCAGCAGCGCCGGGAGTTGACCGACGGCGCCCATGGCCACAAACAGCTCCGAGGTGGCCCAATAGACGATGGCAATGGCCACGCCTAGCGCCAGGCCGCCGACCGCCCCGCGGGTTCCCACCAGAAAAGCAAAGGGGATAGCCAGCAGAATGATGATTGGGGCGATGAGTGGGAAGGCCAGTTTCTTGTGCCACTGGACGGAAAGGCGCGCGACGTCGAAGCCGGCCTGATGGAGGTCATGGATGTACTGCTGGAGCTCGCGCCAGTTCATCTGGTAGTACTGGCGGACCTCACGATTGAAGTAGCCGGGGGGCTCGTGCAGTTCGGTCAGGGCAGTGACCAGGAAGGGGGCGTACTGGGTAATGGTCGCGCCATCGAAGTCGCGCACCCAGCCGGACTCCAGGATCCAAGTCTGCTGTTGGTCCGCCCAGTGGGCGCGGGCGGCGAACACGCGGCGGCGCAAGCGGAAGGTGGCGGGGTCGAGCTCGAACACGTTGAGGCCGCCGAAGAGCTTGCGGTCGGGGTCGAACAGCTCGTAGTTGTAGACCTTGGAGTTCTCTCCGAAGATCCACTGGCGGCGCGGCTGGAAGAAGGTTTGCGCTGGGCGGCCCTTGATCTGGTTGCGCAGGGCGTCCTGTCGCTTATTGGCGTAGGGCAGATAGGTGTCGTCGAGCACCAGCATGGCTCCGGCCAGGGTCAGCCCGGCCACGAGCAGGGGCAGAGCCAGCCGGTAGAGGCTGACGCCGCCGGCTTTAAAGGCCACGATTTCATTGTTCTTGGTCATCGCCCCCAGGGTGACCAGCGTAGCCACCAGCGCGGCCAGCGGCGCCAACTGATAGACCAGGTAGGCGGCCAGGTACCGGAAATAGTTCAGCACCATCAGGAAGGGACTGCGGTGCCGCGCGATATCGTCGAGCAGCTCGAAGAAGGTGAAGGCCTCAAACAACAGAATAAAGCCCGCGAGCAGCAGGAGAAAGTAGAAGAAGAAATTCCGGAGCACATACAAATCCATGAGCAAAGGAAAGCCGGTGCGGCCAACACGCGCCGGCGAAGCCGGCCTGCGGCGCTCCACCGGGCCGTTCTGCATGGACACCGGGGCGGTGGGCGTGGGGGCCGGCTTGCGTGGGCGGCGCCTGCGCCAGTTGGCGAGCGCATGGATGGCCCGTGCCAGCCAGCCTTCGCCGCGCGTCTGCTCCATGCGGGGGAGCAGGGCCAGGCCCAGCAGGCCGGTCAGCAGATTGGCCGCCCAGATGCCCAACCAGGGCGACAGGGTCCCCTGCCGGGCCATCCCCGCGCCCACGATAAACAGCAGGTAGTAGCCGCAGACCAGCAGCAGGGTGATCAGGAAGCCTGCCGCGCGACCGCCGCGCCGCGGCCGCGTGCCAAGCGGCACGGCCAGCAAGGCGAACACAAGGCAGGCCACGGGGAACGCCAGGCGGCGGTGCACCTCGACGCGTGCCTCGCGCCAGCGGCCTCCCCGCTGCGCCAGCAGGTCGCCCAGGGAGCGCTCCGGGATGGTGGGCTCTCGCTGGCGCAGGGCCGCGGAGTCGCTGACTTCCACTGGCCAGTCGCTTTCGCCAAAGGTGGTCACCGAGTAGCGGTTGGGGTCGCGGCGCGAGTACTCGTGGGTGCTGCCGCCACGCAGGTGAAACTGCAGCTTGCCCTGCTCGCGATCGGCAATTACAATGGCCTCCTCCGCCAACGTGAGCCGTGAACCGCTCTCCGCGCCCGACTCTGCCAGAAAAACGCCGCGCCAGCGGGTGGCGGCGGCCTCGACATCCTCGACGTAGAGGACCAGGCGCGGGAAGCGCTCGTCGAAGACGCGCGGCTGCACCTGGAAGGAGGCCTGGCTGGTGCGCAGACGATCTTCGAGCGTGCGGAAGGTGCGCAGCGCGGCGGGACCCAGCCAGAGCGTCATGGCCATGGTGAGCAGCCCGGTGCCCAGCGCGAGCACGCCGACCGGCACAAGGATGCGGCGGAGACCGATGCCCACGGCGTTAAGCGCGATCAGTTCGCTGTCGGCGGACAGGCGTCCCAGGCCGATCAGCACGCCGACCAGCACGGCTATGGGCAGGGTAAAACTCAGCACGCCCGGGAAGGTGCAGAGAAACAGCAGGACAACGTTGCCCGGCGAGGCCGAGTGCCGCACCAGCAATTCCATGAGCCGCACCAGTTGTGGCACGAAGAAAACGAAGGTGAAGACCGCCAGGCCCAGCACGGCGTGGGAAAAAACCTCGCGGCAGATGTAGCGATCAAGGATGCGCATTACGGAGACGTTTCATTCTAGCATGGGGCCGCAGGAGTCGCAGGAGACTCCGGCCGGATGAACCGCGTTCACCTGGTCCTGCTCTGGCACATGCACCAGCCGCAGTACCGCGACCCCTCCTCGGGGCGCTACGTGCTGCCCTGGACGCGCCTGCACGCCGTGAAAGACTATTGGGGCATGGTGCGCGTGCTCGAGGAGTTCCCGCGCGTCCATGCCACATTTAACGTGGTGCCTTCGCTGGGCGCGCAACTCGAGGAGTACGCCAGCGGGCAGTTCCGCGAGCCGTGGTTCGACCTGGTCCTCCGCCCCGCCGACCAACTGACGGCCGAAGATAAGGCGGAGATTCTGGTGCGCGCCTTCCAGGTGAACCGCGAGAACCTGATGAGCCGCTGGCCGCGCTTCGTGGAACTGTTCGAGTGGGCGCAGGCCTCGGGCGAGAGGACCGTGACCACGTTCGCTACGCGCGACTGGCGCGACCTGCAGTTGCTCTCGCAACTGGCCTGGATGGACGAAGAGTGGCTGGCCAGCGACCCGGTGGTCACGCGGCTCTGCAAGAAAGGCGCCAACTTTACCGAACGAGATAAGGAGCAACTGCGTGCCAAACAGCTCGAGTTGATAGGGCGTGTGCTGCCGGAGTACCGCCGGGCCGCCGCCAGCGGACAAGTCGAGCTCTCCACTACACCGTACTACCACCCTATCCTGCCGCTGCTATGCGACACCGATATCGCGCGCACCGCCAACCAGTGGACGCCGCTGCCTCAACCGCCCTTCCGCTACCCCGAGGACGCCCGCGAGCAACTGGACCGCGCGAGGACGTATCACGAACGCGTTTTCGGGCAGGCACCGGCGGGACTGTGGCCCTCGGAAGGTTCGGTGTCCGACCAGGCGCTGGGCATCGCGGCCGAACTGGGTTTCCGGTGGTTCGCCACCGACGAGGGCGTGCTGGGGCGGACGCTGAGCATTGGCTTCGGGCGCGACGCGGCGGGGGTGCCTGACAACGCCGCCAAGCTCTATTCGCCGCTGCGGGTGCGCTGGGGCCAGCGCGAGATGATCGGCTTCTTCCGCGACCACTATCTTTCGGATCTAATTGGTTTTGTCTATAGCCGGATGGGCTCCGGCACAGCCGCCGAAGACCTGCATCGCCGCATCCGCGCCATCGGCGAGCGCGTACGCCTCGGGCGCCCGCTGACCGTTTCCATCATCCTGGACGGCGAAAACGCCTGGGAGTTTTTCCCCCAAGGGGGTCGGGAGTTCCTGCGGCAGTTTTACCGCCGGATTGAGAACGACCCGGATATCCGCGCCCTGACGGTCTCTGAGGCGATTGCGCAGGCCGGAGACATCCCCACGGTCGAGCACATCTTCCCGGCGTTGGGAGCTGCTGCGCGCGGCGCGCGAGTTCTACGGGCAGGCCGCCGCGCGCCACGCCCGAGGTGCACCGGACGCGCCGACCGAGCAGCAATTGGCCGCGGCCTATGAGTCTGTGCTGGCGGCGGAAGGCAGCGACTGGTGCTGGTGGTATGGGCCAGAGCACAGCTCGGCGAACGACGCTGAATTCGACGCCCTGTATCGCAAGCACCTGACCGAGATCTACCTGGCGTTGGGCGCTGACGCTCCCGACGCGTTGGCCGAGCCGATCAAGCGCAAGCCCGAGCGGGCCGTGGTGGCCGTGCCCGCGGCTTACCTGCGGGTGCAGGTGGACGGGCGGGAGACCTCCTACTTCGAGTGGTTAGGCGCGGGGCTCTATTCCGCCGACCGGCGCAGCGGCACCATGCACGGCCGCTCGTATTTCCTTCACGAACTGCGCTACGGCTTCAACGACCGCTACTTTTACGTGCGGGTGGACCCGTTCGCCGAGGCGCTGGCCGAGCTGCGCGATTGCGAATTCCGTGTGACCCTGCGCGCGGGAGAGGAGTTGCGCGTGGTGGCCCGCCTCGAGGAGGGCAGACTGGCCGGCTACCTGATGGAGTCGAAGGATCTCTGCCTGCTCGGTCCGGACGAGATGGTGGTGGTGGCGTTTGACAAGATCCTGGAAGTGGCCATCGCTAAGGAGATGGTGGTGCTGGAAGGCCGGAGTTCGGTGGCGCTGAGCGTGGCGCTGTGGGAGGGTGGGCTGCCGGTGGACGTGCTGCCGGCCGAAGGCTGGCTCGAGATCAAGCTCGGTGAGGACAACTTCGCCTGGCCCGGCGAGTGAGCCCGCAATTTCTGTCCCGGCGCGGCCGCGTGGAAAGCCCCCAGCAAGGCAGCGGGCAAACAACCGGCCAAGAAGTAACGCAGCGGGGCGCGCCTCCGGGCGCGCCTCGTTACGGGCCGCAATACGGCATGGTGCTCAAACGGGGCTGTGCCTGACTTTCCTCCGCAGGCCGAAGGGTTTGTGTCCCAACCCTCCCAGCGCAGGCGATCCATCTTCATCTCAGGGGGAGGCACCATGGGAAAAGAATTCAAAGAGTTCATCATGCGCGGGAACGTGGTGGACATGGCAGTGGGCATTGTGATCGGAGCGGCCTTCGGCAAGATCGTCACCTCTTTCGTGGAGGACATCCTCATGCCGCCGATCGGGCTGCTACTGGGCCGGGTGGATTTCTCGAACCTATTCCTCAGCCTGTCGGGGAAATCCTACGACACGCTCGCGGCGGCGAAAGCGGCCGGCGCGGCCACGCTCAACTACGGAGTTTTCCTGAACACGGTGATTAACTTCCTGACCCTCGCGTCTGCCATCTTCCTCCTGATCCGCCAGATCAATCGACTGAGACGTGAGCCGGCCCCGGCGCCGGCCGCGCCCGCCACCAAGGAATGCTCCTATTGCCTTTCCACGGTTCCGATCAAGGCGACGCGCTGCGCGCATTGCACCTCGGAGCTGCGGACGGCCTAGGGGCTCGCAGAGCGCTCGCCTAGCAGACATGCTGACGCTCGGGGCGCCGAAGTTGGGGCTCCGCTCGCCGATCCGAGCGAAAGCTTCGCTCGGAAGCCTGAAGTTTCGTGGCCGGCTCCGGGCGTCGGGCGGAAGGTTTGGCAGGGCCACCAAAGCGCCCCGGCCGGCTAGTCCTGCCCAGTGAACTGCTTGCTTGACAACCATATCATTTAGTTGTATGAGCTTGGCAACCCTCGGTTGGTTTTGTTGGGCACATCCCTCAGGGGTGGGGGAAAGTCAGAGCATTACGGAGATCAGACGCTATTCCTTTCGTCCCAAAGGAGGCGGGAATGAAGCTTCGTATCTGGTTTCGGCTTTGACTGTTCTGCTTCGGTCTGCTGATCTGCTGGATGGCGACAGCGCCGACCTGGGGTCAGCTTCCCACAGCAACTTTGAACGGAATTGTGACGGACCCGAAGGACGCCGCGGTCGCCGGCGCGAAAGTGACGCTGACCAGCAAGGCGACTGGGGTGTCCCGCGAAGTGTCCACCGGCGCCGAAGGGCTGTACGTCTTTGCCAACGTGCTGCCGGGCGACTACACCGTGCGCATCGAAAAAGAGGGATTCGCCACGCGCGAGTACAAAGAGGTCCGCTTGGAAGTCGGCCGGACGCTCACCCTGGACATGCAACTTGCGCTGGCACAATTGGGCCAGGCAGTGACGGTGAGCGAAGCGGGGGCCCAGGTGGAGCTAACGCAATCGACCGTACAGGGCCAGGTGACCGCCACCACGGTGGAAAACATCCCTCTGAACGGTCGCAACTTCCTGGAGCTGGCGTTCCTGCTCCCGGGCAACCGCTCGGCCACCAACTATGACCCGACCAAGACCAACACGCTGGAGGTCTCCTCGGCCGGGCAGTTTGGCCGTGGGGGCAACCTGACCGTGGATGGCGGGGACAACAACGACGAGGTAGTCGGCGGAACGCTCTCGAACTTCCCGCAGGACGCCGTGCAGGAGTTCCAGATCGCCACGAACCGCTTCACCGCCGAGGTGGGTCGCTCGGGCTCGAGCATCATCAACATCATCACCAAGCCGGGCACGAACAACTACCACGGCTCGGGTTTTGCTTTCTTCCGCAACCGCAACCTGCAGGCCTTGCCGGCCACGTTCAATCGCTCGCAGTCCACGCCCCCCTTCGACCGGCAGCAGTACGGTGGCTCGATCGGCGGGCCGCTGATCAAGGACAACCTCTGGTGGTTCTTCGCCGGCGAAAACCGGCACCAGAACGCGGCGGTGCAAACCGGCACGCGCGACTTCGCGACCCAGAAGGTGATCACCAGCTCGGCGGCGGCGCCGCTGCGCGACGCCCTGATCAACGCGCGCGGCGACGCCAGGCTGAGCGAGAAGACCACCTTCGCGATTCGCTACTCGTTCAACCGATCGGATGAGGTCGCCAACGGCAGCCTGCGCCGCCCGCTGGGCACGGCCGCCAACCGGCAGGACTCGAACAATCGCTTCACCTCCATCTTGGGCGATTTCACCAGCACGATTTCGCCGGCCCAGGTCAACAGCTTCATCTTTCACTTTGACCGGTTCAAGAACAACATTCCGGCGTTCCCGAACAACAAACCGACCAGCGTTCCGAATCTCAACCTGACCAACGAGATTCGCTTCCCGAGCCTGCAGGACGGGGGGACGTTCCGCGCGCCGCAGCGCACGCGGTTTACCCGCTACCAGTTCCGCGACACCTTCGCCTGGACCATCGGCGCGCACACGCTGCACCTGGGCGCGGAATTCCAGAAGCAGAACTCCGACGCGTTGTTTGACTTGTTCGGCAGCGGCACGATCTTCACCACCGAGGACTTCGCTTCGCAGGTCCGCTCCAGCCATACGGGACCGCCCGACGATCGGGACATTCCAATTGCGGTGGTAATCCTGAGCAATGCGCCGGTGCGGCCGCCCTTTGTGCCCAACATCAATAACAGCTACGTCGGTTCGTACATCCAGGACGACTGGCGCGCGCGCCCAAACCTGACCTTCAACATCGGACTGCGCTGGGAGTTCGACACCGACATCTTCGGCACCGACAACTTCCACGGCCCGTGCCCGACGCCACTGGCCGCGGGATCGAGCTTCCCGTGCGTGTGGATGGCCAACGTGCTGGACCTGAACCGCTCGCCGGATTACAAGGAGTTCGGGCCGCGCCTCGGCTTCGCCTATGACCCGTTCAAGAAGGGTACGACGGTGATCCGCGGCGGTTACGGGATCTACTACGACCGCGTGGTGCTGGAGGTGCCGCTGCTCGAACGGCTGCTCGACGGGCGCATCATCTCGCTGAACGCCAAGGGCGGCTCGACCTGCAATATCCCGAATCCCATTCCTCCTCCGGCGCGAATCCCGGGAGACTGTTCGGTGGCGGGCGCGCTGTTTGATCCCGGCACGCCCACGCTGGCCAGCCCGTTCACCGGTGCTCCGGGCCCGTTCGGCGTGGGGATCAACGTGATGGACAAGAACATCGCGCACCCGCGGGTGCAGCAGTTCAGCCTTGGGGTGCAGCAGCAACTGTGGAAGAATTGGATCGTGTCCGCCGACGGGATCCACAACTTCGGCACGCGGTTCCTGATCGGCCACCTGTTGCGCGGGGCACAGTCCCGGACATCTGAGGTGCCCATGAGCTGCATCGGCAACGCTCCGTGCACGGTGACTGACCCGCTGACCGGGATTGGTGGCCAAAACATTACCAACATCGAGCCTTCGGCCAAGACCTGGTACGACGGGTTGCTGGTCAGCATCCAGAAGCGGCCGGTGCGTCACGGGAAGTGGAGCTACGGCTTCAACGTCAACTACACGCTCTCGAAGACGCTCAACTACGCCAACGACGACCAGATCCCCTTCAATGGTGCCGAAGACGCCGTGAACGTGATCGAGGGCACTAACAACCTGGGCCTCGAGAAGGGATATTCGCCGACCGACGAGCGCCACCGGCTGGTCTTCTTCGGCGTGTTCGAGATGCCCTATGGCTTCACGATCTCGCCGATCTGGACATTCTCCTCGGGCGTGCCGGCGGACACCCTGGTGCCGGCGCTCAGCGCGCGCCTGCCCATCCTGCCGCGCAACGCCCTAGGGCGGGACATCAAGACCGGCGCCGACCTGAACAAGGCCATCGCGGCTTGGAATGCACTGGCCCTTTGTCCGGCGCCGGCGCCGTGCCGCGCTGGCAGCGCGCTCTCCCCGGTCAACCCGAATCTGGAATTCGGCGACGCGTTCAACTCGTTCGACATGCGGGTGACGAAGTCGTTCAAGTTCCTCGAACACCAGAAGTTCGAGCTGATTGGCGAGGTCTTCAACCTTTTCAACATCACCAACATTCGCGGGTTCAACAACAACAACTACTCAGGCCGCAACCTGGACATCACCTCGCCCAGCTTCTATCAGGCCCTGAGCACCGCGGGCGGGTTCTTCGGGTCGGGCGGCCCGCGCGCGTTCCAGTTCGCCGTGCGGTACAGCTTCTAGTTCCGCGCCGCGCGGGAAACGCGTACCACACCGGCAAACGGGAAAAGGGGGAGCAGAAATTGCTCCCCCCTTTTTTCTTGGTGAGAGATCGGACTCTCCAGAGGACTAGAAGACTTTGACGGCGAGGTCGCGAGGGCGGCTGCCGACCGGGATCAGGGTCAGCAGACTTCGCGTGCGCACGCGCACCACGGCCAGGTCGTTGGACCCTTCGTTGACCACCAGCAGCAGGTCTTCGCCGGGGTCCAATCGCAATACACCGGGCCGCTGGCCGGCCGGGATGGGCGGCAGCACGTGGCGCACGCCGATTTCGACCGGCGCCACGCGTCCCGCCACGGCGTCGGAAACATAGAGCAGGCCGGCGTCGGCGGTCAGCACCCCGTGCGACGGCGCCGAGCCCAGCAGAATGGATTCGGCCACCTCGGTGGTCCGAGTGTTGAGAATCTCCAGGCCATGCGATTCGGGCGCGGTGACGTAGAGTTCGCCGCCATCGGGCTTCAGAATCAGGTCGGCCGGGGTGCCCGCCACAGGCAGATTGACCAGCAAGACGCGCCGGCGCAAATCCACGACGGAAATCTGATTGGAGCCCGTGGCGGAGACAAATGCGGTGGAACTGTCTGGCAGGACCACGATCTGCTCGGGGCGGCTGGCCACGGGGACGGTGGCGAGAGGAGCCAGCGTTGTGGCGTCGAACAACTCGAGGGTCGAATCGTCCCGGTTGGTCACCAGCACCAGGCGGCCGTCCGGGGTGACTCGTGCCAGCCAGGGCCGGCGCCCGGTCCGCGCGCGCGCGACCACCTGGCGCGTGGCGCAGTCGATGGCCGCCAGGCTGGATGAACCCGAAGCGGCCACATAGGCGCGGCTGCCATCGGGAGAGAAATCGAGCGCGAAAGGTGCGGCGCCGACGGGGATGCGCGCGGCGACCAGGTCGCGCGGCGCATCAATCACCCAGACGTAGCCGCCCTCGCTGCTGACTCCCCAGATCTCCTTGCGCTGCGGGTGGGCGCGCAGCCCGGAGGGCCCACCGCCGACGGGAATGGTGCGAGTTGCCACCAGCCCCACCAGGTCCACCACGGTGACCGTGCCGTCGCCGGCATTGGCCACATAGGCGCAGAGGCGCAGCCCCGGACGCAGGACCGAGGGGCGGTGTTCTTTGGAAAGCTGAATAGCCACGCCGGCGAGCAGCAGCACGGCAACAAAGACTAGGCGGAGATTGGTGCGGCGGGTCATGATCGAAGGAGAAAAGGCTGAGGAAGGAAGGGAGAAAAGGAGGGAAATCTCGAACCCCCGCGGAATACCGCGGACTGCGAGAGGAATCACTGCGACACGAGAAATTTATTCGCCGCTCGCCGCTCGCCGCTCCTTTGCTTCCTCTGCCTCCTTTGCCTCGGGAACTTCCGCTTTGTCAGTTCACGCTGCGGTGCAGCACGGCAGCGATCTGCCGGATTTCTTCGACCAGTTGGCAGAACTCCTCGGGCACGATGGACTGCATGCCGTCGGAAAGCGCGCGGTCAGGTTCGTGGTGGACCTCGACCAGCAGGCCGTCGGCGCCCACCGCCACCGCGGCGCGCGACAGCGGCAGCACCTTATGGCGGCGGCCGGTGCCGTGGCTGGGGTCCACCAGGATGGGCAGGTGGCTGCGGCGCTTGACGGCGGGCACCACGGTCAGGTCCAGGGTGTTGCGCGAGTGATCGGCGAAGGTGCGCACGCCGCGCTCGCACAGGATGACGTTGTAGTTGCCCTCGGACATGATGTATTCGGCGGCCATCAAGAACTCGTCGAGGGTGGCCGACATCCCACGCTTGAGCAGCACGGGTTTGCGGGCGCGGCCGGCGCGCTTCAGCAGCGAGAAGTTCTGCATGTTGCGCGCGCCGATCTGGATGACGTCGGCGTATTTTTCCACTAGGTCGAGGCTCTCGTGGTCCACCGCCTCGGTGACGATGGCCATGCCGAAGCGCTGGCGCACCTCGGCCAGAATCTCGAGGCCTGGCTCACCCAGCCCCTGGAAACTGTAGGGCGACGTGCGCGGCTTGTAGGCGCCGCCGCGGAACAGGCGCACGCCGGTCGCGGCCACCTGCTTGGCAATGGTCAGGGCCTGCTCCGCACTCTCAATTGCGCAGGGGCCGGCGCACAGGGCCACTGCCTGGCCGCCCACCAGGACGTCACCGGCCGGGGCGGGGATGCGGATGACGGTGTCATCTTCCTTGACGTCGCGACTGACCAGCTTGTAGGGCTTGCTGACCGGGATGCATTCCACCACGCCGGGCATGGACTCGAGCGAGCCGATGTCCACCGCCCCGGTGTTGCCGGTGATACCGATGGCCGTGCGGGTCGAGCCGGGAATGGGGTGGGCTTTGAACCCGAGCGATTCGATCCGCCGACAGACATCGCGGACCTGTTCCTCGGTGGCATGGGCCTGCATGACGACCAGCATGGATGGCTCCCCCGGAGGGAAACGGCGCAGCGAGCCGCGCCCCTCCACAACCCCCAACGCGGGTAAGAGGCATGGAGTTTACTGCAAACCGCCGGACGGCTGCAAATCGGGGCAAGGGGTGCGGGGAGCCCACCGCGGCCAGGCCCAATGGGCCAGCCAAGAGCCGCCTCTACAAGCGTTTGCGGAAGCGTGCGGCATCCGCTAGAATGGGTTGTTTAACAGCCGTCGCTGGCCGAAACCGAGTGAATGACTGAGCCGCAGCACAGCGTCAAACCTGCCTACGACATCGCCGACGAATACCGCCCCGAACACGCTCCGCCGACGCCGGCGCCTGCCTGGATGGACGGCAGCATGCGCATCGGCATCCACACCACGATTGCGGGGAACCTCGTCGCCTCGCTCGACATCGCGCGGAAGCTGGGCTGCAACGCGCTGCAGATTTTTTCTTCGAGCCCGCGGATGTGGCCGCGCGCGGGCAACGTGCGCATCCCCGAAGCCGATGCGGCGCGCTTTCGTGCCCGACGCGCGGAGTTGGGACTGGGGCCGCTCGCCATCCACACGAATTACCTGATCAATCTGGCCTCGCCCGAGCGAGTGATGCGCGTGCGCTCGATCCATGCCTTCCGGGACGAACTGCTGCGCGCCCTGGCGCTGGGCGCGGATTTCTTGATCACGCATCCGGGCTCGCGCCGCGGCGCCAACCTCCCGCAGGCCATCGCCGAGATTGTGGACGGACTGCGGCAGGCGGCGCGTGGACTCAAGTTCGACGGGCTGCGCATTTTGCTGGAGAACACCTCAGGGATGGGCTGGGCCGTGGGCGCGCGGCTCGAAGAACTGGCGGCGATCTTGGGGGCCGCACCGGAATTGCCCCTGGGCGTGTGCCTCGATACCGCGCACCTGCTGGAGGCCGGCTACGACATCCGTTCCGCCGAGGGCCTGGAACGCACCCTGGAATTGATTGAGCGCACCGTGGGCCTCCGCCGCGTCTCGGTGGTGCACGTGAACGACTCGAAGACGCCCCTGGGCTCGCGCGTGGATCGTCACGAGCACATCGGGCGCGGCAAGATTGGCCTCGAGGCCTTCGGGCGCATCCTGAATCATCCGCTGCTTTCGCCCAGCGGCGTGCACGGGCTGGCGGGCCGCGCGTTCATCCTGGAGACGCCGATTGACAAGCCCGGGGACGATCGGCGAAATGTCCGCACGCTCTGGAAGCTGGTAGGCCTGAAGGGGCAACAAGCGCCGCGTGCCGAGGATGGGTTTTCGATGCTGCGCCGGCCAAAAGCAGCCAGGAACCGCAGGCCCAGAAGCGGAAGCCTGGGACGCAAGGGAAGTAGAGGAAGCAAAGAAAAACGGAGAGGATAGGGCAGAGTGGCCGAATACGACCCGCAAGCGATTGAAGCGAAGTGGCAGAAACGCTGGGAAGAACAGAGTGCCTTTCACGCCGACGTGGACCCCTCGCGCACCAAATACTATGTGCTGGAGATGTTGCCGTACCCGTCGGGCACGCTCCATATGGGCCACATGCGCAATTACACCATCGGCGACGCCGTGGCGCGTTACAAGCGCCTGCGCGGCTTCAACGTGATCCACCCGATCGGCTGGGACGCCTTCGGCCTGCCCGCTGAAAACGCCGCCATCCAGCACGGTACTCACCCGCGCGAGTGGATCAACATCAATATCGCGGCCATGAGGCGCGTTTGCCGGCGCTTCGGCTTCAGTTACGACTGGCGGCGCGAGGTTTCCACCTGCGAGCCGGAGTACTACCGCTGGAACCAGTGGTTTTTTCTGCGCATGCTGGAGCGGGGGCTGGCCTACCGCAAGCGCAGCCGGGTGAACTGGTGCCCGAAGTGCGCCACCGTGCTGGCCAACGAGCAGGTGGTTAACGGCTGCTGCTGGCGCCACGAAGAGACCCCGGTCGAGGCCAAGGAAATCGAGCAGTGGTTCCTGCGCATCACCCAGTACGTGGATGCGCTGCTCGAAGGCATCGATAGCCTGGAAGGCGGCTGGCCCGAGCGGGTGCTGGTCATGCAGCGGAACTGGATCGGCAAGTCGCGCGGGGTCAAGGTGCGATTTGCTGTGGCGTCGCTGGCGGGCGGCGAAGCGATCGAAGTCTTCACCACGCGGATGGACACGATCTACGGCGCCTCGGCGGTGATCTTGGCGCCGGAGCATCCGCTGCTCGCCAAGCTGGTGGCCGGCGTCAAAGGCCAAGCGGGGATCGAAGCGGAGATCGCCCGGCTGCGACAGAAAACTCTGCGCCCGGCCGAGCTGGGCACGGCCGAGAAGGAAGGCATCTTCATCGGCCGCTTTGCCGTGAACCCGTTCAACGGCGCGCGCCTGCCTGTCTGGGTGGGCAATTTCGTGCTGACGGAGTACGGCGCCGGAGCAGTGATGTGCGTGCCGGCGCACGACCAGCGCGACTATGAGTTCGCCGACAAGTATCACCTGCCCAAGCCGATCGTCGTGCAGCCGGCGACAGGGAAACCGCTCACGCCGGCCACGCTGGAACAGGCTTACACCGATTACGGCGTGCTGGTGGACTCCGGGCCGTACTCCGGCCTCGCTTCGGAGCCGGCCATCGAGCGAATGACCACCGACGCGCAGGCGAAAGGCCATGGCGAGGCGCAGACTACCTATCGCCTGAAGGACTGGGGCATCTCGCGGCAACGCTACTGGGGCACGCCGATTCCCGTGCTGTACTGCGACAGGTGCGGCCTGGTGCCCGTCCCCGACGACCAGTTGCCCGTGCTGCTGCCGCAGAACATGGCGGTTTCCGGAAAGGGGCAATCGCCGCTGGCCAATGCGCCGGAGTTTGTCAACACCACCTGTGCGAAGTGCGGCGGGCCGGCGCGGCGCGAAACTGACACGATGGATACGTTCCTCGATTCGTCGTGGTATTTCTACCGCTACACCGATGCGCACAATTCCCGCGCACCGTTTGACCCTGTCATCGTGCGCTACTGGTTCCCGATCGACCAGTACATCGGCGGGATCGAGCACGCCATCCTGCACCTGCTCTACTCGCGCTTTTTCTGCCGGGTGATGAAGGACC
>JACQDH010000112.1 GCA_016201215.1 Acidobacteriota bacterium | reverse complement strand
GTGCGTGCTGGCGCTCTGGGTGGCGCGCCGCGCAGCGGCCACGCCCGGCGTGGTCGCCGATTTCCTGGCGTCCAAGGAGTATGGCTTGGCGCGCATCGAGGAGATCGCCGAAGGCGCCGCGCTCAAGCTGGACCTGCCGGCGCGGGCGCTGGAGCGCTACCTGCGCGAGAACATCGACTTCTCCCTCGACGAAGAAAACCGCGCCGGGCTGGAGTTCTACTATCAGCGCTGCGCCGAGGCGGGGCTGATCCCCCGCGCCCGGCCACTGGAACTGGCCGCTGTGCCGGGCGGCGAGGGCGTCGCGGCGCACAGTTCATCTGGCGCGCACGCGGGCCGCTAGGGGCGAAGGGATGGGCATCACGCCGCAAAAAGCCCTGGACCTGTTCCGCTCCGACGATCTCGTCGGCATCGGCATGGCCGCGCACCAGGTGCGCAAGAAGAAGAACGACCCGCGCATCGTCACCTACCAGATCGACCGCAACGTCAACTACACGAACTTCTGTACCGAGTACTGCTCGTTCTGCGCCTTCTACCGCCCGCTCGGCTCGAAGGAGGGCTACCTGCTCTCGTTCGAGAGCATCCACCAGAAGATCGAGGAGATGCTCGAGCTGGGCGGCACCGGCCTGCTGCTCCAGGGCGGCCTGCACCCGGACCTGCGCATCGAGTACTACGAGAACCTGTTGCGCTCAATCAAACAGCGCTACCCGCAGGTGCATCTGCACTGCTTTTCCGCACCGGAGATTCTCTGCATCGCCGAGGTTTCCAGCCTGACCGTGCGCGACACCATCGCGCGGCTCAAAGATGCCGGGCTCGATTCCATCCCCGGCGGCGGCGCGGAGATCCTCGACGACGAAATCCGCGCGCGCATTTCCCGGCTGAAGTGCACCAGCGGCGAGTGGGAGGACATGCACCGCACCGCGCACGCGCTCGGCCTGCGTACCACGGCCACAATGATGTTCGGCTGCGGCGAGGAGTACCGCCACCGCGTCAATCATCTCCAGCGCATCCGCCGCATCCAGGCGGACACCGGCGGTTTCACCGCGTTCATTCCCTGGATGTTCGCGCCGGAAAATACCGCACTGGGCAAGAAAGTGTCGCAGACCACCGCCGTTGATTACCTGAAGACGCTCGCCATCAGCCGGCTGTACCTCGACAACATTGACCACATCCAGTCGAGCTGGCTCACGCCAGGCATCAAAGTTTGTCAAGTAGGCTTGCAGTTCGGCGCCGATGACGTGGGCAGCATCCTCATCGAGGAAAACGTGGTCTACGCCGCGGGCGTGCGCAACCGCACCAACGAAGCCGAGCTGCGCCGCATCATCTTCGACGCCGGCTATATCCCCGCCCAGCGCGACACCCTCTACCGCTCCTACTTCCTGAAGTAGCCGCGGAGCGCAGACCAGCGGGCTTGCACCTTCCATCATTGGCAGGGTGAATTCGATGTCGCGCTATCGAATACGGCCTCCGAAACTTCTGGTGCTGGCCGTTGCGGCTGCCCAGCTCTCCGAAGCGGCCTGCGCTCTGCGACGGGGGCAAACTTACCAGAGCTTCGTAGCTCCCACGCCGCTGCCTGCGCATTCTACGCTGATCCTCGGCTTTCTCGGCGGCCGCGAGCCCTGGAACAATGACAAGCGCAATGTGCGGAAGTTGGCGCTGAAGTTGCGCGCCATGAACCTTCCCGACGTGCACGTGGAAACCCTCGAAAACACAAAACGCAATCTGGCTGCCGAGCTGATCCGAAATGCATTTGACCGTAATCGAGATGGCCAGCTCGACACGGAAGAACGCGCCTCCGTCCGCCTGATTCTCTACGGGCAGAGTTTTGGTGGCGCCGCGGTCGTTAAGCTGGCTCGGCAGCTCAAGGAGATGGATGTGCCGGTGCTGCTGACGGTTCAAGTGGATAGCGTCGGCCGGGGCGATGCCGTGATCCCGTCCAATGTGGCGCGCGCTGCCAATCTGTACCAGCGAGACGGGCTCTTTATCCGGGGCGAGCCGGAGATTCGCGCCGAAGACCCGCGAAAAACGACTATCCTTGGCAATGCCCGGTTCGACTACCGCAACAAGAAGGTTGATCTCTCCGGAGTTTCCTGGACCAAGAAGGTCTTTCGGACAGCGCACACGAAAATGGACTTCGACCCCGACGTGTGGCTCAAGGTCAAACAGTTGATCCTGGCTGAGCTGCGCTAGCAAAGCTTGGCACCTCCAGAAAGCGCGAGAACTTACGCGCAGCAACGAAGCCGAGCTGCGCCGCATCATCTTCGACGCCGGCTATATCCCCGCCCAGCGCGACACCCTCTACCGCTTCTACTTCCTGAAGTAGCACTCTCCGGCGTATTGCTGTTTAACGATGGGGAAGTCTGTGGACGGTGAGCTCCACTTCGGCGCCTTCGGTGAGATCGAGCGGCTCGGCGGGATGCAGGGCGCCGTCGCGGTAGTGCGCGCGAATCGTTCGGGCGGCGTCGCGATGCTTCGCGGTTGCCTTTCGACTTTCGTCCCCGAACCGCAGCCGGTCTCCAGACTCAAACGAGCGCGCTTCCCCGCCCATCGCCGTGCCGTCGAGAGCCGCGTTGGCCAGGGCATCGGCCTCGCGGTTCATCTCGCGCGGCACGTGCTCGATGGTGAAGTAAGCCAGCCCCGCGGCCAGCCGCCGCGCCCGCTCGCTGAGTTGCCGCAAGGACGGGCTTTTCACCCGGTAATGACCCTGTATCTGCTTGACGAGGAGCTCGGAATCGCTGCGCACGCGAAGCTTCGTGATGCGGTGCGCCTGAGCGTAATCCAGCGCCGCGATCAGCGCGTAATACTCAGCGACGTTGTTGGTAGCCTGCCCGATGGCCTTCTTGAGTTCGTCCACCACCTGCCCGTTGGGCCGGCGGATCATCACCGCGTAGGAGGCGGGGCCGGGATTGCCGCGCGAGGCGCCGTCAATCTGAGCGATGTAGGCGCCTTGGGCGGCGTCGGCAGAGCGGTCCGGTTCGGTGAAGAGGCGCGGGGTGCGTGGAGCGCGCGGCGCGTGCGGTCTGTGATGGCGCTTCATATCGTCAGGCAGCCTCGGAGAGGCCTCGAGCGGCGCTCAGCTTTCACTGGACTGGGCGCTGGTGTTGGCCGCGGCGCCGGCACCGGCCTGCGCCGCGGCTGGCTCCGCGTAGTACAGGATGCGCGTGCAGGTCTCGCAGTGAAAGATCTCATGGCAATCGTCCCGGCGCAGCTTCTGAAAAACGTGCGGGCGAACGCGGACGCCGCAGAGCTTGCAGGTTTCATCGCGAACCTCGGAGAGCGCGATGCCGCCGTGCCGCCGGGCGATGCGCTGATAGTGGTCCACCAGTTCTTCGGGGACAGCGGCCAAGGCCTGCTGGCGCTCGGCGCGGTCTTTTTCCAGCTCGGTCTGTGCGGCGGCCTGTTTGACGGCGATCGCCTGGCGCTCCACCTGGGCGGCGGCTTCGACTTCCTGGAGCGCCCGCTCGGCGGCCTTCACCTGGCGCTCGTACTCCTCACCCGCCACCATGCGGTCGAGCAGGCGGTCTTCGGCTTTGGCGACTTCGGCTTCGGCGTTGTGGATCTCATTCTGTAGCGCCTTGTAGGCTTCGTTGGATTTCACCTCGAAGCTCTGGTCTCTGTACTTGCGGGCTTTTTCTTTCCACTGCTCGACGTCCAGTTCGTACTTCTTGCGGTCTTTGATGCTGGCCAGCAGCGCTTCCTTGGCTGCGGCGAGCTGCTGCCGGGCCGCGGCCACGCGGGCATCGCTTTCCGCCAGACGCTTGGGAAAGTTTTGCAGCAGGGCGCCCAGTTCGGCCAGGCGTAGGTCCACAGCCTGCAACTCGACCAGGTGCTTGATGTTGGGGTGCATCTGACAGTCATTCTAGCATACCCGCCGCTGCGCACCTTCCCGCGGCGGTTTGTTGGTGATGAGTCGGTTTCCGGTTTGCCGATTTTACGTCCAGGCGTGTCTCCACAGTCCGGGTGTGCCCATCGGAAAGGCGTGTCCAGCGATTGCGGCGGGATTATCCAGTCCGACGGACCGGCCTGAACTGAGAGGGAAATAATTGGATATGGAAGAACTCATTCGATACAATGCCGCTGCCGACGGACTACCTTCGACGTCCGCTGAGCTTCAACGTTAGGCGCTTCGTTTGAAACTTGGGAGGTACCATGGGTGATGAATTCCAGGTCAATGGTCAGAATTCGGCTGCGCTATTCACGCTGAAACTTCATCGTGGTGACGGCATGGCCCTCGTCGCGATGAATTGGAAGAACGGAAAGCCACCCGAGAACTTCGTCGGCTTCGCAATCGAATACAGGGAGCCCAGCGGTGACAGGTTTTTCGCCCTCAAGAACCGGCTGGGTTTCCCGAGCGCCGGTAGCGGGGTTGACCCGAACCGCCTCTCGACCTTGCGCTCGCCGATTCAGAAATTCCGCTGGGTGCATTTTCCCCGCAATGCCAATCTCCCCGGCGAATTCACCTACAGGGTCACTCCGGTCTTCATGAACGACCAGGACGAACTGAGCTACGGTGAGGCGCAGGAGGTCAAGATAGAGCTGCGCCGCGAGACGTATCCGGGGCAGCTCAACGTCACTTACACACGCGGATTCGTCTCCTCCCAGGCCTTCGTAGACCGGTACGAATCAGTCGCGCCGATCTCCAAACTTCTTCCGGCAAAGGCGAACGACGGCCTGAAGTTCGTCCCCACACATCCCAAGGCCAAGGAGGCCCTGGCGTGGATGGGATTCGAAGCGCGGGAGGCGATCCTCGACGTGCTCGACAAGGCCGTCGCTGACACCAAGGCCCAGGTCCGCGTGGTGGCCTACGACCTGAGCGAACCCGGAGTGGTCTCGCGGCTGGAGAAACTGGGTTCCCGGCTCAAGATCATCATCGACGACGAGGGCGACCATGGTGAGCCGGGTTCCGGCGAGAACCAGGCGGAGAAGCGCCTGTCGGCATCGGCCGGCAAGCAGAACGTGAAGCGGCAGCACATGGGCAATCTCCAGCACAACAAGACCATCGTGGTGGACGGCCCGAAGGTGCAGTTGGCGGTGTGCGGCTCGACCAATTTCTCCTGGCGGGGCTTCTTCGTGCAAGCCAACAATGCCGTGGTGCTGCAGGGCAAGAGCGCGGTCAAGCCGTTCCTCGCGGCGTTCGAGAACTACTGGAACAACGACGATGCGGCCGGCTTCGCTGAGACGGCCTCCGTGAGCTGGACCGACCTCGCCCTGAACGGGATCAATGCGAAAGTCGCGTTCTCGCCACACTCGAAGTTGAACGCGCTGCTGCAGTCGGTCGCGGACGACATCGAACAGCGGACCACCTCGTGCCTGTTCTATTCGCTAGCGTTTCTCTACCAGACCCCCGGGGTCATCCGGAACGCGATCGCCAAGGTCACGAAGGAGAAGAAGCTTTTCGTCTACGGCATTTCCGACAAGAGGGTGGGCGGCATCGTCTTGCAGAAACCGGACGGCAACTTGGCGCCGGTCTTTCCGGTCGCACTCTCGAAAAACCTGCCCGAGCCCTTCAAATTGGAGCCGACCGGCGGCGGTGGCATCCGCATGCACCACAAGTTCCTGGTGATCGATTTCGACAAGCCGACCGCGCGCGTCTACCTCGGCTCCTACAACTTCTCCGTACCGGCCGACACTAAGAACGGGGAGAACCTGCTGCTCATTCGCGATCGGCGCATCGCCGTTTCCTACCTCATCGAGGCGTTGAGCATCTTCGACCACTACCATTTCCGGGTGGCGCAGCAGGAGGCGAAAAAGGCGAAGAAGAAGCTGCAACTAGCCAAGCCTCCCCGTAAACCGGCGGAGAAGGCTTGGTGGGCAGAGTACTACACCGATGGCCGAAAGATCCGTGATCGCGAACTCTTCGCGTAAGCCCTCAAACGCATCAAGCGACTCCAATGCTTGTTCAGTTGTCACGGGCTTTTCGTGGTCGCCGAGCCCCTAACCTGCAGTTGCACCGGTCACGCATAATGCCGCGCACCGGTGAACTGACGCGTTAGCCCCGGATGGTATGCCTAGCGTTAGGGAACAGGCCTCGACC
>JACQDH010000111.1 GCA_016201215.1 Acidobacteriota bacterium | reverse complement strand
GATCCGCTGGCAGGAAGGCTTCAGCGAGGACAACCTCAGGCCGCTGCCCGACCTGGTCGTGGTCGGAAACGCCATCTCGCGCGGCAATCCCGAGATCGAAGCGGTGCTCGACCTCAAGCTTGCCTACCGCTCGCTGCCCGAGATGTTGCAGGAATTCTTCCTGCCCGGCCACAACTCCATCGTTGTGGCCGGGACGCACGGCAAGACCACCACGACGGCGATGCTCACCTGGGTGTTCCACGTCGCCGGGCGGCAGCCGAATTTCCTGATCGGCGGCGTGGCCGAAAACTTTGGCCGGAGTTACGGCCTGGGCGGCGGCGACGACTTCATCCTCGAAGGCGATGAGTATGACTCTGCCTTCTTCGACAAAGGTCCAAAGTTTCTTCACTACCGCCCGGACGAGTTGATCATCACCTCGGTCGAATTCGACCACGCCGATATCTATCCCGACCTCGCCGCGATCGAGCTGCAGTTCCGCCGGCTGGTGAATCTGGTGCCGCGGCGCGGGCGCATCATCGCCTGGGGGGAAGACTCGACGGTCGCGCAGTGCGTGGCCAAGGCGTTCTGCCCGGTGGAGACCTATGGGCTCGGCGGTGAGGTGGACTGGCGGGCGGGCGACCTGGAATTCGTCGAGGGTAGCACGCACTTCCGCGCGGCGCACCAGGGCGAGGAGATGGCCCGCGTGCGGCTACCCATGTCCGGCCGTCACAATGTGCTCAACGCGCTGGCGGTCATCGCACTGGCGCACGGCCACGGCATCGAGCGAGAAGCGGTGGAGGAGGCGCTGGCGACGTTTCGCAGCGTGCGCCGGCGCATGGAGGCCAAGGGTGAAGCCAGGGGCGTCCTGGTGGTGGACGATTTCGCGCATCACCCCACGGCCATTCGCCTGACCATTGACGCCGCGCGCAGCCGCTGGCCCGGCCGGCGTCTCTGGGCCGCCTTCGAGCCCCGCTCGAACACGATGCGGCGCAAGGTCTTCGAGGCCGAGCTGGGTGAAGCGCTTGCAGGCGCCGACGCCGTCGTGATCGGCCCGGTCAGCCGCGCGCACCTTCTCCCGGACGCAGAACGCCTCTCGCCCGAACGCGTGGCCGACCGTTTGCGCGCCGCCAGGCGTCCCGCGTGGACCTTTGCTTCCTGTAGCGAGATTCCCGCCTTCCTCGCCGCGGAGGTCCGGCCGGGCGACGTCGTCGTAGCGATGTCCAACGGCAGCTTCGACGGCCTGTGCGAAAAACTGCTCGAGCGCCTGGGGCAGCCACGACACATCCCCAGCGGGGCAGAAAAGATCGGTGCCCGGCGAGGGGCCGAAGAATGAGGCGACTGCTCGGCGGCGCTGCCGCCTGCCGACTCGTGCTTCTCGCTGCTGTTTTCCTGCCGGCGCTGCCTTCCGAAGCCACCATCCACTACGCGGTTTCGGTCCGGCAGCCCGACCAACACATCTTCCATGTGACCATGACCATTCCAGAAGTGCGTAACCAGGTCACCGTGCAGATCCCCGCGTGGAACGCGCTCTACCAGATCCGGGATTTCGCCGCTCACATCGCCGCCGTGCGCGCCACCGACGAGGCCGCGCGTGTGCTGGCAGTGGTCAAGCTCGACAAGCAGACCTGGCAGATCACCGGTCAGGGCACGATCACCGTGCACTACGCGTCCTACTGGGACGAGCCGGGTCCTTTCGGCGCCCAACTGAACTCCAGCCACGCCTTCCTGAATCTCGCGCTGGTTCTCTTCTATGTCCCGGATCGTCGCGACGAGGATGTGCGCATCGTCTTGGACGACCTGCCAGCGGCCTGGCAGGTGGCCGTGGCGCTCCGTTGGGAGAAAGCCGCCGCAGGGCGGGGCGCGGGTGCCTATATCGCGCCGAGTTACGACGCGCTGGTGGACGCGCCGGTGGAAATGGGCACGTTTGACGAGGTTCGTCTCGAGGGCCTAGAGCCCCCGGTGCGCCTGGCCATCCACGCCGAAAGCCCACTGAACAAAACGACTCGCGAGCAGATCAACGAGACCGTGCGCCGGATTGTCACCCACGAAATCGGCCTAATGCGCGGCGCTCCGTTTGAGGAATACCTGTTTCTATATCACCTCGGCCCGGGCCACTCGGGCGGGGGCATGGAACACGCCAACTCGACAGCCATTTCGATGGAATCAGCCGCAAGCCTCGCCGGGGTCACCGCGCACGAATTCTTTCACCTGTGGAACGTGAAGCGCATCCGTCCGGCATCGCTCGAGCCGGTGGACTACGCCCGGGAGCAATGGACGCGCGCGCTCTGGTTTGCCGAAGGCGTGACCAGCGCCTACGGCTCCTACACCCTGGTGCGCACCGGCCTGTGGAGTCGAAAACAGTTTTACGAAGACCTGGCTGCGCAGATCACCGAGCTCGAATCACGGCCCGCGCGCAGCTGGATGAGCGTCGAGGAGGCGAGCCTCGATGCCTGGCTCGAGAAGTATTCGTTCTATCGCCGGCCGGACCTGAGCATCTCCTATTACAACAAGGGGCAACTCCTCGGCGTGCTACTCGACATCCTGCTGCGGGACTCTACGGACAACCGGGTGAGCCTCGACGACGTGATGCGCGCTCTCCAGGACCACTTCGGCCGGCGCGGTCGTCCGTATCACGAGACCGCTGACATCCGCGCCATGGCCGAGAAGGTCTCCGGGCACAGTCTGCAGGAGTTTTTCTCGCGGTACGTCGCGGGCACCGACGAGCTCCCCCTCACCGACTACCTGGCACGCGCTGGGCTCGTGCTAAAGGTGTCCGGCGGGGTGCGTGCGGAGTTCGGTTTCTGGCCGGGCCGCGGGCCGGAGGGGATGGTCGCCACACAGATTGCACCCGGCAGAGCGGCCGAACGCGGTGGCGTGCGCGAGGGCGACGTTTTGCTCCGGGTCAATGGCGCTGCATTCCCGCACAACCCCGAGCGCTGGCTGCGCGACCACAGGTCGGGCGAGACCGTGCGACTTCGCATCCGGCGCAATGGGGAGGAGAAGGACTTGACCTTTGCCCTGGAGGAGCGCCAGGAGCGCAGCTATGCCATCCAGGAAGGCCCCCATCTCACAGAAAAGCAGCGCCGCATTCTCGTCGGTCTGTTGCACGGCGCAACCGAGGCACCGTAACCCCAGGGAAGCCCTCGCATCGCTTTCGACGCCTCTCTGTGTCTTCTGCGTTCTCGGTGCCCTCTGCGTCGAGTTGTTCTTTTTATCCGTCGCAAACTGTGATTTGATTTCACGGCCATGATTCGCGCGGCCATCGTCAGCGTCTTGCTGACGCTCTACGTGCTGTTGCTGGGACCTCTGCTCATCCTGCACGCACTGCTGACCGGCTCGGTGGACTTGCTCTACCGCGCGGCGCTGGCTGGCGTGCTCTTCATCATGCGGATGGTGGGCGTGCTTGTGCGCGTCGAGGGTCTTGCGAATATCCAGGCGGGCGTTTGCATCTTTGTGGCCAACCATACCAGCAACGCCGACCCACCGGCGGTGGTGGGCGCTATTCCGCGGCGTATCTCCATTCTTGTCAAACACACACTGTTCCGCATCCCGATCGTCTCGCGGGCCTTTCGTCTGGCGCGGCTGGTTCCGGTCAATCGCGCAGACCGCGAAGCGGCCATCGCCAGCGTGGAGAAGGCCATCGAATACTTGAAAGAGGGAGTTTCCTTTCTCGTCTATCCAGAGGGGACACGCAGCGCCGACGGGCGGCTGCGTCCCTTCAAGAAGGGCTCGTTTGTGATGGCCATCAAGGCGGGTGTTCCGATCGTGCCCATTTCGGTCGTAGGGGCGCACCGCATCCTGCGCCGCGGCGAGCTGGCCGTCCACCCCGGCGAAATTGTCGTGCAGTTCGGGAAACCCATCGACGCCTCGGCTTACGCCTTTGAGCAGCGTGACGAGTTGGCGGCGCGCGTCCATGCCGCCGTCGCCGCTGGCCTGCCCGCTGATCAGCAGCCTCTGGAGCCGCAGGAATAAGCCCAAGCTGCAACACAGAGGACACAGTGGCGCAGAGAGCACTGAGAAAGAAACCGCTGAATCCGATCGAGCAAACCAGCGCGACGCCGGCCGATGTTCCGGCTTACGGGCTCCCTCTTTCTCTGCGTGACCTCTGTGCTCGCAGCCCTTGGCTTTTTAGCTTGACGCTGCGCCGGCTTTGCCGCGCAACCGAGCGACTTCGGCCTGGAGCTCGCGCACGGTCTTCTGTAACTCAGGCAGGCGATTGAGCGCGGCCGTGGTCCTCAGCCACTGCTTGTTTTCCACGGACGGATATCCGGAATAGACCGCGCCGGCAGGCACGTCGTTGGGCACGCCGCTCTGGGACGTGATCACGGCAGCGTCGCCGATGGACAAATGCCCGGCCGCACCCACTTGCCCGGCGAGGATGCAGCGATTGCCGACGACGGTCGAGCCCGCCAGGCCCACCTGGCCGCAGAGCAAGGTGTCTTCGCCGACTTTGGAAGCGTGGCCGACCAGCACGAGGTCGTCGAGCTTCGCGCCGCGCCGGATGCGCGTCTCGCCGACCGTAGCGCGGTCAATACATGCGTTGGCCTGGATTTCCACGTCGTCTTCGATTACGGTGATTCCACACTGCGGCATCTTGTACCAGCGGCCGTCGGACTGTTTCGCGAAACCGAAGCCGTCGCCGCCGACCACGACGCCGTTCTGCAGAATGACGCGGTTGCCCACCAGACAACCTTCGCGCACCACAGCGTGCGCATGGGCAAAGAAGTCGTCGCCAATGCGCGCCCCGCGATAGATGGCGACAAAGCTGTGCAGCACGGCGTTCCGCCCGATCTCGACCCCGTCGTCCACGTAGCAGTAGGGCCCAATGTGCGCCCCCGCCCCGATCTGTGCCGAAGCGGCCACGACCGCGGTGGGATGAACCCCTGGGGCGTACCGCGGCGGCAGGTAGAAAAGCTCGATGGCACGCGCGAAATCGAGATAGGGGTTCTGCGAGCGGAGCGCCGCCAGGCCGGGCAGACCAGGGCGCGGTTCCAGGGAAACCTCCTCCCCGATGATGACGGCGGCGGCGCGGGTGGTCCGCAGTTGCCGCAAATAGCGTCGGTTGGCGACAAAGCTCAGTTGTCCGGCTTGGGCGCTCTCCATGCCTGCTACACCAGAGATGTCCATGGCCGCCTCACCTTCGAGCCGGCATCCCAGCCTCTTAGCTATCTCTCCCAGTTTCATGGCTGCGTCTCCTCCGCGGGGAAGTATAGCCACAGAGGCACAGAGACACAGAGAAAAAGCAAGCGATGAGCAGTCCCCGGGACCCTGAAGGGAGGAGAACCAGCAGAGGGAGCACCTGCTATCGAGAGCTCCGCGCCGTTCTGTCTCTGTGGCTGATGGGCGGGCGCTATTCGTTGAAGAGCTTGGGCTGGGCGGCGGCTGGCTGTGCGGGTTTGCGCCGGGCAATTCCCACGACGCCCAGGACGGTCATCTCCGCCAGGGCGGTCCGCGGGATGAAAATGCGCAGGCTCACGCCATGGAGGTCGGGCGGGGTGATCTGCACGCCGTGATCGAGTAGGGCCAACAGGTCGTTGGGCACCACGCCCTCGATGATGTCCTCATCGCGGAACTTCAGGCGGACCCAGAGGCCGTCAAGTTTGGGGCGGCTGAGGAAAGCCTTGCGCTCGGGCTCGTAATCTTCGGTGAACTCGCGGACAAAATAGACGCTCCGCACGTCCTTGAGCGCAATCGCTTGATGTTCCCCGTCGGGGGTGAGCAGGTCGAGCCCCTCGGCATTGCCGAGCTGGGACGGATTGAGGTACCCGCGGACCGCGGGGCGGTCCAGCAACCGAACGATAACCTTCTTGTGGGTAGAGGCTGCGGCGCGATTTTTCACCAAGTGAAGGTCCCGCGTCCAGGTATTGCCAACCTGCCAAAACTATGTTATGTTAAGCACCACTTGGCTGTCAAGTGTTTGTTTTTCAGGGGCTTAGGCTGGGGGCCGACGCCGCTTGACCGAAAAGAAGCAGATCCTCAAGTCCGCTTCGATCATCACCCTGGTCACGATTGCGAGCCGTATTCTGGGTTACCGGCGCGACCAGCGGCTGACTCTGTTGCTGGGCACCTCCCTGACAGCGGACTCGTTCGTGCTGGCCTACCGAATTCCCAACCTGCTCCGCCGCCTAGTGGGCGAGGGCTCCATGACGGCCTCCTTCATCCCGGTCTTCACCAGCTACATGGCCGACAAGCCCCGCGCGGAGGTCTGGGAATTCGCCCACAAGCTGTTTTGGACGCTGGCCGTCCTGCTGGCGGTCATCACCGTGCTGGGGATGGTTTTCTCTCCGGCGGTGATCCACGTCTTCACTGTCTTCAACAAGAGCCCCATGAGGTGGGACGAGGCGGTCAACCTGAACCGCATTCTCTTCCCCTATATCTTCTTTATCGGCCTGGCCGCCCTGGCTATGGCCATCTTGAACTGCTTCCATGTTTTCGGCCTGCCAGCGGCGACGCCCATTCTGCTGAATATTTCGATCATCACCTTTTCGGTTGGAGCGATCTGGCGGCATTTCCGCGACCCGGCCGTGGCACTGGCGGTCGGGGTTCTAGTGGGCGGAGCCTTGCAGTTCCTCGTGCAGGTGCCGTCGCTCGTGCGGCACGGGATGCAGTTTCCCTTCGGAGTTTCCTTCACGCACCCCGGAGTTCGCGCGGTGGGCCGGTTAATGGTCCCGGGGTTTTTCGGCATCGGCATCTCCCAGGTGAACTTCTTCGTGGACACGATATTCGCCACGGCGAGCCGCATGCCGCCGGGCAGCATCACCGCGCTGTACGTGGCCGACCGGGTCATGGAGCTGGTGCTGGGGGGCTACGCCATCGCCGTGGCCACCGCCATCCTGCCGATGATGTCGCACCAGGCAGCGGCCCGGGATTACGAGGGGATGAAGAAGACCTTCGGGTTTGCCCTGCGCATCGTCTCGTTCATCACTGTGCCCGCGGCCGTGGGCCTGGTCATTCTTCGCGAGCCGATCATCCGCGTGCTCTTCGAACACGGCCGGTTTATGGCCGCCTCGACGCGCCTGACTGCCCGCGCCCTGCTGTACTACGCCCTGGGCCTGCCAGCCTTTGCCGCGGTCAAACTCATCGTGCCGGCGTTTTACTCCACGCAGGACACCAAGACCCCAGTACGCGTGGCGGCCTACGCCCTGGTGCTGAACTTCGCCCTGAACGCGTTGTTCCTGATGTATTTCTTCAAGAGGTTTCAGAACGGCGGCCCGGCGCTGGCTACATCCCTGGCAGGCTATTTCAATTTCCTGATGTTGTTTGTGATCTTCCGGCTGCGCTTCGGCCGGCTGGGCACGTTCGAGATCCTGGGCTCCATGGCCAAGATCGTGGTCTGCTCAGGTCTGATGGGTGCGGTGACCTGGGTGCTGCTGTATTTCTCACATTTCTCAAGCTACCAGCGGTTCCTGCCCCAACTTGGGGTGTTTCTCGCTCTGATCACGGGAGCCACGGCCATCTATCTTGGGTCTGCCTGGCTGCTGCGCTGCCATGAGATCCACGAAGTGTACGGCATCGCCGTGCGCCGCGAACGCGGGGAGCCCGAGCCGCCCTTCACGGTGGGGTGAGTCCAGTGGAAAACGCCATCAGCGCCTATCTGAACTGCGTGAAGGTGGAGAAGGGTCTGGCACAGAATACGGTGGCGGCTTACAGCCGCGACCTCGCCAAGTTTGCCGCCTTTGCCGCCAAGCGCCGCCGGAACCTCGCGGCCATCACCCGCGACGACATCGTGGACTTCCTTGCGAGCCTTTATCATCAGAAGCTCGACAGCCGCTCAGTGGCACGGCATCTGGTCACCCTGCGCAACTTCTTTCGCTTCGCCCTGATCGAGGAATTCGTCAAGAGCGACCCGACGCTGAACCTGGAGTCTCCCAAGGTCCGCAAGACCTTGCCGGGCTTCCTGCGGTTGGAAGAAGTGGAGCGTTTGCTCGAGCAGCCCGACCTGTCCACCCCGCGCGGGGTGCGCGACAAGGCCATGCTCGAAGTGCTCTACTCCACCGGGCTGCGCGTCTCCGAACTGGTCGGGCTCCGCGTCAGCGACCTGGAGATGCGCATGGGCTGCGTGCGCTGCATCGGCAAAGGGGACAAGGAACGTCTGGTTCCGATCGGCCGCAAGGCGCTGGGCGCCGTCGAGCAGTACCTGCGCGGCGCGCGGCCGCAATTGCTTCGCGCGCGCCGCCACGGGCCTGCGGTGCCGTTCCTGTTTGTGAACCGCCTGGGCGGCAAGCTCAGCCGCGTGGGTGTCTGGAAGATCCTGGCCGCCTACGGCCGCCGGGCCGGGCTGCGGGCGCCGCTTACGCCGCACAAGCTGCGCCACAGCTTCGCCACGCACCTGCTCGAGCGCGGCGCCGATCTCCGCTCAGTCCAGTTGATGTTGGGCCACGCCGATATTTCCACCACCCAGATTTATACGCACGTGGTGGAGGAGCGACTCAAACACATCTACAAAGCGCACCACCCCCGCGCGTGAACCAGGTCTGCCCGTGCTGGGGCGCTGCTGGCCGCGCCGGTGCCGATCCGAACGAGGAGGCTCATGCCTGACTACATATATTTTCTGGAAAGCCGGCTTTCCGCCGAGCAGCGCGCGGCTCTGCTGCGGGTTCAGGAACTCGCCACGGCAGTCGCGGCGAACCTGTACCTGGTCGGCGGCGCGGTCCGGGACCTCATCTCCGGTATGCCCATCCGCGACCTCGACTTCACGATCGAGGGCAACCCCTCGCGACTGGCTGGTGAGTTGGAGAAGGGCGGCGCGCGCGTGCTCACCGAGGATGCGCGGTTGCGCCACGTGGAGTTGATTTTCTCCGGCGACGTGGACGGCAGCATCGCCGCGGCGCGGGACGACGTCTACCCCCGCCCCGGTGCCAAACCCGAAATCCGCTGGTCCACCATCATGGAAGACCTCCGCCGCCGCGACTTCTCGCTCAACGCCATCGCCATTTCGCTGAACCCGGCCTCTCGCGGCCTGCTGCTTGACCCCACCAACGGTCTGGCCGATCTCGAGAAGCGCGAAGTGCGCGCGCTCTCCATTCACAGCTTCACCAACCAACCGGTCCGCTTGCTGCGTGTCCTGCGCTACGGCGCGCGCATGGGCTTCAAGACGGAACCGCGTACCGCCGAGTGGTTTGCTCTGGCTCTCGAGCGCGGCCTCCACGAGACCATTCCGGGAGAGGACATCAGCAGGGAAGTGCGGCAGCTTGCGCGGGAAGAAAAGCCCATCGCCATCTTGAAGGCCTGGGAGGCTCATGGGCTGGTCGCGGGCATGCACCCGCAACTCGCGCGCCGGCATCCGCATTATGACGCCTTGCAGAGGCTGGTGCGCGTCCGCGACGACATGGTCGGGGCGGGGTACCGGCCGCGCCTGTTTGCGCCGGTCACCCACGCCCTGTTGGGGCGGCTGAAATCTCGCGAACAAAGTGCCGCGCTGGGCCGAATGGAGTTCCGCTCGGGGGAAGTGGACGCGGTCCTGCATCTGGAAAACGAGGCGCAAAAAGTTGTCAAGATGCTCAGCAGCCGCAAGACCACTGCGCCGCTTGATGCCTTTGACTACCTCGAAAAGGTTCCCCTCGACTTTCTGGCTCATATCCTGGCCGAGGTCTCGAATGTCAAGGCCGTCGGCAAGATTCGCAACTTCCTATACAAATGGAAACCCTTGCGCCTGGCCTTGCCTTCCGTGGCAGCGGAACTCGAAGCCCTGGGGATGCCGCGCGGGCCAAAGTTCGACAAGGTCCTCGAAGAGTTCTTCCAGCACCAACTGCTGGGCAAGGGGCGCAAGCCCGAAGAGCGCATCAAACTGCTTCGCCGCCTGTCTGGAATCAAGGAGCCGCCCAAGAAGAAAGCCAAAGAGGAAAAGAAAAAGCCTGCCGCCAAGGCCGCTGAGAAGGGCCGAAAGAAGAAGCCGGGCAGCGCGGAGGCCGGGTCTGCTGCGACGCCCGAACAGGTTGCGATTCCCGCCGAGACAAGGCCTTCTGGGGGCAAGGCTCGGCTGTTGTCGCGCACCGCGAAAACGCCAGCCAAACCGAAGGCTTCTGCCCCAGCACCGGCCCAGGCGTCACCCGCCGCCCGGAAGTCGTCACCGGGCCGATCGGCCAAGCGTGTGGGGTCAACATCCCGGCGCAGCAAACGCCGATAAGAGTGACCCTCTCCCCGCTGCGAGGCCGTGACGTGTGCCGCTCGGCGGCTTTCTGCTGTAGCGCGGGCATCTTGCCGGCGGTTTTCCCTCCACCGCCGCTGCTTTGGTTGTTGCTGGCACAGGCTCGCTGCCGCGCTGTGACTCCATCGCACGGCGTGCCGCGCGGCTTCCAAAATCTAGCGCCGCAGTTTAGAATAGCCGGGCATGGGTCAGCCGAACTTCGTTCACCTTCATCTGCACACCGATTACAGCCTTCTGGACGGGGCTTGCGAAATTTCCGAGCTGGTGAATGAGACGGCGCGGCGCGGCATGCCCGCCGTGGCCGTGACCGACCACGGCAACCTTTTCGCCGCGGCGAATTTCTACCACGAAGCCACGACGCGCGGCGTCAAACCGATCATCGGCTGCGAAGTGTACGTCGCGCGCGGCAGCCGGCACGATCGCGGGCCGGTCAACGCGAACTACGAGGCCTCGCCGGCAGGCCGCACGAATGCCGATCCCGCGATGCGTGGCGCGGCTCCCGAGCCCGTCCGGGGCACCAACCACCTCCTGCTGATCTGCGAGACTTCGGAGGGCTATCGCAACCTGCTCAAACTGGTGAGCGCCGGCTTCCTCGAAGGGTTCTATTACAAACCGCGCATTGACCACGACCTGCTGGCGAAACACAGCCGCGGCCTCATTGCCCTTTCGGCCTGCCTGCGCGGCTCGGTGGCCGAGGCCCTGGTCGAAGAGCGCTACGCGGAGGCGCGCGAATCCGCCTACCGCCTGCGCGACATCTTCGGCAAGGGCAACTTTTTCCTTGAGGTGCAGGACCAGGGACTGGAAATCGAGAAAAGGGTCAATCAGGAGCTTGTGGGCCTCTCGCGCGAAACCGGCATCCCGCTGGTGGCCACCAATGACTGCCACTACCTGACCCAGGCCGACGCTCGGGCCCAGGAAGTGCTGCTGTGCATCCAGACCGGCAAGACGATGAGCGACCCACAGCGCATGCGTTTTGCCACCGATCAGTTTTACTTCAAGACTGCAGCGGAGATGATGCAGGTCTTTCGCGAGCTGCCCGACGCCGTCGCGCGTACCGCGGCAATCGCCGAGCGGTGTAACGTGAAGATCGAGCGCATCAGCAGCTCCTTCCCGGAATTTCAGGTGCCCGAAGGCCACACGCTGGACAGTTATTTCGAGAAAGTGGTCCGCGAAGGCTTCGCCGCCCGGGTGCCGCGGCTGGAGGCGCTGGCGAAACAGGGCCTGCTGCGGGAGTCCCTGGCCGCCTACGATCGCCGCCTCTCGGAGGAAATCCACATCATCAAGAAGATGAGCTTCGCCAGCTATTTTCTGATTGTCTGGGACTTCATCCGCTACGCGCGGACGCAGGGCGTGCCGGTGGGGCCGGGGCGTGGCTCGGCGGCGGGCAGCCTGGTCAGCTACGCCCTGCGAATCACCGACGTGGACCCGCTGCAGTACGGCCTGCTGTTCGAGCGTTTCCTCAACCCCGAGCGCGTCTCGCTGCCCGACATCGACATAGATTTTTGCATGCGGCGCCGCGGCGAAGTGATCAACTACGTGACCGAGAAGTACGGCCGGGACAACGTCGCCCAGATCATCACCTTCGGCACCATGGCCGCCAAGGCCGCCATCAAGGACGTGGGCCGGGCCATCGACATGCCCTACGGCGAAGTGGATCGCCTGGCCAAGCTGGTGCCCAACCAGCTCAACATCTCTCTCGCGGATGCCCTCAAGCAGTCGGGGCAGCTCCGCGCGCAGGTGGAAGCCGACGAGCGCGTCCGGGAGCTGATTTCCGTGGCCCAGCGCCTGGAGGGGTTGGCCCGCCACGCCTCGACCCACGCCGCTGGCGTGGTGATCTCGCCCCAGCCGCTCACTGAGGTTGTCCCGGTCTACAAGACCAACCGCGACGAAATCACCACGCAATACGACATGAACGCGCTGGAGCGCATCGGCCTGCTGAAGATGGATTTCCTTGGGCTGACCACGCTGACCGTACTCGACGATACGGTCAAGCTGGTGGAGCAGAACCGCGGCGTGAAGATCGACCTCGGCACTTTGCCGCTGGACGACGCCGAGACCTACAAGCTCTTCTCCCGCGGCGAGACCACCGCCATCTTCCAGTTTGAATCCCACGGCATGCGCGAAATCCTTCGCCGCTATCAACCCTCGCGTCTCGAGGACCTCACCGCGCTCAACGCCCTCTACCGCCCGGGCCCCCTGCAGGGCGGCATGGCGGATGATTTCATCAACCGCAAGCACGGCAAAACGAAAGTTTCCTACGAGCTGCCCGCGCTCAATGAAATTCTGGAGGAGACCTACGGTGTCATCCTGTACCAGGAGCAGGTGATGCAGATCGCCAACCGCCTGGCGGGCTTTTCCCTCGGCGAGGCCGACCTGCTGCGCCGCGCGATGGGCAAGAAGAAACGCGAAGAGATGGCGGCGCAGCGCGAAAAGTTTCTGACCGGCTGTCGCGCCAACAAGATCGCGGCCAAGAAGGCCGCGCGGCTGTTTGACCTGATCACTGAATTCGCCGGGTACGGCTTCAACAAGTCCCACTCCTGCGCGTACGCGTTGCTGGCCTACCAGACGGCTTACCTCAAGACGCACTACCCGGTCGAGTTTATGGCCGCGCTGCTGACCTCGGAAACCGGCAACACCGAGAAAGTCGTGAAATACATCAACGAGGCCCGCGGTATGGGCATCACCGTGCTCCCGCCCGACGCCAACACCAGCGACCTGGATTTCACCCCGGTCGGCGAGGCCATCCGCTTCGGCCTGCGCGCCATCAAGAATGTCGGCGAGAATACGGTGAAGGGTATCCTGCAAGCGCGGGGAGCGCTGGGCCGCTTCCGTTCCCTTTTCGAGTTTTGCGACGCGGTGGATACTCGCCTGCTCAACCGGCGGGTTCTGGAAAGCCTGATCAAATCTGGCGCTCTGGACTCGCTGGGCGCGCGCCGCGCGCAGTTCTTTGCGGTCATCGACCGCGCCATGGAGCGCGCGCAGAAACGCCAGCGCGAGGCGTTCAGTGGCCAGCACGGACTGTTCGCCGGGCCGGGAGGGCCGCCGTCTGCGGCCGCATCGCCAAACGGTGAGTTGCCGGACCTCGAGGAGTGGCCCGAGCACGACTTGCTCGCCGCCGAGTACGCCACGCTCGGCTTCTACATCTCCGGCCATCCACTGGCCAAGTACGCCGGGCGGTTGAAAGACCTTAGCGTTGTGGAACTGGGCGCCATCGAAGGCCGGCGTCCCGGGGAAGAGATTCTGGTGGCGGGGATTGTGATCACCGTCCGCTCCATGCGCTCCCGCAAGGGAGACCGCTGGGCCATTTTCACGCTGCAGGATATGACCGGGGTCATGGAGTTACTCGCCTTCCCGGAAGCCTTTGCGCGGCTCGAAGGAGTGCTGCGCGCGCAGACGCCACTGCTGATCAAGGGCCGCGTGAACGTCGAGGAAGTGGGCACGCGCATCGTGGTGATGGAAGCGCGGGCGCTCGAGGACGCCACCGAGCCCGCGCCCAGCCTGATGCGCGTGCGCGTGGATCTGGGTGCGATGGACGAGTTCACGCTGGACCGTTTGCAGGACCTGTTCAAAGAAAAGCCGGGGCCTTGCCGCGTAGCGTTTGAGCTGCTTTCCCCCGACGGTTCAATGGCTACCCTCGAAGCCCAGCAACGCGTGCGGCCCGACCGCGCGCTGGTCGATGCGGTGCGCGAGATGTGCGGACCAGACGCCGTCGAAGTGGTACGCTAGGGAGGCGGTTTCCTCCGGAACCCTTCAGGCCATGCCAACTAGACGCCGGAAACGCGAGATCGAGCGGCTCGAGCAGGAGATCGAGGACCTCCGCCGGATCTCCCTCTCCGGGGTGGACGACGAGGAGCTGGCGCGCCTCCGCCGGGAGGTGGCGGAACTCAAGCGCGATTTCTGCGCCCACATGGGCGCCTGGCAGCGCACGCAACTTGCGCGTCATCCGCAGCGGCCCTATATGCTCGACTACGCCCGCCTGCTCTTCGAGGACTTCAGCGAACTCCACGGCGACCGCGCTTTCGGCGACGACCCGGCCATGATCGCCGGTCTGGCGCGCTTTCACGGGCGGCCCGTGGCCGTCATCGGCCAGCAGAAGGGCCGCGACACCAAACAGCGGCTGGAGCGCAACTTTGGCCAGGCCAAGCCTGAAGGCTACCGCAAGGCACTGCGCGTCATGCAGCTTGCCGCCAAGTTTGGCCGGCCCGTGTTCACTTTGGTGGACACCCCCGGCGCCTACCCGGGCATCGACGCCGAGGAGCGCGGCCAGGCCGAGGCCATCGCCCGCAACCTCCGAGAGATGGCGCGGTTGCCCGTGCCCATTATCGTCACCATCACCGGCGAAGGCGGCTCGGGAGGGGCGCTGGCCATTGCCGTAGGCGACCGCGTGAACATGATGGAAAACGCCATCTATTCTGTGATTTCACCCGAGGGCTGCGCTTCGATCATGTGGCGCGACGCCGGCAAGGCCGAGCTGGCCGCCCGGGCGCTGAAGATCACCGCTCCCGACCTGCTCGAGCTCGGCCTGATTGATGAGATCGTGCCGGAGCCCGAAGGCGGCGCGCATCTGGATCACCAAGCCGCCGTGCAGCTCCTCGACCCGGTGCTGCAGCGCTGCCTGCAGGAATTGCGGGAACTCCCCGTGCCGAAACTGCTCGAGCTCCGCTATGAGAAGTTCCGCCGCATGGGCCAGTTCTTGCAGGTCGGCGCGGTCTGACGCCGCCGGTCCTGCCCGCAGCATGCGGGCAGGAAACATTCTTGCCGGATCCACCGTATGCTAAGAGAGAGCGGCGCCCCTCGCCGGAGACTGTCTGGGGACAGGGAGGTACACAATGTTTTGTGATCGTTGTGGAACCCAGGTGCAGGAGGGCCAGCGATATTGCGGCTCGTGCGGCAAGCCGCTGGGCATCGCGGTGGTGCCGCCCGCCCCGAGTGCGACCGGTCGCCTGGCCCGGCATTTGAAGCTCCTGGCGATTCTCTGGCTCGCGGCCTCTGCGCTCAACCTGGTGGGCGCGGCGGTACTGTTCCTGCTGGGCAACGTGCTCTTTGGCCATGTCGTGCGCATCCAGGAAGCCTGGCCGGTGCAGGGTTTTCTTCAGGGGTTGTTCACCGCGCTCGGTTTTCTGGTGCTGATCAAATCGCTGCTGGGTTTCGCAGCTGGCTGGGGACTCCTCCAGCGCGAGCCCTGGGCGCGCCTCCTGGCTCTGGTCCTGGGTTTTATTTCGCTGATCAACATCCCGCTGGGGACGGCGCTTGGGGTTTACACAATCTGGGTACTACTGTCCCCGCAAGCCGACGAGGAATACAGTCAACTTTCGCACGCGGCGTAGCGCGCCTCCAAGCCCCTTGGTGGGGAGGCGGCTAGGGAGACACAGCGCGACCGCTGCGGCTGATGCTCGGCTCCGGGTGGCCTTTCTCCCGAGTTCTCCCGAATCTCCTGCGGGAAACCTAAAGAGTTTCGCATAATATAGTAACATACGAAGTCAAAAAAGACCGGTGTAACGGAGGAGGCCGCGACCCACTGCAGGGTGGCGGTCGAGGTGAT
>JACQDH010000110.1 GCA_016201215.1 Acidobacteriota bacterium | reverse complement strand
CACGTACACCCGTGGCAGGTCTATCTAAGTCCAAATCCTTCCTAAGCTTGCCCGTTACCTGGTGTTCCGTCCAGGCGTATGCGCCAAAGGGGAAAAAACGGGGGTCGAATGGCTCCTAACGGCAGCCAGTGGCAAGATGCGGGCGGAAATGACACCGAAGCGCGCGTTTACCGATAAGTGTCACGAAGCACACGATTTGCGGCCAGCAGGAGCGGTTTCAGTCGTTCAGGGCAGGCCGCAGCACGGCGATGGCAAAGTGGGCCAGCAGCCCCGCGCCTTCGTCCAATTGAATCCAGCGAACGCCGCAGTGTTCCTTCAAATACTTGGAGACACGCGATTCGCTGATGCCGAGGTGGTCGGCAAAACGCGCGCGCAGAGATTCGCCAACTCGGCGCCCGCCGCGTTCCGCACGCAATAGATTCCCGATTCCCACCCGCAAGGTCTGGCAGGCTTCGATGTAGTAGTAGGTGACCTGGTCGGAATCGGACACAATGAACACGCCTGGGCCGGCTGGCGCCTGCTCCGCCTCATCGAGACTGTAGAGCGGGCAGGCCAGCAAGCGGCGGAGTTGCGATTCGAGTTGCGCAAGCCGCGAGGCCAGAGCCGGCTCGCCGGCGCGACCCCGCCCCTGCCAGGCCGCTGGTCCCACGGCGGGCTCAGGGGATCGAGCAGGCTCGTGCGCGCGGTGCGCCGTTTCTTCTTCCCGGCCGGAGCCGATCGGCCGCGCTGCGACTCGCTCGGACGTCGCAGGGCGGCCCATCCCGGCACCTGCTTCCGCCGGCCGGCTTGAAACGACATGCGGCCGGGCCGGTCGTGCGGCAGGTGCCCCCGGCGCTGAGGAAACCTTGGCGCGGCGCCCGCCACGCCGCCCGCGCCCTCCTCGGCGGCCGCGACGCCTGCGACGGCGCTCGCCGGCGGGGGCTCCCGCGGCTTCGGCCCCCTCTGTGATGACGGGAACCGTCGGCTCAAGCGGAAGGCTGCCCTGCTCCGCGACCGGCTCGCCGAACGCACCACCAGGCTCAGGCGGCGGAGTCGCCCAGAGCCTTTCGGGCAGGCCACGGACAGGCTCGGCCGCAGGAGTGCTTTCCTGCGCGGCCGATGCGGTCGTTCCGCCAATGGGGACGGCTGCTCCCAGGCGCGCCAGTGCCTCTTCGGCTTTCGTCTTCCACTGTGGGCGGCGGAAACGCTCCGCTGCGGTCGTGTACCAGCGCACTGCCTCGACGTTTTCGCCGGATTTTTCGCGGAACTGGCCGAGCTCGTACGCCACCATGGCGTCACGCGTGCGCTCGTACAACGCCGCGAGCTGGCCTGCGGGATCTTTGCTGCCCTTGGCCTTGCGGATGCGCGCCTGGATTTGTCGCCAATCACTCATGCGGAGCATTCTATCAGCCTCACGCCATTGCGGCCAGCTATGGCAACAGAAACCCACGTCCCTGCGCGGTCGCCGTTTCCAAGCACCAGCGGCCGTGGAGCCACACCGCATGAGCGCTCGTCCCAATCTTCTGGCGCGTTGGGAGAGGAGTAGAATCCACCTGTGAATGCGAGGCCAAGCAGCGAGTGGGTGGAACAGCAGGCGCGGGCGCTGGGTTTTGATTTGTGCGGCGTGGCGCCGGCCGAGGAGTTCCCGGAACTCGAGCGCCTGCCGGAGTGGCTCGCGCAGGGGTACGCGGGCGATATGGGCTACCTGCACGACACGCGCCGCCGCTCGCCCGCGCGCGCGCTGCCGGGCGCTCGCAGCCTGATCGTTTGCGCGCTCAACTAAAACACCGCGCTTCCTTACTCGACCGAAGTGCCCATCGAGCCCGCGGAGCAAGAAGCGCCCGGCCCCGAACCACTCCCTTCCGGTCCGCGCGGATGGATCTCGCGGTACGCGTGGGGGAACGACTATCACGAGGTGCTGCGCAGCAAGCTAGATGCGCTGGTGGCGGCGATGCACGCGAAGATCGCCGAGCCCTTCGAGGCGCGCGCGTACGTGGACACCGGCCCGATCGTCGAACGCGTGGCGGCCAGCTACGCGGGTCTCGGGTGGCTGGCGAAGAACACCTGCCTGATCAACCCGCAATTGGGCTCGTGGCTCTTCCTGGGCGTGATCCTGACGACGCTCGAGCTTGCGCCCTCGCTGGGCGCAGCCGAAGCGCCGCCTCCCGACCTGTGCGGGAACTGCCGGCTATGTCTCGACGCCTGCCCCACCGGCGCGATCGTCGAGCCCTACCTGCTCGACGCGCGGCGCTGCATCTCCTACCTGACGATTGAGCTGCGCGGCGCGATCCCGGACGAATTCCGCGCGCCCATGGGCCGGCACGTCTTCGGCTGCGACATCTGCCAGGACGTTTGTCCCTGGAACCGCGCTGCCCCGCAAACGAGCGTCTCCGCGTTTCTTCCGCGGCAACTCAAGACAAGCGAGATTCCTCGGTCGCTTGGCTCCCTCGGAATGACAGGGTCAGGTGGTCGGCATTCCGAACCTGCCGGTGTCATTCCGAGCCCACCGAGGAATCCCTCTGGCGCCCAGGACGAACCCGGTGGGGGATTACCGTCGCTGAAACGCCAGTTCACCCGGGCTCCAGAAGACAATCCGCCGGTAGAGAGCGACGTGGTTTCGCTGTTCGCGCCGCGGCTCGAATGGCTGGCCTCGCTGAGCGAGGAGGAGTACCGCGAAGTCTTCCGCGGGAGCGCCTTGAAGCGCGCCAAGTGGCACGGGCTGGTGCGTAACGCCTGCGTGGCCCTGGGCAATTGCGGCGCGCGACCGGGCACCGCGCAACACACCCGCATTGCCGCGCTGCTCGAACGCCTTGCGGCGTCGGACGACGCCCTCATTGCCGAACATGCGAAGTGGGCATCCCGGAAGCTCTAGCGGGACGCCCGCTGGGCGCTCGCTCGCCTCGGTGATCAATGAGAACGTTGAAACTCGTCAGTATCCAGTCTCCGCGCGGAGGCAGGAACGTCGCTGCTCAGCCCGGCTCAGGGTCGTGCTGAGTGCTCAAGCTACGGGTGATTGCCGTAAATGCCGAAACCCGGCCCCGCTGGGCTCTTGTAGAGAACACCATGCGCGCCAGCGAACGGGTCGTTGTACACCTCTTGGATAATCGCAAAGGGCCCCCAGATGCTCGGGCCAATCTCGGTTCCGCCTGGGGAGCACCACTTGGTTGCGTCGGAGGAGCAGGGCACCGCATCACTGGGAACAGCGACAATTTTCACAAAGTAGGTCCAGTGAACAAGCTTGTCCTTGCCGTCAACATTGATGTTGTACGAACCGGACTGATGATTGGTCAGCCAGGCCCCTGACCCGATGTAGGTTGTGTAGCCAAAGTGACGGTCGAGCTTGGAATCGTTGTCACAACTCTTGTTGCTGAGCCACGCGTCGTTCCACTTCATCTCCAGGTTGTCGCAGCCGTAGGGGACAGAGGCGCAGTTATCTTCAGTAAGAGGAGGAGTCGGGCGGGTGTAGTTCCCCCATAGCCCGTTGAACGTGTGAGCTTGATAGTTATATCCCCACCCGTCGTAGCCAGTCGTTAGGGGGTTGCCATTGACATCCGTGAGTAACCCGCTCTGGATGGTCAAACAGGATTGCCCGTCCGCGACAACGGCGGCCGCCACCAGCGCGAGAGCCACGAGACACCAAAGCACAAGCTTTGATCGAAGGATCATCTGCACACCCTCCTGAATTGACTTCGAGCTTTGCCAGGCGCGGCTCGGGCAAACTCCTCCGCTCCCGTAACATTGCGTCGCTGGGCGGTCAAGCGACGAGAAGCGACGGAAGCGGACTGGCGCAAGTTGGCGCGGGCTAGTACTGCTCGTCGCTGCGAAAAAAAGGCCTTGCATCTGCCCACGCGGCCAAGTTAGGATTCCTCGACTTTCCCGGTCGGTTAATACCCCATTTGTGGATGTAGCCATGGCTGGCCCGCACCGGCAGTTCATCCAGTCACCGCAGTTTCACAATCCGGCTCAGCTCAACGGCTGGAAGGAGATCGCCGGCCTGCTCGGCAAGAGCGTGCGCACCGCGGAACGCTGGGAGAAGGAACTGCGCCTTCCCGTGCACCGGATCCACACTTCGGCGGGAGAGATCGTTTACGCTTTGCGGACCGAGATCGAGCAGTGGCAGGCCCAGGCGGAACACCAGCGTGATCGTGGCCCGCAGCGGCAACCGGAAAGAGGCGAATTTCTCGCCGCGCTTCGCATTCTGACCCTCAGCCGCCCTCCACTGCCGCTGAGTCCTCGCTGCCTCACGTGCGGGCTCGTAGCCACCGCCCGGCGTGCGCGGATATGGAGGTTCCTGGCTCTGTTGGCGCTGGCCCTTCTGCTCGGAATCCTGCTGGCATGGTCGGAACGCCACCCGGCCCACGCTAACTCGTCTCCGAGATCCGCGGTTTCCGCCAGCATCGTCGAATCCGGAAGCGGTTGCCTCCGCGCCCTGCGAGCGAGCGATCCCGGACCCGAAGACCAGCGTTCCAGGCGGACGCAGGCCAGCTCATCCGCAGCGCGCAGTCAAACCGCGCCAATCTGATCGCGGATTTCGAGCAGACTTCCCCGCAGACACCCCGGCCGGGTTGTGCGGCGTATCGTGCGGCGATACAATACAGCTTCGCGTTCAATTTCAAACCTACAGGCAAGTCGCACGGAGGAGGTTTCCGATGGCACACCAGCAACCTACGCTCAAGAAGGAGGGCTCAGTGGCCCACGAGTTACCTGCACTTCCTTATCCGACCGATGCGCTCGAACCCTACATCGACAAAATGACCATGGAGATCCACCACGGCAAGCACCACGCCGCCTATGTCAACAACCTGAACAAGGCGCTGGAAGGCCACGCCGATCTGCAGGCTCTCTCCATCGATAGGCTGCTGGCCAGCCTGGACCGCGTGCCGGAAAACATCCGCACGGCGGTGCGCAACAACGGCGGCGGCCACGGGAACCATTCGATGTTCTGGAAGATCATGCGGAAGGGTGGCGGAGGCGAGCCGACCGGCGAGCTGGCCACGGCGATCAAGTCCGTGTTCGGCTCGTTTACCGATTTCAAGACCAAGTTCTCTCAGGCCGCGATCGCGCGGTTCGGCTCGGGCTGGGCCTGGCTTTTCATCAGGGACGGCAAGCTGGTGATTGATTCCACACCCAATCAGGACAACCCGGTGATGAGCGGCGGCAAGCCGGTCATGGGTCTCGACGTCTGGGAGCACGCCTACTACCTGAAATACCAGAACCGCCGGCCCGAATACGTTGACGCCTGGTGGAATGTGGTGAACTGGGACGCAGTGACACAGTATTACGCCGCGGCGAAGAAGTAGGCAGGCGTCGCAGCGGCCGGCTCAGCGTGTCGCGGTCACTCGAGAGAGTACGCCTCTGCCGCAGATAGGAACCGGGCGACCTGGCGGCCGAGGCTTCAATAAAACCAAGCGGCCCGTGCCAAGGTTCCCGGGCGGGCCGCTTGGTTTTCCGTCCTGAATGGATCGCGGGCCTCCTGCCAGTCCGCGTGCGCGTCAGGCGAGGAGTTGTCTCCGCCGCATGTGCACGACGCGCCCCGGTTGCGGGATTCCTTCCTTCCCACCTCTTACGAAATCGCGACCAGGGCCTGCGCGCTGAGAGCCGGGATCTCAACCTGGGAGGCAACCCCGAGCGGTCCGCAGGGCGGGAGCACGTTGGCAGCCTCACGCGTCAGATCCCTCCGGCTGCGTACGCCAAACTTAGCGAGCAGCGCCGAGACGTGAAACTTCACGGTGCGCTCGGAAATAAACAGCCGCGCGGCGATCTCCTTGTTGACCAGATTCTGCAGGACCCCGCCGAGGACTTCCTGTTCGCGGCGGGTGAGTTGCGCGGGTGTGGCAATGGATCGCCCGGCCTCTAGAAGCTTTTCCGCACGCGCAGCCACGCCAGCGAGCAGCTCTTCCCGCGCTGCGACCATCACCACGTAGTCTTTCGGGGATTCGCCGCGCACCAGACAGTGGATGGCCAGCAGGCTGGCCGCCTTATCGACAGGCATTCTCCCGTCCGCATCGGCTTCGACCTTGAACCGCGCCGTACCCGTCTTCTTGTCACAGAAAACGAAAAGCTCTGGCTGACCCGTGGCGAGCTTCTTGCTGTTGCGGCTGGACCTGGAAAGCTTGTCGTTGTTTGTCACAGCGGACTCTCCGTCAAGGTTGTTGGCTCGAGTTCGCTGGGTCACTTGAGCGTGGCAGGCGAAAGTTTCCGGGCCTCGGACACTCCGCTGGGAAATGTGAGAGCTAGTGAAGGCGCGAAAGAGGAGGCGAAAACAGGAGTCTCGATCCAGAAGGATGTGGGCAGTGTTGCGACGTGTACTCTGGTGTCTCGAAGCTGTCGCGGCACTGTGCGAGCCTCTTCGCTCCCGAAACGTTACACCTAGCCACCGATCGGTGAGCAAGCGGACTTCCACAACAACCGATTTTTAACTTGCACGGAATCTGGATTTTAGAATTTGAAAACGAGCCGGGCCGACCCTTCGGTGGCAGCGATTCCCTACTCCGAGAAGAATTTCCACTCCGGCAGGGGACCAGGCGAGCCTCGGGAGCAAGGGTAGTGACTCACTTTGAGCGCGACGCAGGCCCCTTGTAATGGATCACGCCGGCTTCTCCGCGCTTCGTGGGCGGCACGCGTTTCTGTATGTACATGGCCTTTACGTCCTCCGGCGCCTCGTGACCACGAAATCCAAACTTTTTCCGATCAGGACTAAGCGGAGGAAAACCTGGAAAGTTTTCGGGTGTCGCCGGCAGCCATTCGTCGGCTACATAAGCACCGACGATCATCCCATTCGCGACTGCCAAGACGTAATCCTGCTTGCGAGCCCTATTCTGATTAATGTTCCAAGCGTATCTCACGGCATCGATTATCGGACGCTCCTGGATAGCTCGATGGATCTTTAACAGAACGACGTTGTGCACAAACTTTGCTTCTTCAGCCTCATAAAGGCGGATGACCTGTGTGGCATGCATGGCGCCCCGATCGCTTTCGTACCCTGGTTGAATATTGGTAAGGCCAGGATATGCATCGATAAGCGCCGCCTCAACCTCCTTCGCACTTTCTTCGTTCATCCCATGACGATGAATCACATGCTGTACCTGGAACCCATCATTTCTTATCTCGCGGATCATCCTGATCTTTAGGGATTCAGCGTCCTCGGATCTCGACGGTTTCTCGTCACCCGCGGCATGCGAAAAAAGGCGGTTGCCTCGTCCACGGCCAACATAGAAGGTAATCCCGCTACGGGGGTCGATCAGGCGGTACACGTAACATTTGAGCTTGTCTGAAACGGCCTGAGAGAAACGGTTTTCCTTGTCCATCAGCGCTCACTCCATCATCCGTCGCTCACATACTACAGTTCGGCGGCCTGAGGCGGCAAACTGAGTCACTACCGGAGCCGGGGGCTTTTCGCAAACGCCGCCCATCTGACATACAATAGCGCCGCGCCGGTGTCCTACCTCTCCTTTCGCTAGGAGGAGCAATGGTGTCAGTCTGCCTTTTCGCCGTGTGGCTGGTCTTGCTGAAGCTGAACGTGCAGTTTCCTGCCGGCATGACCGACAGGGAACAGATCGTGCTCCGCTGGTTGCATTTCTCGGCAGGGATCATATGGGTTGGGCTGCTCTATTTTTTCAATCTGGTCAACGTGCCGCTGATGAAAGCGCTCGACGGGCCGACCAAGGGGAAGGTGGTGCCGGTGCTGATGCCCCGGGCGCTGTGGTGGTTCCGGTGGGCCTCGGTAGTGACGTGGCTGGCGGGCTTCCGCTACTTCATGATCCTGACGAAGACCGACGCCGTCAACGCCGGGCATCCCGCGCTGATGTGGCGCTGGCTGGGAATCTGGCTGGTGGCCTGGCTGCTGGCGTTCGTGATTCTCTACGGCCTGACGTGGCCTGCCCAGGGCCTGTTCAATAACGGTTGGGTCCTGGGGGTGCTTGTCGTTTTCATCGTCGGCGCCACGGCCTGGCTGGTGCTCTCACTGCTGGGACATCCGGGCGCGAGCAACCGCGTGCTTTCGATCAGTGTGGGTGGTGGAATCGGCACGATCATGTTCCTGAACGTCTGGGGCGTGATCTGGCGTTGCCAGAAGAAACTGATCGCCTGGACCCAGGCCAACGCAGAGCAGGGCACGCCCATGCCGCCAGAAGCAGCCAAGCTGGCGCGCGTGGCCTTCCTGGCCTCGCGCATGAACTTCTGGCTGTCGTTCCCGATGCTGTTCTTCATGGCCGCATCGGCTCACTTCCCGTTCCTCTCGGGGATGTAGTGCTTAGCTCGAGAGGATGCGGGTCTGGCTGGGAGAAATGAGCAGGTAGTGGACGCCCCGCCAGACGATGCGGCGTGTGAAGACCGCCATGAGCGAATTCCACGAATAAAGCAGTGGCACCATGGCCGCCAGCAGCGTCCACGCCCAACCGTAGGCCAACAATTTCTGCTTCCAAGCGGGCAGCAGGTCCAGGACCGCAGCCAGCCGCAGATATCCCCTGAGCGCAGCGAGCAGCGGCGGCGTCAGCGTCAGCAGAAAAATGTGCAGCGCCGTCTGGCCGCCAAGCATTCCCGCAAGTACACCAACGAGACCCAGGCCCACCGTACCCGAGTAGAGCAGGTGGGCCAGCCCCGCCAGGGCCCAGAGCTGCGGCGCATAGACCCGGGTGATGACAATCTGCCGGTTGGTGAATTCCAGCAGGCCGTGGAGATCGACATCGTGCAGGGTGGGCACCAAGCACTCCGGCACGAAGTGAATGCGGCGGCCGGCAGCACGGAGCCCGCGGGTGAGTGAGTAGTCGTCGCTGACCGAGCCGCGCCAGTACTCGAGCGCGTGGACCTGGTCGAAAACCTGCCGACGGATGGCTGTGCCGCCGCCCCAGCAGAAATTGTTTCGGTGCTCGCCAAGATAGGTGGCGATGGGCGCGTTCCACGCGGCGGCCAGCGCACTCCAGAACCCGCCCCGGTTGGGCAGATACCAGCGCATAGTCGTCGCCGCACCCAGCCGCGCATCGGCCAGCGGCGCGACCAAGTGCCGCAGCCAGTGGTGCGCGGGCCGGCCGTCGGAATCGGTGAAGACCAGCACCTCGAACTCTGCGGGAAGCTGCTCGACTGCGGCGCGGAGATTGTTCACCTTCTCGCCGCACCCTTCGGGAGGGCTGGCGACGAGGATGTGCACCGGGCGCTTGCTGCGTTCCGTCGCGCGGCGCAGCACGGCATACGCCGGGTCGCCCGCACTCGCCAGCGTGAAGAACACTTCATAGCTGGGGTAATCGAAATCGGTCAGGGCGGCGAGGTTCTGCTCCAAGCCGGGCTCGACGCCCTTGCACGGACAGATCAGCGCGACGCGCGGCGCGTAGAAGCCCGGATGCGAGGCCAGGCGTCGCCGAACCATCTGCAGCCAGCGCGCGCCTTCCCACAGGCTGTAAAGCCCCAGCAGAATCTGCAGAGCGACGAGGATGTAGAAGGTTTCCCGCACCGCCGCGCGAGCATAGCAGAAGCATGCCGGGCGCTTCTACGGTTCGAGGCTCTGGCTGACGAGGGGCACGTCCCAGTGAGCCAGGAGAATCTCGAAGCGGCGCTGCTCTTCGCGGCGGAAGGTCTCCTGGTCGGGGAAGAGTTCCTTGATGATGGCTGCCTCGCCGGTGGTGTCCTGGGAGGCGGCAACGTTTCTCCAGACGATCGTGACACGGTAGTCCCAGCGACCGTCTTCGGTGGCGTGGTAGCGGGGCCGCACGGCCGTCAGTTGCAGGATGCGGCCGGTTTCCTGGAGCTTCTTCAGGACCGGGTAATGGTTTTTCTTGAACAGGCGCAGAAATTCATCGGCGTAGCCCCAGCGTGCCTTGTAATAGTACTCGACCACGTACGGCTGCTCCGGGGCGGCCGAGGCTTCTTGCGCGCGGGCTGCCGGCGGCGCAAGCACGTGGAGAGGCAGAGCGCACAGCGTCAAGACGAAAAAGCCAATGAGAAGGATTCTGTTTTGCACGGGTTTCCTCCTGGATGTTCCCTCTGTCGGGGCATTTCCAGCATGGTCAGGACACCAGCCCGCGCTCGGCGGAAAGATAGGGCGCCGCGAAACCGGATCCGGCCAGGACGATCACCGGTCCTCAGAGGTCGATAACGGCTGTCTGCATACCCTCTTCGGGAATCATGCGCAGCCGGAAGCCTAGCCGGCGAGCAACGGTCTGCATCTCGATGTTTTCGGTAAGGATGTGGGCGGTGATGCGTTCGAGCTTTTCGTCGCGGCCGACTTGAATCAGCCGTCGCAACAGCTCGGTGCCCAATCCGCGCCGCTGATATTGGTCGCTGACGAGAATGGCGAACTCTCCCTCATTCTTACCGTGCTGCTTGCTGAGCCGGCCCACGGCAATAATCTCCTCGGCGCCGGAGTCAGGGTTCTCGCGCAGGACAACAAACGCCATTTCGCGGTCGTAGTCGATAAAACAGATGCGCACGAGCCGCTGGTGGGCGATGCGAGCGGTCAGATTGGCCATGTGAAAGTAGCGCAGATAGACGCTGCGCTCGGAAAGCGATATGTGAAACTTGGCCATCAGCGGCTCGTCTTCGGGCCGGATGGGCCGAATGGTGACCTTGCTGCCGTCTTTCATCCGCCAGGTAGAGACATACTGCACCGGGTAGGGCCGAATGGCAGGCCGCGGCAGGGATTCCTCGCCGACCTCCGGCGGATGTAGGACGATGCGCGCGTCGAGCGCCAGCAAGCGCTCCGGCGAGGCCAGCAGCGGGTTGACGTCGATCTCCTTGATCCAGCGCTGCTCGATCACCAGGCGGCTGAAGCGCACCAGCAGGCGTTCGAGTTCGGCCACATCGACGGGCTTTCGCCCGCGGACTCCTTGCAGCGCCGCGAGGATGCGCGTCTGCTCCATCATCCGCCGCGCCAGCGTAGTATTGAGCGGGGGCAGGGCCAGCGCATGGTCCTGAAGTACTTCCACGAGTTGCCCGCCGGAACCGAACAGCAAGACCGGACCAAACTGCGGATCGAGACTGCTGCCCAGAATCAACTCATAGCCTTCGTGCGGGATCATGGGCTGCACGGTCACGCCCAGGAAATGGCCGACTCCAACCGCAGCGGAGACACAAGTCTCGATGTCACGATAGGCGTCGCGAACGGCGGCCGCATCCCCCAGATGAAGGCGCACGCCGGACACCTCGGTCTTGTGGGTGATCGTCTCGGAAAGAACCTTGAGCACGACCGGATAGGCGATCTCATCGGCGAGGGCTACGGCTTCAGCCGCGCTGCGCGCGCAGCGCGTTTCCACCGTGGGGACCCCGTAGTGAGCCAGGACCTGCTTCGATTCGAGCTCGGTCAGGATCACCCGGCCGGTGCGGCGCGCGCCCTGGATGATCTCTTCCGCCTGGCGCCGAGTGGCGGCGGCAGCAGCGATGTCTTCGGCCACCGCGGGCGTCTCATACAGACCCTTGAGGTTGTAGGTATATCGCCACATGTAGTCGAACGCGCGGGCGGCTGTATCCGGATAGCTGAACGTGGGTATGCCCGCGCGGTTGAAGATGGCTTCAGCCGCGGCGACCGCGGCACCACCCATGCAGGTGGCGAGCAGCGGCTTGCCGGTGTCTTTCGCGAAAGGGATCAAGCGCAGGGCGAACTGTTCCGGCGCGGTCATGCCCTGAGGCACGAGGATCACCAGCAAGCCGTCGCTGTGCGGGTCGGCCGCGGCGATTTGCACGGCGCGGGCATAGCGCTCGGGGTCCGCGTCGCCCAAAAGGTCAATGGGATTGGCGTGACTCCAGTGCGCGGGCAGGAACTCGTCGAGCGCCCGCAGGGTTTCTGGGGCTAGCGGCGCCAACTCTCCGCCATTGGCGATCAGAGCATCGGTGGCGAGCACGCCCGGCCCCCCCGCGTTGGTGAGGACGGTGAGGCGTGGCCCGCGCGGACGTGGCTGCTTGCCGAGGACTTCCGCCATGTAGAACAGGTCGGAGATGTTGTTGACGCGCAGCACGCCGCAGCGCCGGAAGGCCGCATCGAGCACCTCGTCGCTCCCGGTGAGCGCGCCGGTGTGCGACGCGGCAGCGTGGGAAGCGGCCTCCGTGCGGCCGGCCTTGATGACGATGATGGGCTTGGTCAGGGCCACCTCGCGCGCGGCGGAGAGAAAGGAGCTGGCGTCGCCGACCGTCTCCATGTACAGCAGGATGCTTTCCGTGTGCGGGTCATCCCCGAGGTAGTAGAGCAGGTCCCCCCAACTGACATCGAGCATGGAGCCCGTGGAGACAATCGCGCTGAAGCCCACGAGCTCGCGGAAACTCCAATCGAGGATGGCGGCGAGCAGGGCGCCGCTCTGGCTGATGAAGGCGACACTGCCGGGCCGGGCCATGTCCCGGGCAAACGTCGCGTTGAGCCCGGCGAAAGGGTTCATCACCCCGAGGCAGTTCGGGCCGATCAAGAGCATGCGCCCGCGGCGGAGTTGCGCCTGGATCCGCCGCTCGAGCTCCGCGCCCTCCGCGCCGCGCTCCTTGAAGCCGGCGGAGATCACCACGGCCGCCCGCGTCCCGGCATCGACGCATTCGCCGATCACCTGCGGGACACCGGCTGCGGGTGTGACCACGACGGCTAGGTCCACTTTTTCCGGCACCGCCGCGATGTTCGGGTACGAGGGGATCCCCAGCACGACGGAACGCTTCGGATTGACGGCGTACACGGTTCCCTTGAAGGGGCTGTGCAGCAGATTGGCGAGCACCGTCCGGCCCACGGTCTCTTCCCGGTCAGTGGCGCCGATGACGGCGACACTGCGGGGCTTGAAAAACGCGTCGAGGGGACGCGCATCCGCACGTAGGAAGTCGTGCGAGGGATCGCTGGGTTTCCGGGCCGGGGTGGTCGTGTCCGTCGGCGCGCCGCCCCTTGTCCAGCATCGAAGGATCGAGCAGCAGCGCGCAGCGATCCACAAAGGGACCCTCGGGCGGGTCAGTGGGCCTGCGGCGCTTCTTGACGATCTCAGTGCGCGCAGCGAGCTGCGCGTAGAGATCAAGGTCACGGCGGAACTCATCCGTATCGGCAGGTGTCCAGTGCAGAGCCCTGCCAAGCGAAGCCAGAAACTCTTCCCGAAATGCTCCGGCAACCTGCAACTCCGCGCCGCGCAAGACCGGCGGCCGGCGGCGGGTCAGAAAGCGCGGCAGGTCAGCGTTCACCTGCGCAACCATGGCCAGCAGCGCTTCCCGGCTGAGCGTTCCGAGCAGTTCGCGATAGCGCAAGGCATGCGCCTTCAATCCGGTGCGGCCATACTCGGCCACGTAGGAATCCACAAAGCGCTCCACGAGGTGCTCACCTTCGAGCGCGCTCAGGAGCTTGTGGGCCAACTCACCACCATGCGATGCGAAGACTTTGCGGGTGCGTGGCATCCAACTGATTCTAGCAGTAGGCACGCCCAGAACCGGCGGTAAAAAGCGGTTTGCGAAGGCCGGCTTGAAACTTTTCCCCAGGCCGAGCGTCTGAGTATCCAGACAGGGGCGGGTGTGCCATTGGCCTGCCTGGAGTTCCCGGGGGCAAGGGACAAACGTGAGTAAGACGGGTGGCCGCGCAGTTCCTCAGAGCGCGCTCGCGGGTGATCCGTCTCTGCGGCTTGGAGACCGCTGTTGCGGGGGACACTGCCAAACTCTATTCTCAGCCTGGCCCGTCGTTGCGGCGCGTGCGCGGCGCGGCCAGAATTGATTCGAGACTCGACGAAGGGAGAAGCGCATGAGCAGGAAAACGAGCATTGGGTGGGTCGCCCTGGCCCTCGTGGTCATCACCGGCCTGGCCCTGACAGGAACTGTATATGCGCAGCAGCCGCCTGCACCGCAAGCCAAGCAGGACGCCGCTCCGCAAGCTGCGGCAAAGCCCGAAGAAGCCAAGAAACCCGAGGGGCCCAAGCCCGGCGAAGACAAGCCTTTCGAGGAAGTCGTGAAAGACATGGAAGTGAAGAAAGGCCTGTTCACATTCTACTTCAAGGCCGACGAGAACAAGTTGCTGATGGAGATCCTGCCCGAGCAGCTCGACAAGGTGTTTCTGTTTGCCGGGACACTCGAGCAGGCCACCGGTGAACGCGGACTCTACGCCGCGCAGGTGGGCGATAGCTTCCCGTTCGTCTTCCGCCGCGTGGGTAAGTCCGTCCAGTGGGTGCTGAAGAACACGGCATTCACCGCGGCCCCGGGAACGCCTGCGGCGCGCTACACCGCCCGGTCGTTCGCAGACGCCATCTTGGCCTCGGCGAAGATTCAGTCCAAACCGCACCCGGAGCGCAAGAGCATCCTGGTGGACGTCGCCGAGTTGTTCGTGGGCGACCTGCCGGGTATCGCGCCGTTTCTGAATCAGGTCTATCAGCCGACCAACTACCGCTTTGACAAAGCCAACAGCGCGATCGGCGCGGTGAAAACCTTCCCGGAGAATGTGCTCGTGGATGTCTGGCTACACTACGTCACCGACAACCCGCGCACGCTTTCGGTGACCCTGCCGGACGGACGCAGCATCCCTCTCGTGTTCAAGTACGAGCTCTCCTCGTTGCGCGAGACCGGCTACAAACCGCGCCTGGGGGATGACCGGGTGGGTCAATTCCTCACTGTGCACCAGGATTTCACCTCCGACCTGCCGACTTCGCCCTACACGCGCTACGTCGAGCGTTGGCAACTCGAGAAGGCTGACCCCGCGGCCAAGCTTTCGCCGCCCAAACAGCCTATTGTCTTCTGGCTCGAGAACACGATTCCGGTGGAATATCGCGAGTGGTTCAAGCAAGGCGTGCTGCTATGGAACAAGGCCTTCGAGCGCATCGGGTTGAAGGACGCGATCGTGGTCAAGCAGCAGCCGGATAACGCCGATTGGGATCCGGCTGACACGCGCTACAGCACGATCCGCTGGTTTGCGGGCGTGGACGCGACCTTCGCCATCGGCCCTTCGCGCGCCAATCCCTTCACCGGCCAGATCTACGACGCGGATATCGGCTTTGCGGAGGGCATCATCCGCTTCACCCGCCGGGACGCAGAAGAGTTCGTCAGCCCCGTGGTCCCGACCGGGCTGGAGACGCCCGAGCCGGCGAGCCGCTGGTTCCGCGACGCGCAGCTCCAGTGCAACTACGCGGACGGGCTAGTGCAGCAGGCGGCATTCGGCATGAGTGTGCTCGATGCCCGCGGCGAGTTGACGTCGGAAGTGGTCCAAAAGGTCCTGCGCGAGTTCATCATCGAAGTGACCGCGCATGAGGTGGGCCACACGCTCGGGCTGCGTCACAACTTCCGCGCCAGCACCATCCTGAAAGTACACGAACTGAACGACGTGGCCAGGACGGAAGAAATCGGCCAGACCAGCTCGGTGATGGACTACAACCCCTTGGTCATCGCGGCTAAGGGCGAGAAGCAGGGGCACTTCCTGACGCCCACACTCGGTCCCTACGACTACTGGGTCATCGAGTACGCTTACAAGCCCATTGAGGGCGACGAGAAGGCCGAACTGGCCAGGATCGCCTCGCGCGGGGCCGATCCCCTGCTGCCCTACTCCACCGACGAGGACGCGCTCGGAACTTTCTCCCCGCTGGCCATCGACCCGCTGGTCAACCAGTTCGATCAATCGAGCGACCCGCTGGCCTACTTCGCCAAGGACGTTGGGATCATACACGAGCTGTGGAACTCGATGGAGGCCAAGCTGGCCAAGCCCGGTGAGGGCTATCAGGTCCTGCGCCGCAGCCTGGGCCGCGGGATGGGCGAGTACAACCGCGCCCTGCTCACCACCTCGAAATACATCGGCGGCATCTACCACGTCCGCGACCACGTGGGCGACCCGAACGGCCGGCCGCCCTATACGCCCGTGCCCGCGGCCAAGCAGCGCGAAGCCCTAGATTTTCTGCGCAACAACGCCTTCAGCGAGAAAGCCTTCCAGTTGCCGCCGGGCCTGCTGAACAAGCTGGCCATCGAGCGCCAGCGGGGGTTGGATTTCATCTCGTTCTTCACTGTCCAGCGCATCGACTATCCCTGGCACGATGTCGTGCTCAACCTGCAACGCAACGTCTTGAACCGGCTCTACCATCCTGTCCTGCTCAATCGCGTGCTCGACAACGAGCTGCGGTTTGCGCCGAACGAAAAGCCGTTTACCATGGCCGACCTGTTCAAAGGACTCGACGGCGCGATCTGGTCGGAGCTCGATTCCGGTCCGGGAAAAATCTCCAGCCTGCGGCGCAACCTGCAGCGCGAGCATCTGAAGCAGTTGATTCGCCTAACTCTGCGGCCCGCTCCGCCGCAGGCCGGGCCGTCGCCCGTCGGATTCGTGATTCCAATCCCGCCGACGCCGCGGCCACCCGAGGACGCCACCACGCTGGGCCGCGCCAGCCTGGTGAGCCTCCAGGCGAAAATCAAGCAGGCCCTGGCGAGCGGGAAGGTGACCGACCCCACGACCAAGGCGCACCTCGAAGAGACGCAGGCGCGGATCACCTCGTCGCTTCAGGCGCAGTTGCAAAAGCCGCTCGAGTAGACCCAAGCCCGT
>JACQDH010000107.1 GCA_016201215.1 Acidobacteriota bacterium | reverse complement strand
GTGGGTCTTCCGATTGCGGGTCGTCGTAATCGGAAGATTCATCGGGCAGGTCGTCAACGCGGGTACTGTTCTGGCCGTTTGTTGATAGCGGCCCGGCGTTCCAATGGGTCAAGACTGGGCCGGGATTCGGGTCAGGGCGGAACGGAGTCATCAGCGCGTCCCACTTTTCGCGTTCAAGCTTGCCATATAGCTCGATTCTTTTTTGCGCCGCCAGGTTCCCGTAGACGTAGGCGCGAACTATATGAGCGGCCTCAACGGTTGCACCTCGGCTGACCATCGGCTGCTGTTGGACATGATATTCCAGCGCGCCTTCAGCGGTAACGACAGGAATATCAGGAGCGCGTTGCTTCCTTGCCCGGCAGCCTGGAGATTTCTGGAAGACTTGCGCGGTATAAGTCAAGCGAGGCTCCTACGCAGGAGAGAATCGGGGCGGGAAGCGGGGTAGCAACCCGCCCCTTCGCAGACAGCGGCTGCGGCAAAGACCGTCCGTTAAACGGCGCGCGGCGCAGACCGCACTTCCCCGCGCTGGGAACTCTTAGACGCAGGCTCTTACGTTCTCGGCCTGCAAACCTTTGGGGCCTTGGTGAACTTCGAACTCGATCACCTGGCCTTCGGACAGGCTCCGGTGACCGTTGCCTTCGAGCGGCTGAATCGCGGAGTAGTGAACAAACACATCTTTGCTGCCATCCTCGGGCGCGATGAATCCGTAACCCTTGGCGGCGTTGAACCAGTTCACGGTGCCTTTCATTCTGTCTTGCCTTTCAAAAAGATTTTGCCGGGACGGATGCGCGACCCTGTGGAGCCGTTGCCCGCCGTTGCCCGGCAGCCGGGCAATCTCGTTAGAGGTTAGCTGGCGTTCTGGAGCAACACGATGGGCGGCACGCTCGCGTTCGGAACTGATAGCCGGGAATCAGTCCGGTACCAGCTTTGGAACGCTGCCATGCCGAACTCGACGGCCCCCGGAACTTCCCAGGAGATTCGCAGGTAACTGCCCGCTGCGATTCGCCGCTGGTAAAAGTAGTTGGGGTCGGCGACCACGATGGGATTCTTGCTCGGGCCAATGCTGTCCATCGACGGGCAGATGGCGATGGGACGCCCGTAGATGGTGTAGAGGCCGTCCCGATATTTCACAATCGGGCGACCGTTCTTGTCGAGCAGGCCATCGAGCGCCTGAAGGGTGTCAGCGTTCAAATACCACGCGGCGCGCATCCGGTAAGCCGGATTCAAACTGTGCCAGACCGCCGTGAGGTCTTTGCTGCCGATGCTGTTCGAGCCGTTGTCGCCGGAGTCGCCGGTGTTTGCCTGTGCACCTGCGGCGGATACGACGTTGTCGGCTGCGATTGCCGCCGTCACCAAGCCCTGCGGCTGGTGAAAACGGGGGGACGCTTGATCAGACACGCCCGCTATTACTGGCTGCTCCTGGCGGAGAGCCATCTGACGCGGCGGCTCTTTGGAAGCATGCTGCGTAGGATCGCGGCGCTACCATTGCCAGCGGGATAGGCGAGTCGTAGATCGAAGCAGATTTGGGGGGCGCGGGAAGCAGGCAAGGAAAAGTGTCTGAGGAATGGGTCGGAAAGGCGTCAGTTTTGGGCTTTTGGAATTTTCTCGCCGCCGCCGAAAAGGCTCTGGACTAGAAACCGGCTGGCGTTGCATACTGAGGCGGTCGCGTGTACATTATCGGTCTGCCGCGAAGTCAAAACGGAAATTCCAGCTTACTTGCTCTGTTGATGGTCGACAAGCACTAAGGTGAATACTGACAAACCCGCCGGAGACTGGGTTGCTCCGGTTGTTGTGCTGGCGGAGAGGTGTGGCCCGCGGAGGTGCTTGTGAAAAACAAGGTAGATCGTCGCGAGTTCATGGCACGTGCCGGGCAGATCGGGCTGGGCGCTCTGGCCGGCCACTTTCTTCCTGTCGAGATGCTTTGGGGGCGCGAAGCCGGCGCAAAAATCCCCACCGGCCCCGGTCTGGATCCGCGCCTCACTTGGACGAAGGCACCCTGCCGATTCTGCGGCGTCGGCTGCGGGGTGATGGTGGGCACCAAGGCAGGCAAGGTGAAGGCGGTGGCCGGTGACGAGCTCAGCCCGGTGAACCGCGGCTTACTCTGCATCAAGGGCTACAGCCTGCCCGCTATTCTCTACGGCGAAGACCGCCTGCTCTACCTGCAGATTCGCGCCACCAACGGCAAGCTGCGCCGCGCCACCTGGGAGGAAGCCCTCGACCTCGTCGCCGCGAAGTACAAGGAAACGCTGGAGAAGCACGGGCCCAACGCCGTGGGCATCTACGGCTCGGGGCAGTGGACCATCTCTGACGGGTACGTGGCCAGCAAGTGGTTCCGCGCCGGCATGGGCTCGAACAATGTGGAAGCCAACGCGCGCCTGTGCATGTCCAGCGCGGTCACGGGTTTCATCAGCAACTTCGGCATGGACGAGCCCATGGGCAACTACGACGACCTGGAAGCCGCCGATGTCCTGGTGCTCTGGGGCAACAACATGGCGGAGATGCATCCCGTGCTGTTCTCGCGCATTCTCGAATCGCGCCGCCAGCGACCCAGCGTGAAGATCATCGAGATGGGCACGCGCCGCACGCCTACCACCGACTTCGCCGACCAGTTCATCGGCTTCACTCCCAACGGCGATCTTGCCCTGGCCAACGCGGTCGCGCGCCTCATCATCGAGGGCGGCCGGTACGACAAGCAATTCGTGGAGAAGCATACAGTCTTCCGCCGCGGCCTGGAGAAAATCGGCTACGGTTTGGAAGATAACTTCCAGTTTGAAGACAAGCCCACGCCCATGACGTTCGACGAGTACCGCGCCTGGCTCGCTGACTATGCCCCCGAGAAAGCCGCCAAGCCTTCGGGTGTTCCGACGGAAACCATCCGCCAGCTGGCCGAGTACTACGCCGATCCTAAGGTGAAGGTGGTCTCGCTGTGGTGCATGGGCATGAACCAGCACGTGCGCGGCACCTGGATCAACAACCTGGTCACGAACCTGCACCTGCTGACTGGCAAGATTTCCAAGCCCGGCAACAACCCGTTCTCCCTCACCGGCCAGCCCAGTGCCTGCGGCTCGGTGCGCGAGGTGGGCACGCTCTGCCATCGCTTGCCGGCTGACATGCTGGTCACCAACCTCGAGCACCGCAAGATTGCGGCCGAGATCTGGGGCGTGCCGGTGGAGAAGATTCCGCCAAAGCCCGGCTACAACACCGTGGAGATGTTCCGCGCGCTGGATCGCGGCGACATCCGCTGCCTCTGGATCCAGGTGACCAACCCCATGGTCACCATGCCCAACCTCAACCGCTACCGCAAGGCCGCGGAGAAGGAAGGCCGCTTCATCGTCGTCTCGGACGTTTACCCCACGCCCACCACCGAAATCGCCGACGTGCTTCTGCCTTCCGCGATGTGGGTGGAGCGCAGCGGCATGTTTGGCAACTCCGAGCGACGCACGCAGCACTGGGCGCAGGCGGCCACGCCGCCGGGCGAGGCCAAGCCTGACGTCTGGCAACTCATGGAAGTGGCGCGACGCATGGGTTACGGCAAGCTCTTTGCCTACGGTCCCGATTACGAGCGCGAGATCTTCCAGGAGTACCGCAAGTTCACTCTGGGCCACGGCCACGACCTCGCCAGCTACGACGCCTACACCAAGGAACGAGGCCTGCGCTGGCCCGTGGTCAACGGCAAGGAAACCGCGTACCGCTACATCGAAGGACAGGATCCCTACGTCC
>JACQDH010000138.1 GCA_016201215.1 Acidobacteriota bacterium | reverse complement strand
TTCGCGACTTCGAGCGCTACGCGCGCTTCGGTGATGCTGTTGACCGTCTCCAGAAGCACCAGGTCCGCCCCGGCGTCCTTCACCACCTGGAAGATTTCCCGGTATTCGCTGCGGGCCTGGTCGGCCGTGGGAGCCAGGTCCGGGCGGAAACACCATTCGAGCGTGGTCACCGCGGCGGCGACGGCCACCGGCCGGTTGGCCGCGGCGTGTCGGCGGGCCTCGATGGCGAGATGCACCGAGGCGGCGAGCAGGCGGTTCGCGCGGTCGTCGAGGTCGGTGGCGCCGATGTGGCGACGGTGCGCGTCGTCACGGAAATGGTTGTAGAGCGCGCGGCGGCAAAGCTGGAAACTGTTTGTGCTGATCACGTCGGCGCCCGCGCGGATGTAGTCCTCGTGAATGCCGCGGACGAAGTCCGGGCGATTGGCCAGTTGGTGATCGGCCCAGGTGACGTTGCGCCGCAGGATTTCCGTGCCGATGGCGCCGTCGAGAATCACGGTCTCGCCGCGCGCGAGTCTTTCGCGGATCGCCGGATAGACGGATGAAGTGTTCATACCCGCGCGCTCCTTGCCTCGGCCAGCCAGGCGCGCAGCGCGGCGATGTGCGCCGGGCCGGTGCCGCAGCAGCCTCCGAGAATAGTAGCGCCGCGCTCGCGCCAGCGTTTGGCCTCGGCCACGTAGCGTTCCGGCGGCCACTGGTCGGTGTCCACGAATTGCGGGAAAAACTCGAACTTCCAACTGGGAGGCGAGAAACGTCCTACGTGCGCGAACGCGCCAACCGGGAGTGAGCAGCCCTTGCGCAGTTTCTCGATCGCGGCGGTGATGTCGGTAGGCGGCGCGCAATTCACGAGAACGGCTTCGGCGCCGCCGCGCTGCATCTCGGCCGCGGCCTTGGCGAGCGGCTCGCGGCTCAGCAACTCCCCTTCGGGCCCCAGGACAAAGCTCACCCAGACCGGCAGGCCTGTGGCGCGGCCCGCCGCGAGCGCCGCGCGAGCTTCGCCGATCGTGTTCATGCTCTCCAGTAGCAGAAAATCCACGTTTTCTTCAGCGAAAACGCGCGCCAGGGTCTCGTGCTCGGCGCGGGCCCGCTCGGGCGGCGGTGCGAGATCTGGACGGAAGCAGTGTTCGAGCGGTGAAAGAACTCCGGCGATGGCCGCCTGCGTCTCCCGCCCGGCACTTGCGCGCGCTTGGCGGGCCACTTGCACGCTGGTGCGCAGCAGGCGCGGTGTCAGGTTTTCCAGGCCGGGCGCGCCGATGTGCCGCATGTGCTCGCGATTACGGAACACGTTGAGGTAAATGCGCGGGTTGAGTTGAAACGTGTTGGTGCGAATGACGTCGGCGCCGGCCGCGAGGTATTCCTCGTGCAGCCTTTGCACGGCATCAGCGTCGGTCAGCAGCCCGTGTTTTCGCCAGCGCACGCCGCGGCGCACGAGTTCGGTTCCGTTGGCACCGTCGAGCAGGATCGGTTCGCGGCTCGCCAGCCGCGCGCGAATCCTTTCATACATTTGCGCTATCCAGGATGGCTCGAAGCCGCGCCATCATAGTGAACGGCTGAGCGGCTTTCAATCTGGAACCGGCGATTTGTGGTTCGTGACCTGTGATTCGTGACTGGTTGGGCACCGCTGCCCCCCACCCCCTTATGTTTTTTCTGCAAGTGCTGATTCTACGAGGTTTAAGCTCCGAAAATGGGCTAAGTGCGGATTCCAAAGGAGTTGCGGACACGTTTTTCGCAGGTGCACATTGCAGAGGACTTATGCGCGCGGAGATGGTAGGCGGCGGGAGTTGAGAGTCCATGGTTGGCAGCCGGCTGCCCGCAGTCGACAGTTCACAATTCAGAATTGGAATAGATCTGCAAAGCGATGGGCGAGCTTTGCGCTTCATGTTACCTCAGTGTTCAGATTCAATCAACAGGAAACTGGGCCGTGGGGGACGGTTCAGAAGACCGCGGGTGGCGGCGCGCCGAATTCTTCTTGCTTGGTTCTGCGCCTAACAGCACAGTTTTGTATAGTATTCGGCGCTTAGTGGACCCAAACCGGACACAAGTTTGTGCTGAGGCAGCCGAAAGGCAAGCCTTCTGGTCCGGTTCAATTTCACCAGCTGACAACCCGGAGGGCTGGGCCAGCATTCGTTGACTTGCCTGTAAGCGCCCCCTAAGATGGCCGGAAAGAGGCGGTGCTCCCAATGATTGGCGAGATACTTGGCCACTACCGCATCGTTGAGAAGATTGGTGCTGGCGGCATGGGCGAAGTTTATCGGGCCACCGATACGAAGCTGGGACGGGCCGTCGCACTGAAAGTGCTGCCGGCCGCTGCCGTGGACGACAAAGCCGCTCAAGCCCGCCTGCTCCAGGAAGCACGCATCGCGTCTGCACTGAACCATCCGCATATCTGCACGATTTTTGAAGTCGGCGAAGCTGTTGGGTTGGGTTACATCGCGATGGAGTTCGTCGAGGGACAACCGTTGAGCGAGGCGATCCCCCGCGACGGCTTGCCGGCCGAGATGGTGGTTCGCTACGGAGCGCAGATCGCCGACGCCCTGGGCCACGCTCACCAGCGCGGGGTCATTCACCGCGATCTGAAATGCGCCAATGTGATCGTTACACCACAGAATCGCGTCAAGATCCTCGACTTCGGCCTGGCCACCCATCGCCGGGAAGAATTCACAGAAGCGACACAATCGAGAGTCTCGCTCAAGGAATCGGGGGCCATCGCCGGTACGCTCTATTACATCGCTCCAGAAATCCTTCAAGGTGCATCGGCTGATGCACGCAGCGACATTTGGGCCCTAGGGGTGATCCTCTATGAGATGGCCGCCAGCGTCAGGCCATTCGACGGACCCACGGGATTCACGCTCAGCTCCATGATTCTTCGCGACCCGCCCGCGCCCCTACGGCAGTCTATTCCGGCAGGTCTCCGCTCCGTCATCGACCGTTGCCTTACCAAGGAGCCAGCCGAGCGCTACCAGCGTGCAGGCGAAGTGTTCGCGGCCCTGCAAGCAATTCAGTCACAGGTGGTGGTCGGCTCCTCCGCTGTGACAAGACGACGCTCGGAGAGGAACATCAGGTCTCTCGCGGTGTTACCCTTCGCCAACGCCACTGCCGACCTGGAGGCCGAGTATTTAAGTGACGGCATCACCGAGAGCCTCATCAATAGCCTCGCCCAACTGCCGCGACTTCACGTCATGGCTCGGAGCACAGTGTTTCGCTACAAAGGTCAAACGACGGACCCCCGGACCATCGGCCGCGAACTCAATGTGGGCGCCGTGCTCCTCGGACGAATCTTGCAGCGAGGCGACGCCCTGCTCGTGACGGCTGAGCTGGTGGATGTGGCCGATGGTTGGCGACTGTGGGGCGAGCAGTACAATCGAAAGCGCGCCGATATCTTTGCAGTACAAGACGAAATCGCCCGAGAAATCTCCGAAAAGCTGCGAGTGCGGCTGACTGGGGAAGACAAGAAGCGGCTAACGAAGCGGCACACCCAAGATACCGAGGCATATCACCTTTACCTGAAGGGTCGCTACTACTGGAATAAGAGGACGCGAGAGGGTCTGGAGAGAGGGGTCGAGTACTTCAAACAGGCAATCGAAAAAGATCCCAACTATGCGTTGGCGTATGCCGGCCTGGCCGATTCCTATTACCTGCTGGCCGGCACCGCATACGGCGTGCTATCCCCGCAGGAAGCAATCCCCCAAGCAAAGGCGGCAGCCCTGAAGGCCTTGCAGATAGACGACAAGCTTGCGGAGGCACATGCCTCGATGGCCTCTGTCCTGATCAGCGAGTGGAACTGGCCGGCGGCGAAGAAAGAATTCAAGCGGTCTATGGAATTGAATCCGGGTTACGCAACGGTTCGCCAATGGTACGCGTTCTACTTGACGGCAATGGGACGCCTTGAGGAGGCGCTCGCCGAGGCGAGGCGCGCCCATGAGCTCGATCCACTTTCCATCATCATAAACAGGGATCTCGGATTGGTGTTCTACTACGCGCGGCAACCTGACCGGGCGATAGAACAGTACCGAAAGACCATCGAACTGGACCCCAACTTCGCCCTTGCGCATCAGGGTCTCGGCCGTGCCTGCCTGGAGAAGGGGATGTATCAGCAGGCCGTCGAGCACATGCAGAGGGCGGCGAGCTTGGCTCAAGAAAGTGTAGCGATGTCTGCAGCGCTCGCGCACGCCTATGCGGTCGCAGGCAAGAGGGAGGAGGCAGAAAAGATATTGGGCGAATTGCTGGAACGGTCCATGCGGTCCTATGTGGAGCCCATGAGCATTGCGGTCATCTATTCCGGGCTCGGCGACAAGGAAAATGCATTTGGGTGGTTAGAAAAAGCGCACGCGGAGCACAGTGTGGGACTGCACACACTAAAGGTCCATCCAGTCTTTGACGGCTTGCACTCCGACCCGCGCTTCGCCGACCTACTGCGCCGCGTCGGGCTCCCGCCGTAAGCTCTCTTGCACCGAAGCCGTGTGAAGCTGTTGAAAAAGCCTCAGAAAAACAGGAGCGACTCTTGGGCAAGTGAGTTTTTCTAGGAGCTCCTACTCAGTTTCTTATTCTCGCTCTTCACTACTTCCTCTTTTCACCCTTTGCTTCCACTCATCAGGTGGTGCACAGTGCGGGCACCGCCTGCCGTTGAGCGAGGAATCGCACCAGCCGTCTCAGGTTCTGGGCTGTCGCCGCCAGGAGAAAATGCTCGGCCACATTCGGAAGCTGAACACTGGTTCCGGAGACCAGCGCCAGGACGCTGTGTTGATGATTCATCTTGTTCACTGCTGCACCATGCAGCACGGTCTTGTACGGTGTTCGGCGCTTATTGGACCTAAAGAGTTTCGCATAATAGAGTAACATACGAAGTCAAAAAAGACCGGTGTAACGGAGGAGGCCGCGACCCACTGCAGGGTGGCGGTCGAGGTGATGTAGTCCGGAGCGCAGTCGGC
>JACQDH010000119.1 GCA_016201215.1 Acidobacteriota bacterium | reverse complement strand
GCCACCGCCGCTCGGACCTGGGAGATTTGCTCCAGGGCCCTATCTGCATCGCGATTAAATTGCCGCACGGTCTCCCGGGTGTACTTGTGGTCCACCATCTTGGCTAAGAACTGGGGCGGAACGGTCACGATGTGCGCTCCGGCGAGCGCGGCGCTTTGAACGTCGATGACCGTGCGCACGCTGCCTACAATGATCTTGGTGGCGTAGCCCCATTGGTCAAGCCAGCGGCGCACGTTCGCTATCACAGTGCTGGGATCGTTGCCTTCATCCGCGATGCGCCCGGCAAAGATGCTCACGTAGGTCGCCCCTGCCTTCGTCGCCAAGATGGCTTGGTTGAAAGACAGAATCGCCGTGGCGTTCACGAGGATGCCCTCGCGGCTGAGCAGGTGGACGACGCCCAGACAGGACTCGCCGTGCTCGTTTACTACCGGGATTTTCACCACCACATTCGGGGCCAAGCGCGCAAACTTCCGTGCCTGCACCATCATTTCTTGATGGTCGTTGGTGGTAACCTCAACGCTCACTGGCCGCTCACCCAGCAGTGCGCACAGCCGGCTGGCCCCTGCCTCGAGCTCATACACGCCGTCCTTGAACATGATGCTGGGGTTGGTGGTGACTCCGTCGATCACGCCCTGGCTAAGCCAGCCCGCAATTTCCTTTTCGTTTGCCGTATCGAGAAAAATCTCCATTGGTTAGCTCCCTCTGAAGTGACTTTACTGTTTGTTTCCCCTTGTCTCGCAGCCCATGCAGGAGCACTTGCCGGGGCATTCGCGAGCAACTGCGCAAGTCCGCTCAAGGCTTCCGGGCCTCCGACCCCGGTTGTCGGCGGAGGCGGTTCACTATCCTCTGCCTCATGGTGCGCATCGCCGACCCGTTCCGCGAAATCCAGGGCAGGTTTGCGTTGACTGTCTGAAACACCTCCTCAGCAAGCTTTCTGCGCGGGTCGTTGGGGTCGGTCTGCTCCCAAGTCGCGCTTCCAAACACCCAGGCCACACCGAACGCGAAAGAAAGAAGTGTGCCGAGGGAGATGATCAGCAGCCGCGGCGGAAATGACTTCTTCTCCGGCACGTCGGCAACGTCGAGCACTTTCACGCTGGGAATTTCCTTTGCCTCCTCCACTTTGGCCAGCTCGTATTGCTGGGTGAGCAGTTCGAAAACGGTTTCCTGGATCTTTGTCCGGCGAAACAGATCCGCATAGGTCACCCCCAGCAGTGGGAGCTTGCGTATCGAAGGATAGAGCGGCTCACCGCCGGCTCGCGCTGGGTCAGCGGGGTTGAGTTCTTTACCGCCGAGTTTTTCAAGCTGGTGTTGGAGTTCAGCAATGCGCGCTCTCACGGCGCGCACCCGCACGTTGTTGTCTGTATAGATCTGTCTTAAGCCCTCGAGCTCTGACTGCGCGGCGATAAGATGTCCCTGTAAGGTCGCGGCAGCCTCGACCATGGCCCTGCCTTGTTCCTTGATGTCGATCGCGGTGTTCTTGCTGGCGAACTGGCTGAATTCCCTGGCGGCGGCATCCAGGTCCGTCTTGACCGCCTTCAGGCGCTGCTCGAGGAAGACGCGTTCGCGGTGGGCGGCGGACGTGGTTAACTCGGCCACCAAACGATCCAGCTCTTGCACGTAGGCCTGTGCCAAGGCCGCCGCACGCCTTGGGTCTTTGTCTGTCACCGTGATGGTGATGATTCCGTTTTTGCGGTCCTCGGAAATCTTGCTGCGGCGCTCCAAGTCCTCGCGCGCATCTTCCATCCGGCGATCCCAATACACGCGCTTTAGGTCAAATTGGACAATCAAGCGGTCTTCCACCGTGCGACTTCGCAGGATGCCTATGAAAATAGCGCTGGAAGTCTTCAGGCCGAGCAGATCACCGGCGACAGGCATCAGTCCGCCGGTGCGTCCCGACAATGCCGAGAGCATGGCCAGCCCCGAGGTTGACTTGTTGTCCGGCGGCATCAGGCGGGTGGTGGACTCGTAGCGTCTGGGGATCAAGAAAGCGAGGATGGCGGCGGCCAGTAGCCCCGCGGACGTCGCGCGGAGCAGAAATCTCCGTTGCCCCCACAGCAACCGTAGCTGGTCCACGAACCTGTCGCGCGCGGCTGTTTCATGGACCTGGCCTGCCGGGCCTTCGTCGAGAAGGGGACTCTCCACGATCTCGTCTTGCGGTTTGATGGACGTTTGCGTCATCGAAAAAGCCAGTCCTGCTCTCTTCCGTTGCTTTCTCCTGAATCCGCGAGTACCTCGCGCGTCGGGGAAAACCCAGTCCACCGCGGCGCGACCGCACCCGCTACTTGCTTCTCCCGTGCGGCCGAAAAGTAAGCTGGAATGACGACGTCAAGTTCGACTGGCCGCGGTCCGACAAAACCGGAAAGTTCCACCGCTCGTATTGAACAAAGGTTGACAGGCTCAAATCGGGATGAATCTGCAGGTCCGCTCGGACCGCGACGTCGTCCAGCTTTCCGCCACCCGGCATGAAATCCGGGCTTACTTTTCCTTTCCTATAGCTGACCTGAATCGTGCTCTGGGGGCTGAGCCAGTAGGTGCTCCAGAACTGGAGGCCACGACCCTCTCTCCCCACCCAGCTCCCCATCAAGTTCCCCTTATTCGTATGCGAGTCGCGGTAGTCACCATTCCAGTAGATGAACTTGCCGCCGGCACTTCGATCGTCCGGGACATCGGTGTAGGCGTGCTCGATCCGAAAATCGAGCTTAGGCAGTCCGGGAAGCTGGGGGATATAGAGTCCGGGATTCATCGCGGCACGTCGTGGCGCGGCCAACGGGGAGGGATCGTCATCCACGAGAGAATCCACATAGACAATCAACCACCGGCGAAGTCCAGGCACTCGGTAGGTGAAATCGAACGCACTGCGCCTGTCTCCCGGGTCCGTCTCCGAGGTGCTATTCGGGTTGATGCCGATGTCAAAATAGCTTCTCCACAGTCTTCGGAAGGTAAGTGGCCGGCCGACTCCCGAAAACACGGTGGTTCGTGAGAAACCAAATTCCAGATTTGGGGTCGGCTTGAAGCTGATCTTCTGCCCGTGAAACAGTGGTCTTGCCGGGAAGTGGTGGCCGGAGAGTTTTCCAAAGAAGGAATCAATTCGGACCGGGCCCAGCCAGCGAAAAATGCCTGGAAGTTTCAGGGGAACTACGCGATTGATCCGCAACATGTAGATCGGCTCGGCATTGTTGCTCAGCAGAAGTGAACCGCCGTGGCCTGGCCCCCACCACAGGCTCTGTTTCCCGAAAGACACCTGCCAGTTCTGGAGGTTCACCGCCGCGTACGTATCGAGCAGGCGGAACTGGTCGACCGCGGCAAACGGGACCGCCGGCTGCAGAGGGTTGAGGTCCGCCTCCGCGATCGCCTTTCTGGCCCGTTCGGGAAGCGCGGGGGCGTTCGGCGCATGTTGGTATTCGCCTTGAACGTAGAGGGCGAACCGCCCTCTGACGGCGCGGGCAGAGAAGCCAGCCACCCCATTGGCTCCCTCGGCAAAGGGGCGGCCGTAGTCGTTCGCGATCGTCTGGCCAAAGTGATAGCTGTCTCTCAGAGGGCTGCCCGCAATCCCCATAAAGCGGGCGTACAACGACTCCACCCGCAGTCCTGCGTTGCGCCCGCCGCCAAGTGCCTCCAATGCCTCCGCAAGTTCGCTGGAGAGCTGCCGGTGCAAACGGATGGCTTGCTGCGATTCCGAGTGCTCCTCTCGAATGCGGTCGCCGGCCTCCTCCACCAGCCGGGCACACTCGACCCTGGTCCATGGCCGGAGTCCGAGGAACTCTGTGTGGATGTAGCCGAGCGCTGCCAGCCGTTCCAGCGCCGGATAGATCCAACTGTCGAGCGACACGTAGGTCGAGCCGACGGCAGGATACCGGGGGTAGTCCTGTGCGGAGGCCAGCCGTGGGACTGACACCGCGAACAGTAGCAGTAAGAACAATCTCCGCATTTGCTCGACCGACTCTTTTCCTTACCGTGTAGCCACCAGGGCGGCGATGGACGCGGTCTGTGCAATCTGGGCCACGCCCAGCACGTTCTTCCAGAACGGCGATCCCCCAATGGCCTTCTCGGGAACCACCACGGTGTCGCCGGGTTCGACGCGCGCGGAGAGCACGTTCCCGCCCCACCAGCCTTCTCCCTTGCCGCTCACCACGGCACCATTGGCGCGTACGACGAAGATGGCCCTCTTGTCGGCTAGATTCGTCGCTCCTCCAGACCGCTGCAAGTACCAACCAGCCGTCTTGCGGGGCTCGAAGCTGATGGCATTGGAGTTGTAGACCTGACCGGTGACCACGACAAAGCCCGGGCGTTTGGGGATAAACAGCGCGTCCTCGGCCCGCACTTCGATGTCGTCCGGGGAACTCTCAAAGTCAGCCAAGTTGCTCCGGAGGTTGATCACGAGGCGTCCTGTTACTGGTGCCTTGCGCAGACCTTCCACCACCCGCTGGCGTTGCTGAAGGGCAGCTTGGTGCAATTCCGCTTGTTCCTTCGCACTTTCGGTGAAGGAGACTTTCATGGCGCTCGCTTCTTGTTCCACGCGCTGGATCAATTCTTGCCGGCTCTTTTCCTGAAGCTGCCTGACTTCGGCGCGCGTGAGCACGGCGGCCTGCGGATAGGCAGTCGGCCGGAATCCGCCGGCCCGTTTCAACACCGAACTGAGCCGTTCGCCCGGGCGGATCCCATAGACGCCAGGATGCTCGACTTCGCCCTGGACAGTGACCGAGGCTCCCATATCGTTCCAACCGGAAAGCTGCCGTATCGTGAGCACATCGCCATCGCGAAGCGGGAGGTTGTGATTCGGGTCGCCAGCCAATGCGGCGGCAATGTGGATCTCGCGGTGCTCTCCGATTCGCTCTCGGACATCCTGGGTTCCGTAGCGAGTGAGGTCCGCGCTCTCTGGATAGGCGCTGCGTTTGAGTCCGCCGGCCAGGCGGATAAGGTCTTCGACGCGAAGATTCAAGGTCAACGGGTAACGACCTGGTTTGGGCACCTCGCCCTTGACGAAAACGCTCGGGGGATCCACGCGCGCCGGATTCCGGTGAACCAGGATGCGGTCGCGTGGCTGAAGGAGAATGTTGTCCACAGGATTGTCAACCAGGGCCTGTTGCAAATTCACACTCAAGATTTTCAGGGCGCCATCGGGCAGGATGCGGAACAACTGTGCGGTGTCCAGCAGCGCATCGGGCGTGATGCCTCCCGCCAGGTAGACCGCGTCGCGCAGATGCACTTGGCCGGAGGTGCGGTAGGCCCCCGGACTGCGCACCTCACCCCCGACCCAGACGGCAGGGGGATTCTCAAAATCATACCGGCTGAAGATGCGCACCGTGTCCAGCGGTTGGAGCTTGGGAGCGGCGGCAGGATTCGCCAGCGCTGCCGCTAGCTCGAAACTTTCTACGCTCGGGCGGTAGTCCGGTGGGTTCAGGCGAACGATCTCGGCATACTTCGCCGCCGGTTCGGGCAGCAGATCCGCATAGGAAGAAACGATGTCGGCGAGCCGCATGCCCGCCCGGAAGGAATAACGCCCCGGGCGCAAAACGTGCCCTTGCAGATAGACGGCATCCTGGTTGAACGGCGCAATGGGAAAGATGTGGACCTCGTCTCCATCTCGGATGGCGAACGCTTCCATCTACTTGTTGACTGCCTCTGCGCTGTGTGTATCCGGAATGTCCAGGCTGAGCATCGAGCGCTTCTGATGAGCCTCCACACGCTGCACCTGAATTTGGCGAAGAGTCGCGGTGTGCAGGATTCCGCCAGCGAGCTCGAGAACTTCCGCTAGGCTCTTCTCCGCGCGCAACTCATAAATGGCCGGGCGCCGCACCATTCCTTCCACGGTCGCTTGCGGGCCGATTGGTGGCACCATCACCGTGTCGCCGGTCTCCAGGCGTTTCAGGTCCGAGCGCACCCCGCGAAGGAGAAGGTCATAGATGTCCACTTCTTGCACCAACTGCTTGCCTCGGTAGTGGCGCAGGAGGCGAAGCGAGCCGCGCGAGGTGGGGCCTTCGGCCGCGAACAGAGCATTCAGCGGAGTCGAGAG
>JACQDH010000106.1 GCA_016201215.1 Acidobacteriota bacterium | reverse complement strand
GTTTCTGCTCGCCCGGACCGCGCGTCCCGATGCCGCCGCCCAGGCGGGAAAGCTCCACGCCTCGGACGGTCAGGCGCGGAAGCAGATAGTTCAACTGTGCCAACTCCACCTGCAACTGGCCTTCGCGGCTGCGCGCATGCCGCGCAAAGAGATCCAGGATCAACTGCGTGCGATCGATCACGCGGCAATCGATGGCGCGCTCGATATTGCGCTGCTGCCCCGGGGTAAGGTTGCGGTCGAAGACCACCAGCGGCGCTTGATGCATCTGCGCTTCGATCTTAACTTCTTCGAGCTTCCCGCGTCCCACGATGGTCGCCGGGTCCACGGCGTCGCGCATTTGAAAGATGCTGCCGGCCACCTCGGCGCCGGCGCTGCGTGCCAGCTCTTCGAGCTCGGCGAGCGACTCGCGCTCCGCCTCACCGGCTTCGACACCGGGCAGGTGGGGCATTTTCTTCACGCCCACGCCAACCAGCAGCACGCGCTCGGGGGCAGCCGTCGTTCGGGAGGTCTTCATTCGTAGCGGGAAGATCCCGGACCCGCGGGAACGGGGTCAGGAGATTCTGGTTCAAGCACTCTTCTCACCAGCTCAATTATACGCCTTCACGGGAAGGCATGCGAGTTGCGGGCCGGCTCGCGAAGTGCCCTCCCAGATACCGCAGGATGGCGCCGGCGATCTCCGGGTCGTCACCGAAACCTTCGAACCAGTGCACGCCGGGCTCCTTGCGGAACCAGGTGAGCTGCCGTTTGGCGTAGTGACGCGTGGCCTGCTGAATCGCTCGCACCGCTTCTGGCAAACTGAACTCGCCGGCCAGATGCGCCCGCAATTCCCGGTAGCCAATGAACTCGAACGGCTTGGCGGTGGCCGGGGTGCACCGGGCCAGCAGTGCCCGCAATTCCTCGAGCCAGCCGTGCTCGAGCATGGTTTCCACGCGGCGATCGATCCGCTGGTACAGCGCCGCACGGGGCGGCGCCAGGCCCACTTTCAGCGGCGCGTAACCCTCCAGCTTGGGACGTCCCGCTCGATGCACTTCGGTGATGGGCTGGCCCGCCAGCAGACATACTTCGATGGCGCGGATCAGCTTGGGGAGGTCACGCGGCGCGATCCGCGCAGCCGCCGCAGGATCCAGACGTTGCAGAACCCGATGCAGGTAGGCGGAACCATATTTTTCCGCGCGTTCACCGAGCCGCGCGCGCAGCCCCTCGGAACGCGCGGGCGCGTCGGCCAACCCTTCGAGCAGTGCGCGCAGATACAGGCCCGTGCCGACGGTAAGAACCGGCAGCCGCTCCCGGCGTCGCAGGCCCTGCAGAACTTCGACCGCCCGGCGGCGATAGTCACCGGCGGTGAACAGCTCCTCCGGCTCAACCAGGTCGATCAGGTGATGCGCGATGCCACGGCGCTCTTCGGCAGTCGACTTGGCCGTGCCGATATTGAAATGGCGATAGACCTGGGTCGAATCACAAGTCACCACCTCGCCACCCAGTCGCTCGGCGACAAGTACGCCCAGTGGCGATTTGCCTGACGCGGTCGGCCCGAGAATCACGACCAGGGGAGCTAGATCGGTGCTCGTGAAGGGAGCTGCGGTGGAAGTCGCGTTGCCGGGAGACATTCTCACCCCAAGTACTTCCAGTAGCGGGCGAGCAGAAAGATCAGCAACAACAGTCCGAGGAGTAGCACACCCAAGACCTGCGTGCGTTTGATGTTCACTGGTAGTCGAGTGGCAGATTATACAGAAAGATGAAACGCAACTCGATGAAGGGCCCGCTGAAGGCCGGGGGCAGCGGCTCGAAGGGGTTCGAGGTGCGAATGGAGGAAACCGCCGCACGGTCCAGCGGCTCCTTGCCCGAGGTGGCCACCAGGTAGGGCTCGGTGTAGGGAACGCTGCCATCGCGCATGATCCGAAATTGCAGCACCACCCTGCCCTTCTCGCCTAGCCGCGCGGACTCCGGTATGACCGAATACCAGTTCCGCCGGACGCCGGCCAGGACGCGATCGAGGTAGTTGGTGAAGTCCACGCCCTCGGTGGGCGTCAGCATCTGCAACGCCCCGTACGCCTGCCCCGCGCCTCCGCCGCCGGGGCTGGAGGGAATCGAACCGCCGAAACCGCCGCTCGTCCTGCCACGCCCGCCCTTTAACGCGTCGCGCAAGTTTTCCTCCAGCGCCTTGCCGGGCGAGGTGCGCGGCAAGATCAGCCCGCTGGAAGACTCGGGCGACTTTGGGACTTCCATCCGCGCGCTTTCACGCGGCACCTCCAGGCGCGGTTGCGAGCCGGGAACGGGCGGGAGTTGTGGTGTCGGCGCGGAAGGCAAATCGCGCGCCACGCGCTCACGTTCCGGCGGCCCGGGCAACGGCTGCGGCTCGACGTTGGGCGGAGCCACCTGGCGGAGTACGCGCGGGTCAATCCGCACCTGCGGACTGCTGGGCTCTGCAGGGTTGCGCGGCAGCTTGGGCACTTCGGTCACTGAAGGCGGAAAATAAACAAAACTCAACTGGCGGCGCGCCAGTTCCAACTCGGCCTGTGTAGGCGGGCGGTACGGGAACAGCTTGGGTTCGATGAACAAGAACCCAATCAAGGCCGTGTGAAATACAAGGGAGGCCACGCGGGACACACCCTGCCAGCGCGACACGCGTTCTTCCACGGGCCTGGCCAGAAAATTAACTTCGCCGGTAGTGATGACGTCCGGCACAAGGACCTCGGGCAATTCATGCCAGGAGACCAGGCCCTTGGGCTCCACGGCGACGGGCTGCAAGTTTTTGGGGATGGCCACGCGCGAATCGAGCACGGTCAGCGGCACATGCTGAGGAATCTGGCTGGTCGTCTCCAGGGGCGTGGCGGGCATGTCCCGCGGCACCACAAACCTTTCGGCCAGGACCTCCAGCGGCAGGTAGGCCGGGATCGACGTCTTGCCGTCCAGCAGCACCACGGGCAGGCCGGCGGGCACGAGCGTCCGCGAATCCAGCGCCGTCGTCAGACGCCGCGGCGCCGCGGCGACTTCCTCTGCGGCGGCCGACCGAACGAATTGGGGAACCAGGATGCGGGGAATCATTCCCTTGCCCACGAGGGGCTCGCCTGCGGGACAGCGAAAGCACCCAATTGGACGCGCCGGCCATGGTTCAGGATGCCCGCCATGACGCGGTCGGCCAGCTCCAGCGCCCGCCGGCCCGCGGCGCCGTCCACGCGCGGCACACTGCGCGTGCGCACGGCATCGAGAAAAGCGCGTAGCTCCGCGCGCAGTGGTTCTTCGGGCACGGTGGGCAGTTTTTCAAAATCAAACTGCGGCTGCGGCCCGGGCTGTCGGACGCGCACGCGGAGCGCGTCCTGGCGCGTGTAATCGAGCGAGATGTACTCGTGCTGTTGGAAGAAGCGCATCTTGCGCACCCGCTCGGTGGAAACGCGGCTGGCAGTCACGTTGGCCACCGCGCCCGATTCAAATTCGACGCGTGCGTGCGCGATGTCCACACGGTCGCTCAGCACGGGGATGCCCACGGCCTTGATGTCCGTCACCGGCGAGTCCGCCAGCGCGAGAAGAATATCGAGGTCGTGGATCATCACGTCGTACACCACGTCAATGTCCAGGCTGCGCGGCGAAAAGACTCCCAGGCGGTGCACTTCGAAAAACAGCGGCCGCGCGACAATCTTCTCCACCGCCGCGACCGCCGGGTTGAAACGCTCGAGGTGGCCCACCTGCAGCACGCGGCGGTACCGGCTGGCCACGGCGATCAGCCGGTCGGCCTCGGCCAGAGACGCGGCCATGGGCTTCTCCACCAACACGTCCAGACCCTGCTCGAGCAGGGCGCAACCCATCCGCGCGTGCTCGACGGTGGGCACGGCAAGGCTGACCGCATCGACGCGGCCCACCAGCGCCTCGATGCCGGGCAGCGCCGTGGTCGAAAACTCCTGTGCCACCGCACGGGCGCGCTCCGGATTCGAGTCCACCACGCCGACCAGCTCCGCGCCGGGCAACTCGCGGTACACGCGCACGTGATTGCGGCCAAAATCGCCCACGCCGACGACGGCGACGCGAATCCTTGGTCCGTTGCTGGGGCTCTCACTCAACGTTTTTGTTCCCGCTCCGAAGTTTCCTTCACTTCTTCAGCCAGCGGTTCGGGTACGCCCGCTTCGATGGCGATCCCCGCGGCATCGGCCGCCTCAATCAGGCGCGCGCGGTCGAACAGCAGCGTGCGTCGCGCGTCAATGGCCAGCGCCGTGGCGTTCGAGCGCTTCATTACTTCGACGGTGGGAAGGCCCACCACGGGTACATCAAAACGCATGTCCTGCTGCGGCTTACTGACCTTCACGACCACCAGCGGCCCCCCGCCGGTGATGCGCGCGGCGCGCTCGATGGTCTCGTCGGTGCCCTCCATGGCCTCCATCGCCACACAGGCCTGATCGCGCACCACCACCGTCTGCCCCAGGTCGAGCCCCGCAATCTGCCGGGCGATCCGCCGGCCGTAGGCGATGTCGGCGGCTTCGCGCCCGTCCGGAGCGCGGTGCGTCAGCACCCCCGGCTCGGGCACCAGTGGCTTCAGGAACGCGGTCGAATCCACCAGCTCGATGCCCTCCGATTCCAGGACCGCGGCTACGGCGCCGATCAGCGAATCGGTGTTTTTCTTCGGCAGCGACAAGAGCAACTTGGCCATCTTCCAGTCGGGCCGGATGGAGGTGAAAATCTTGTTGTGCTTCACCTGGCCGGCCATAACCGCCTTGCTGACGCCTTCCTGGCGCAGCAGCTTGAGCGCCCGGCTGAGCTCCCCCAGGCTGACCCAGTGCAGGCGAGTGGCCACGCGCTCCAACTCCGGTGAAGCCTCTTCGCGCAGGGCGATCACCGCCATCTCGATCCCCTGGCTCCGGGCAGCCTCCAGCACCAGAAACGGAAAGCGGCCGTTGCCCGCGATCAATCCCCAGCGGGCAGCGGGTGGCGCGGATTCTGGGGCGAGGGCCATGGCGGATTTCCTATTTGGTCATGCCGCGCGCAGCGGATTCGATGAAGCGGATCAGCTCCTCGACGTCCGCGGAGCCATCGAGCGTGGCGCGCATGCGCTCGAGCGCCTGAGTGGTGTTGAGCTTCGAGCGCAGCAACAGACGGTACGCCTGTTCAATCGAATGGATGCGCCCGGCATCGAAGCCGCGGCGTTCCAGGCCGATCGTGTTTACGCCGAAGCAGCGGGTCTCGCGCTGCGTCACCACCTTGGAGAACGGCGGCACATCCTGCGTGATTACCGTGCAGGCGCCGACGTACGCGTGCCTCCCGATGCGGCAAAACTGGTGCACCGGGCTGAAGGCGCCCAACGTCGCATAATCCTCTACCGTTACATGCCCGGCCAGCGTCGCGCCGTTGGCGAAGACGGTGTGGCTGCCAACCACGCAATCGTGCGCGATGTGCGCGTAGGCCATAAACAGGTTGTGACTGCCGATGCGCGTGACCCCGCCGCCCTGCTTGGTGCCGCGGTTGACGGTGACGTATTCGCGGAAGACGTTGGCGTCGCCCGCCAACAGCTCCGTGCGCTCCCCGGCATACTTCAAATCCTGCGGGTCGCCTCCCACCGAGCAGAAGGGGTGGAACACGTTCTCCCGCCCCAGGCGCGCCGGCCCGTTCACCACCGCGTGCGGATGGAGCACGCAGCCTTCGCCCAACTCGACCTCGTTGCCGACCACCGCGTACGCACCAATGCGGACGCCGCTGCCGAGCCGAGCGCGCGGCGCTACACTCGCGCGGGAGTCGATTTCACTCATGCGCTACTCTCATTCCCCTGCTCGGCGGGCCGCTCACGCGGAGGGCGGAGGGTCACGGTCCACCATCTTGCACATCAGCGTGGCCTCGGCCGCTAGATCGCCATTCACCGTCGCCTTGCCCGCCAGTTTGCAGAAGTTGCCGCGCCAGGAGACCACCGTGACCTCTAGAATCAGTTGCTCGCCGGGAACCACCGGCCGGCGAAAGCGCGCGTCGTCCACAGCCACGAAATAGAGCAGCTTTTTCTCCCGGTCGGGAACCTCCTGGAGCAGCAGCAGCCCGCCGGTCTGGGCCATGGCCTCGATGATCAGCACCCCGGGCATGATCGGTTTCCCCGGAAAATGCCCCTGGAAGTAGGACTCGGTGATGCTGACATTTTTCACGCCGACGATGCGCTTGAGCCGCTCCATCTCCAGGATCCCGTCCACCATGAGGAATGGGTAGCGGTGCGGCAGAATCTTCTGGATGCCGTCGGTGTCGAGGATCATCGCATCTCCTCAGCGTCCCCCGGAGCAAAGTTTCCACGGCGCACAATCCACAATTATATGCGAACCTGTCGGCCGAGGCCATTGCCCCGCGTGTCTTCCGTTGTTAGCATACCCGGCGCCATGCATCCTTCCAACTTACCGCGCGCGCTCCTCGACCACCTGCGCCACCAGAAGGCAAGAATGCTGCGGCTGCTCGGGCGCTTCGTGCGCGCCGAGTCACCCAGCTTCGATAAAGCCGCGGTGGACCGGTTCGGCCGCCTGGTGGCCGCGGAGTGGCGCCAGCGCGGCGCGCGGGTGAAACTGCTCCGCCAGCGCGAGCGCGGTGACCATGTCCGCGCGGAGCTGTGGCGCGGCGCACGCCCGCAGGGGCAGCTCCTGGTGCTGGGCCATCTCGATACCGTCTATGACCTCGGCACGCTGGCCCGCATGCCCTTCCGTATCTCGCGTGGGCGCGCGTACGGTCCCGGCAGCTTCGACATGAAAAGCGGCTTGGTGATGGCTCTGTTTGCTGCCCAGGCGCTGCGCCGGATGCGTATCCAGCCGCGGAAGCGCCTGATGTTCCTGTGGACCTCGGATGAAGAGATCGGCAGCGGCACCTCGCGCGCCATCCTCGAGCGGGAGGCGCGCCGCAGCGATGCGGTAATGGTGCTCGAGCCGGCGAGCGGCGCTCGGGGCTGGCTCAAGACGGCGCGCAAGGGCGTGGGCGAAGTCGAGCTGGTCGTGACGGGCCGCGCGGCGCATGCCGGCCTCAACCCGCAGGACGGCGTCAATGCCGTGCATGAGCTCGCGTTGCAGATCGCGCGCATCGCGCGATTCAATAATCCGCGCCGCGGCATCGGCGTCAACGTCGACGTCGTCGAAGGCGGCACGCGCGGGAACGTCATCGCCGAGCGCGCCCGCGCGCTGGTGGATATTCGCGTCACGCGCGCGGCGGACATGCACTCGCTCGAGAAAAGGTTCCGCCGGTTGCGGCCCATCCTTCCGGGCGCCCGGATCGAAATGCGCGGCGGCTTCAACCGCCCGCCCATGGAGCGCAGCGCCAGCGCCGGTCTTTTCCGGCAGGCACAAGCGCTGGCCGCCGAGATGGATCTCGAGATTCAGGAGTCATTCACGGGTGGAGGCTCAGACGGCAACTTCACCGCGGCGCTGGGAGTCCCCACACTGGACGGCCTGGGCGGGGTCGGCGAAGGCGCGCACTCCACGCACGAAAACGTCCTAATCCGCGCGCTGCCCGAGCGCGCCGCCTTGCTCGCTGCCCTGCTGGCGATGCTCTAGCCAGCATATTGACTTCTTCCGAGTGCTGACGAAGGGCTGGGGAGGAAAACGGGTCGGGCAGGCTATCGCAGGTAGGCACGGCGGAGGTACTTGATGGTTTCCTGCTCGAGCTCGGCGTAATCCATGCGCAGGGCACTGCGCGCGGCGGCCTCGGTGGAACCCTCGCTGGCCACGCGGTCGAGCAGGCGTTCGATGTCGCGCAGGCCGTGCGTTGCGACCATGTACTCGGCCACGGCAAGCGACCACGCGTAGGCATACGCCGCCGGGTCAGGTGGCAAGCTCATCCACGATCCCTCCAGAGCCCTGAGCGGCGCGGCAACCTTTCGCTCGTACGCGGTCACGAGCAGGCCGGCGGTCTCGCCGCTGCGCTCGCCCTCCATCCACTGCGCGAGGCCCTCCTGCAACCACACCGGGCAGCGCCCGCGCGTCTTCTCGCGGACGAAGCTGTGGGTCAGCTCATGCTTGAGTACGCGCGAGAGTTCGCCCGACACAGAGGTCAGCCCCTGCACGGGCACACGGATGCGGCCGTCGTTGAGCGCGCCGACCCAGCCCGGGGCGCGAGTGATGTCGGCGAAGGCCTGGCCGGTGTAGAGAATGACGCCGATGGGTTCGGCAGGAGTGAAATTAAGCTCGGAAGAGACCGTCTCAAAATGGTGCTCAAGGGTGCGCAGGACGTCGCGGGCCAGGCCGGGCGCGGCGCTACCGTCGTACCTCAGGACGAAATGCTGCGTCTCACCTTCGCGGTAGTTGCTCTCAGCCTGCTGGTCGCGCTCGGCTTTTTCCAGGGCGCGGGCCACTTCGGCGTCAGGCCGGAGGCGCTGCGCCCGCTTCCATTCGGCCACGGCCTGGTGAAGGCGGGCGCGGCAGAGTATTCGCTGCGGCGCAGGTGCAGATAAGCGATGTTGAGAAATAGGTTGGTCTGGTCCGGCGCGAAGGTCAAGGCCCGGCGGTAGTGAGCCAGAGCCTGCTCGAGGTCGCCGCGGTCGAGTTCGAACTGGCCGGCGGCATGGTGAGCCACGGCGACACGCGCCGCGGCCGTGGCCGTGCCGTTGCGCGCGGCGTCCTCGAGCTTGGCGATGAATTCGCGGTCAATCGAGCCGCTTCGCACCGCCGCGCGGGCCACGTCCTGGTTGCCGGCAGTTAGTTCCGCCGCCGGTTGAGCAATGTGAATCTCGGCGGCGCGCCCCGTGCCCGCCTCGAGGGGCGAGGGCCCGCCGTGCTCGACGCGCTCCACAATCGCTTTGGGAAGACTCAAACGCCCGGCGGAGGTCTCATAGCTGATGCGACCGTTCTCTTCGGTGACGCCGGCGGCGATGATGCGCCGGCCGTTCTTGAGCACGATGGTATCGGCGCGCGCGGGGAACGACCCGGCAACCGCCCAGGCCGCAGCCAGCGACACGAGAAGCAGGGTCTTGCTCGCCCGACGCATTCCCAAATTCTAACAAAGACACTCCGGCCATTCGGTGGCGGCTTGCTGTGGCATGTTCAAAGTTGCTACAGTCGTTTGGATGGGCGAGACGCCACGCAGGAAAAGATCGACCGCCTCGATGGCATTGGTCGCCGGAACCTTGTGTCTCCTGCTGCTCGCGCCCGGCGCGGCAGCACAATCCGCTCAGCCCGGCCCGCGCGAGGTCTATCAGGCGCTCAACGCCCTGCGCGTCGCTGCAGGCGAGGTCTATTACGTCAAGGACCTTCACATTCGCCGCGACGCCGTGCGTCTCTCGCTGGTCGAGGGCAAGCTCGCGTTCCTGGCCACCTACGACGGCCGGCTGACGGGCGCGGTGTTCACCGGGCATGGCCATGCGCTGGCCCTGCCGCGCGACCCCATTGAGAAGGGCCAGCTTGCACGCTTCCTGGGCGCGCCGCTGCTCGACCAGGGTTTCACGCGCGCGTACCTCCGCTTCACCGACCATACGGGCGAGGAGCTTCTCGGCCAGTTGCGCGTGGCCGGAGCACAACCGGCCAACGAACCGGGCTTCGCCGAAGATTGGAACGGCGTGGTGGCGAACCTCAATCCCTGGCATTCGCTGCGCATCCTGACCGACTGGCTGGCGCAAGAACCGCGGCCTTACTTCTATGCCGGCCTGCTGGGTGAGGTGACCGGGCCATTCGACGTCTTGGTGGACAATCGCCGCGCCGAACAGGTTTTGCTGGGCCAGCCGCGCTGGGTGGCCGGCGAGCGCTACTATGACGTCTGGGCATCGTTTCGGCGCGCCAACGCCACCGATCCTGCACCCGCGCCGTTTGTGCCGGTCGCGTATGCCATCGAGACCTCTATTTT
>JACQDH010000105.1 GCA_016201215.1 Acidobacteriota bacterium | reverse complement strand
TTCCTCGCCTTGCTTTGATATGTGTTCCTCACAGCGGCTCTCCTTTCAGAAATGAGAGTTCTCACCCCGAACTCTACCCGAGTCCGGGCCGAGAGCCGCTGCTTCCTTCTTTCACGTTTCAACTAAAGGCGGGACATGCTCGCACCAAGCCAACCCATCCAATCGCCGCCCCGTAGAAGTCGCTGCGAACGTACTCATTGCGGAGCAGCTCTTTCCATTCTTGCTTGCCGTTCACGTTGCGCGGGAGCTTGTGAAGCACTTGATAGGTAAACCAGAGCGACTGGAGAGCCGCAGCTAGACTGATCCAAGCCAGAAACGTCGGGCTGATGTAACCCCGAAGTGACTGTGGCGGACGACCGGCTGTCCTCAGTCGGGGTGGTAAAGACAGCGCCGCTGCAATACCGAAAACAAAGGCGATTCCCGATAAGACCCAGAACCCCATGATAGGCCAAAGCGGCCAGCCCCGAGTGGGAGCGAGCTGCCGATAGACGCGAAACACGCGAATCGTGTCAAAGACCGTCGCGAAGACCTTAACTGGATGTCCTGCTCGGGCCACACACCACATCACTCGATAGCCCAACGCGCATGCAAACCCACCAAAGAGCAAAGCCAGGAGAAAAAGAATCAGTGCGTCGCGTCCGACCATTATTTCCCCGTGACGGCCTTGCAGATCGCTCGTTCCTGATTCATGAAATACCCCAAGTAGGGTACGGTGAACACAACCTGAGAAGCCGACACCTGCCCCGCAATTGTTGCAGGAAGAACAGAAGGTCCCAACGTAACCTGATAACTACCCTGGCCAATACTAACTCCGCTGCGGCCAACGCCCAAGTTGCTGCTGATGGATGGCCCGCCATTCAAAGCAGCGTTCGTCGGAACATTGGTGATATAACCCGCGTAAAGGTAGCTATCGTCGGCTGCCAGCCCCCCTTGAGCGGTACCCGTCAAGACGAGCGAGGCTTCGCCACTCCTTCCGTTTGCTGCGATTCCACCAGCAAAGCCGCCTGTAAAAAGAAAGCCGACATCGAATCCCCCGCCAGCAGTCGGCCTTGGCGCAGCCTGGACCGCGATAGAACCCCAAGGGTTTGCTAACCGGACGCCAAGGCACCCTTCGCAACAGTGTTGCGCTGGTTCGTACGCCCTCGCAGAATGAGTCCCACGTTCTACCTGCTACCCGCTTGGTTTGCGCCTCATGCCTCGGCGGTAAAGGCAGACAACGCCGTACACGATCGATACAAGCGTGAAAGGGATAAGGAAGACGCGGATATATTCTGGATGTGGAATCAAGGCGACGAGTTTCGGGAATAGCCCTAAGAGTAACACGCTTCCGAAAATGAACATCCAAGCGGCGGTGAGAATCCAGCGAAACATGCTGCTCAAACCTCGGCTCTCCCTCTTTGAGTTGCTTGGGGATGATATACAAAGAAGTAGTACAGGCAACTCCCCCACCAGAATCCGAGCAACAAGACGAGAAACCACGCTCGCTTCGCAGCAACCTTGGAGTCATCAAGCCTCACCCAATACCGCCACATGCCGAACCACAGAAAGAATATCGCGACCGGCCCCACCACCCCTAAGATGCCCCACGGGAGTCTCATCCAGAAGGACATCTTTGTCGTGTCGACCCAGCCCAGGAAGACCGGAGTTAGAGCGAGCACAAGGACAGTGGAAAGAAGAAACAGTCTTGCAGCCTGGCCAGTGATGAGCCAGTCGTCTTTGAACCTGTTCCACAACACAGTCAAAGCGCCTCCACGCTTGAGCTCAGTTGGAGCACTTCATGTCTGAGCCGTCAGAACATTTAGGCGGTGGAGGCGGAGGTGGAGGTGAGAGCTTATCAACCAGTTTATCCAGAGCTGAATCCCCGCCCAAGTCGCCTCGCGTCTGCCCGGTAGTGTCCGGCGCGGCGCCCTTTGTAGGTTCTGCAGGGTCGTTGCCAGGCTCGTGGCCGGTGGGATCAGTGTAGCGCAAAGGGTTGTTGAAGACGTAGCGGTGCAAGTTGACCTGCAGCAAGTCCGCGGGCGCCGCGCCCCGGAGCTGATCAAACGCCAGCAACAAGACGTACAGCAGCGCAGCCATGCGAGGCTTCGGTTTCACGGTCCGAGGTGCCGTTATCTTAGCGAAGGTCGTGGAGACCGGCAATTCGCGTCTTGACGTGCCGCCAGCTTTCCGTTAGAGTGGAGCCCGGCATGAGAGCTCGGGCACATCGTCATCACCGCCATCACCACGGTGTCGATCCGTGCCCGCGGAGCCCTGAGTAGCCACTTTCCTTAGCAGCACTCATCAGCCCGCTGGCGCGGCAGGCGTCAGCGGGCCTTTTGTTTTTGGGAGGAGCGATGGAGCTCGATTTCGGCAAGCAGGGCGGGTTGGTCCCCGCCGTAATCCAGGACGACACGACTGGGGAAGTGTTGATGCTCGGCTTCATGAATCCCGAAGCCTTGCGAGAGACGTTTCGGACCGGCGAGGTGACCTTCTACAGCCGCTCGCGCAAGAAGCTTTGGTGCAAGGGCGAGACCAGTGGCCACCGCCTCCGCCTCCGCGATGTCCGCATGGATTGCGATGCCGACGCGCTCCTGCTCCGCGTTGAGCCCGCCGGGCCCGGCGTCTGCCACCAGGGCTATCGCTCCTGCTTCTTCCGGCGACTCGAGCCTGATGGCAAAGCCGCGGTTATCGCTGCCCGCACGTTTGATCCGAACACTGTGTACGGGGAGGGAAAGAAACCATGAAACAACTCCGTCTGGGCATTCCCAAAGGCAGCTTGCAGGAAGCTACCCTGCAACTCTTCGCGCGCGCGGGCTGGCGTATCGCGGTGAGTGCACGCAGCTATTTTCCGACGATTGACGATCCAGAAATCAATTGCATGCTGGTTCGCGCGCAGGAAATGGCGCGCTATGTCGAGACGGGCGCGCTCGACGCGGGAATCACCGGCAAGGACTGGATCCTGGAGACCGGCGCGGAAGTAAAGGAGGTCGCGGAACTGGTTTATGCCAAGCAGCGGCTGGCCCGCGTGCGTTGGGTGCTGGCCGTTCCGGAAGACTCTCCGATGAAATCCGTCAAAGACTTGGAAGGCAAGATCATCGCCACCGAGATCGTGCGGCTGACCCAACAGTATCTGGAGAGGTACGGCGTCCGCGCGCGCGTGGAGTTCTCCTGGGGCGCGACGGAGGTGAAGGTGCCGCGGTTGGCTGATGCCATCGTGGAGGTTACGGAAACCGGCTCGTCGCTCCGCGCCAACCATCTGCGCATCCTGGACACGGTGTTGGAATCGGCGACCATGCTCATCGCCAATCGCGCTGCCTGGGAGAATCCCTGGGCGCGTGAGAAGATCTCCAACTTGGCGCTGCTGCTCGAAGGTGCCATCGCCGCGTACAGCAAGGTCGGGCTAATGCTCAACGTGCGTAGGGAAGACTTGCCAGGGGTTCTGAGCGTCCTCCCGGCGCTGAAGAAGCCAACGGTCTCGGCATTGAGCGACCCGGAATGGGTGGCCGTGAACACGATCGTCGATGAAGAAGTGGTGCGGCAGATCATTCCGCGTCTGAAAGCCGCACAGGCACAGGGGATCGTGGAATATCCGCTGAACAAGATCGTGCCGTAATGAGAATCCTCCGACTAACCAAGGCGAACGCGGAAAGGCTGCTCGCTGGCCGTCGCCGACGCGACCTAGCTGCCGAGCGCGTTGCGGGGCGCATCATCGCCGATGTTCGGCGCCGCGGCGATGCCGCGCTGTTTCGTTGGACACGGCGGTTAGATGGCGTTCGGCTTGAGGCGGCCACGCTCTGGGTCAGCAGGAAAGAACGCCGGGAGGCGCGGCGCGCAGTCGGCCGCGAATTTCTCCGCGCTGTAGAGCACGCGGCGCGAAACATTCGCCGCGTGGCCGAGCTCCAGTTGCCGCGGGCGTGGTCGCTCGAGGTCGAGCCCGGCGTCCGCGTGCGCCAGAGGGTCGCGCCGCTGGAGATTATCGGCTGCTACATCCCGGGCGGGCGCTTTTCGCTGGTCTCCACGCTGCTGATGACGGCGGTTCCGGCGCAGGTTGCGGGCGTGCCCGGGATCGTGGTTACCTGCCCGCGGCCCACCGGCGCTTTGCTCGCCGCTGCGGACCTGCTGGGTGTAACTGTGATCGCTCGCGTGGGCGGTGCCCAAGCCATTGCGGCGATGGCCTTTGGCACGGAGTCGTTTCCTCGCGTGGACAAGATTTTCGGGCCTGGCAACCGCTATGTCACTGCCGCCAAGCAACTGGTCAGCCGCGACTGTGCCATCGATTTGCCCGCTGGGCCCACCGAGGTCTTGATCCTGGCCGAGCGCGGCAATTCGCGCCTGATCGCCGCCGACCTACTGGCCCAGGCCGAGCACGACGCCGACGCCGTGGCGCTCTTTGTCACGACTTCAGGCCGCCTGGCACGGGCTGTGCGCGAGGAGACCGCGCGGCAACTCGCTGCTTTTCCGGCGACAAACCCCGCGTGGCGCTCCCTGGAGAGAAACGGTGCCATTCTTCTGGCTCCGAGCCTTGAGGCAGCAATTCACTTTGCTAACCGATTTGCGTCGGAGCATCTGAGTCTGCCGGGCGGCGAGGCATCGCTGCTGGCGAAAATCTTCGCCGCAGGCAGCGTCTTCCTGGGCCCCTGGAGCGCGCAACCGATCGGTGACTATGCCAGTGGAACAAACCACGTCCTGCCCACAAGCGGCTGGGCGCGCTCCCGCGGGGGGCTCTCTGCGGCAGATTTCGTGAAATGTGGCAGTGTGCAACGCATCTCCCGCGCGGGGCTGCGCCGTCTGGCGCCGGTCGTGGCCGCGCTGGCCGAGGCGGAAAACCTGGCAGCGCACGCTTGGGCGGTTGAGGTGCGTCGATGAGAGGAGCTGCGAAGCTGGCGGTTCCCGTGCGGCGCACGCTCGAACGCATGGGCGCCTACCACGGGACAATCGAAGGCCGCGCGGGCAAGCTGCGTCTCGACTTTAACGAAAACACTGTCGGATGCTCGCCGGCGGTACGCGCGGCGCTCGCGCGGATGACTCGCCAAGACGTAGCCATGTATCCTGAATACCAAGCCGCAACGCGGCGCCTCGCGCAGTTCTTCGGAGTGCGGCCCGCTGAGTTGTTGCTCACCAATGGTGTGGACGAGGGACTCCGACTCGTCTTCGATGCCTTCGTAGACCCGGGCAGCCGCGTCCTGCTCGCAGAACCCACGTTTGTAATGTACAGATTCTACGCGGCGCTGGCGGGCGCCAAAGTAACCGCCTTGCGCTACGATGGTGCCATGCGGTTTCCCGTGGAAAAGGTTCTCGACGCCCTCGGGCGTCGGCCGCGCGTGCTTTTCATTGCCAATCCAAATAATCCAACGGGCACACTGGTAGGGAAGAGTGCGCTCGGCCGGATCCTCAAAGCAGCACCGCGCACGCTTGTCGTTGTGGACGAAGCTTATTTTGAGTTCTCGGGTCTGACCGTGCTGCCGTGGATCCGCCGGCATGCGAATCTAGTTGTCACGCGTACGTTCTCCAAAGCCGCGGGCTTGGCCGGGCTGCGGCTGGGTTGCGTGATTGCCCATCGAGCGGTGATTGATGTGCTGCGCAAGGCCTGCTCGCCTTTTCCGGTGAATACGGCCGCACTGGTGGCGGCGGAAGCGGCGACCCGGGACGTGCGCTATATCAGAAATTATGTGCGCGAGATCCGCGACGGTCGGCGCGAACTCGAGCAGGCACTCATGCGACTTGCCATACCGTTCTTTCCCAGTGCTGCGAATTTCCTGCTCGTCGATTTCGGTTCCCACGCTCCGCGGCTGCTTGCCAATCTTGCCAGGCAGGGGATTCTGTTGCGCGATCGCCGGAGCGACTTCAACCGTGTGGGATACGTCCGCATCACCTTGGGTACGCGGGCGCAGACCCGGCGTTTGATTGGAGCCATTGAAAAGTCATGGTGAAGCTCAAGCCGGAGATCGTCATTTTCGATGTGGACGGCGTCCTGGTGGACGTGCGTGGCTCCTTTCACCGCTCGATTCTCCAGACGGTGCGGCATTTCACTGGGCGGCGCGTCACTCATGCCGACATCCATTGCTGGAAGAGCCGTCCCGGATATAACGACGACTGGAAACTCTCTACCGACTTGATCGGTTCTCTCGGAGTCAAGGCCAGCTATGCCGACGTCAAGAGCCAATTTGAGGAATTCTATTGGGGCCGCAAGGGCGACGGAAATGTCACACTTGAGAGGTGGCTGGTGCCGCGGGCGCGGCTGCGACGGTGGTCCCGGCGCGCTGAACTCGCTCTGTTCACCGGACGCACGCGCCGCGAGCTTCAGCATACCCTTTTGACTTTCCAGGTGGAAACCTACTTCCGGCGGATTGTCACCACAAGTGATGTAGCGCGGTCCAAGCCCGACCCCGAAGGTTTGCTGCGCATCCTCGAAGGGCGTGATCCCGCCGCGGCGGTCTATCTGGGCGACAACATCGACGACGCCCTGGCTGCGCAGCGCGCCAGGATCCCTTTCGTGGGCGTGCTGCCTCGTTCCAGCCAAGCTCGGCGGCGGCGCATTACTGGCCTGCGCCGGCTGGGCGCAAAGACTATCCTGGGCAGCGTCCTCGAACTCGAGGAATGGTGGGCGTCATGAGAGCCAGAAAAGCTCAGCTCCGACGCACCACCACGGAGACCGACATCCGTGTGCGGCTCAACCTCGATGGGCGCGGTCGGGCACGCGTGCGCACAGGGATTCGTTTCTTCGACCATATGCTGGAACTGGTGGCGCGCCACGGAGCGATAGACCTCGAAATCCTTGCGCAGGGAGACCTCGACGTGGACCAGCATCACACGGTCGAGGACACGGGCCTTGCCCTGGGCGAAGCCGTGCGGCAAGCCCTCGGCCCAAAGCGCGGCATCCTCCGCGCCGGTTATTTCCTCATGCCCATGGATGAAACCCTAGCTGCGGCGGCGATTGATCTGAGCGGACGGGCGCACTGCGTCTGCCGCTGGAAGCTTTCGGCGAGGCTGGTGGGTGATTTCCAAGCCGAGCTGCTGGAGGATTTCTTTGGGGCCTTCGCGCAAGCGGCCGCAGCGAATGTCCACCTGCGGTTGTTATACGGCCGATCGTCGCACCACCAGGTGGAGGCTTTGTTCAAAGCATTTGCGCGAGCACTGCGGTTCGCTGCCACGCGCGATCCGCAGATGAAGCGCGTGCTGCCCAGCACGAAAGGCCTGCTATGAATGCGGTTGAGGTGACCCTCATCGATTACGGGGCGGGCAACCTGTCTTCGGTCGAACGCGCCCTGCGGCTGCTCGGCGCTGAGACCCGGCGCGCAGATGCGCCTGCGGTGCTTGCCAGCAGCCGGGCGATTGTGCTTCCTGGCGTCGGCCATTTCGGCGCGCTGATGCGCACCCTGGAGGAGCGAAACTTGCTGGCACCCCTGCGCGAAGCGATCCGCGGCGGCGTCCCTTTTCTGGGAATCTGCCTGGGCCTGCAGGCGCTCTACGACTCGAGCGAGGAAGACCTCAGCCACTCTGGATTGGGAATCCTCCCAGGAAGCGTGCAACCGTTGCCCAAGACCGCCAAGCTGCCGCATATGGGTTGGAATCAGTTGCGCCGGTTGCGACCGGGCATCTTACTGCGGGATGTCTCTGAGAACGCTTACTTCTATTTCGCGCATTCCTATGCAGCGATTGGTGCCGACTCAGCCGCCGTAGCGGTCTGTGACCATGGCGTCCCTTTTGTCGCTGCGCTCGAGCAGAAAAGCGTTTTCGCGGTGCAGTTTCACCCCGAGAAGTCGGGCGCGGCCGGGGCAAAGGTACTTGCAAACTTTGTGGAATTCGCGCGCCGGGAGTCTTTGGCGGGAGACCCTGTGAAATGACACTCGCGCGGCGGATCATTCCGTGCCTGGACACCGACGGCGCGCGCGTGGTCAAAGGAGTCCAGTTCATCGGCCTACGCGATGCAGGTGAGCCGGCCGAGCTGGCCGCGCGCTACAACCGCGAGGGCGCCGACGAGCTGGTCGTGCTCGACATCGCCGCCTCGCGGGACCGCCGCCCCACCTTCCTCGAAACCATTCGCCGCGTAGCCGAGCAACTCACCATCCCGCTCACGGCCGGCGGTGGCGTCGGAACCGTCGTGGACGGCCGGGCCATTCTCCGCGCTGGTGCCGACAAGCTTGCCGTGAACACCGCCGCGGTGCGGCGCCCCGAGTTGATCGAGGAGTTGTCGCGCGAGTTCGGGGCGCAGGCCGTGGTGTTGGCGATTGACGCACGGCGCGTTGGCGGCCCGCAGGCGAATCGTTGGGAGGTAATCGTCCGCGGAGGCCGCGAAACCACCGGGCGCGACACCGTCACCTGGGCGCAGGAGGGTGTCGAGCGCGGCGCGGGTGAAATCCTGTTGACCTCGATGGATCGCGACGGGACGCGCAGTGGATTCGATTGCGCGCTCACGGCGGCGGTCTCCGGTGTGGTGAGCGTTCCGGTGATTGCTTCGGGCGGCGCGGACAAGCCCGAGGACTTCCTCGCGGTGTTTGCTGAAGGCCGAGCCGACGCGGCGCTTGCCGCTTCGATCTTCCACGACAATGTGCATCGCATGGCAGAGCTCAAACAATTTCTGGCCTTGCGCGGCGTGCCCATTCGTCTGAGCTCCTGAGACGGCGTGATGATCATCCCCTGCATTGACCTCCAAGGCGGCAAAGCCGTGCAACTCGTGCACGGCCGGCAGCGCCGGCTGGCGATCGCAGACGTTGTTGGCTTGCTCGATCGCTTTCGCAGCTATCCACTGCTCCACGTGATTGACCTCGACGCGGCGTTACGGCAGGGAAGCAATGGCCGCCTCGTCCGTGTGCTTTGCGAGAAATCTACAGCGCGAGTGCGCGTCGGCGGCGGCATACGCAGTGTGGCGCGCGCGGAGCAAGTCCTGCACTGGGGTGCGGAGAAGGTGATCGTCGGAAGCGCAGCATTTCGTCATGGAAGGATTCATCACGCATTCCTGCGGCGCCTGGTCGCGCGGGTGGGCCGGCGGCGGGTGGTTCTGGCACTGGATACGGATGCCGGGCGCATCGTCGTGCGCGGCTGGCGCGAAAAACTCAGGGTGCATCCCAATGAAGTGATGCCGGAGCTGGCACGCTATTGCTCGGAATTCCTTTGTACCTACGTGGATGCGGAGGGAAGCATGCGTGGCACCAATCTGGCCTGGTTTCGCAAGCTGCGGCAGACGACTCGCTTGCCGATCACCGCGGCGGGCGGCATCCGCAGCCGCCGCGAAGTCCGCGCCCTTGAGCGCCTGGGGATGAACGCCGCCGTCGGCATGGCCCTCTACCTCGGCAAGCTTTCCTGACCTTCTTTCTTCGGGTGCGCAACGCCACGGCCTGAAGATCGTCCCCGACCTAAGTCCTGCGGCAAGAAGCAGTGGAGAAAAAGGCCGTTGCACCGTGTTCAGAAGTCAAGGCCACCAGACGGACTGAAGGGGCCCGCCCTGATCGGCCGTGCCTGCGAAGACTGACGAATGTCAATGGCTCCGCGCAGGGCTGGCGCGACCGGGATGAAGCGCCTTACCACCTGTGACTGTCAGCCGCGCAGTGCGACCCTCGAAAGACCGCCAAACATTTCCTCCGAGCATCAGCAGAGTGTGTCGGACGAAAGTCACGAATCATTGTGCGAATGCGCTCTGAGCGCGCTACGCGTGTGACACAACCTCTATGTGTGCGGGAGCCGACTCATACGGTGGTCCGCCGAACTGTTCCTTCGCGGAGGAAGAATCTTTTCCACAGTGCAGCGATTGATTCGGCCTTCACACGCCATCGCATGGGAATCCGCGAACCTGAATCTCCCAGCAAGCAGGCGATCGAAGCCTGGACCGAAAGAGGAAGAGGCATCGGCGAGGCTGGCCACTGAACGACTGGGAAGGCTTGAAAGCCTGCTGGGGACGCGACGGATTGACGCGAGCGATCCGCACACGGACGGTGCTGCTGGCAAGGTGGAGTTGTTGCTTTTTTGCACAGTAATTGCGCAAATAGTGCGGGCATCGCGGAAAGCGTTGAAAACTGGGGCCCATAGAGTTACCAAGCATCTTCAGTCCTATACGTACCACTACTAGCGACTGTGCAAGGTTATTCAATCTTGAATTTTTTCTTGAGACTTGGTTGCAAAATTCACTTGACAATCGCGGCTTCTCAACCTGACAACGCGCCAACCTCGCTTCAGGGCAAAGCAGGCTTTCAGGTTTGCATTCGCAAGGTCGGCCCAGCACCCTGCGAGGCAACGTCCCCGTAAGTTGGCTCTCGGCCCCATGCGGAGAATGACTCTCGCGTAGACGCCACTGATCCGCATCCCCCGCGGACGGGTGTTTACGATTGCTTGGGCATCGGGATCTAACGATCTACATAAGATACTTTTGCACCAGCAGGCTCTACGGGGTGGAGCCTGAGGGCAAGAGTCATTTCACTTCTCCGCAGAGAGGGTAGGGTCTGCTGCAGCGCAGCGACTTCGGAATTCGCGGCGATGTGGCGTTCAATGATATGCGAGTACCCTTCGCCATCGTTCAACATGCCAACCCATTCCTGATCAAAAAGGGGTACGACCACCGACACGGGTTGCGTGCAACTCTGGGTTCGGTGGAGAGTAAATCGGGACTGGCCTGGATCCTCGAGCTGCACCGCATCTACGATATTCCTGCCAATCTTCATTTCAGCGGCACCCTGCTCGAAGCAATTGCCTGGCAGCAGCCGGCCTTCCTTCGAGGGCTTTGCAGACAGCCGAAAGCGCAGCTACTGGGTTGGGCGGCCACCAGACAGGAGTTGTCAAAAGCTGGTGGGAACGCGCGTCCCCGCCGCACGCTTCCATGGGAACTGGGGTCGTTGGCTGCGCGGGGGGCCTTCTGCGGTCACACGAAGAGGGGGTGACTCATGGCCAGTGCACACAGGATCGTAATTTACTCTCAAGACGGCATGGGTCTGGGCCATTTGAGGAGAAACACGCTCATCGGGCAGCAGATCCTCGAAGCGGCCCCAGCCAGCAACATTCTCCTGATTGCGGATTCGCCCGTTGCTCCATTTTTTAAATTGCCCTCTGGCATGGATTTCATCAAGTTGCCTACGATCCGGAAGATCGGTCCGGGCCACTGGGAGGGGGCCGATCTCCAGATGAATACGGAGGACATGCGAAGACTGCGCATTGTCCTGCTGCGCAGCGTGCTCCAGTGCTATCAACCTGATCTTTTGTTGGTGGATCACATGCCCGTGGGCGCCAAGGGCGAACTGACCCCCGCGCTCGCGGTGCTGAAGCAGGAGCGCCCGACCTGCTCGGTCGTCCTTGGCCTCCGGGATATCTTGGATGCGAAGGAGGTTATCGCGCGCGTCTGGCAGACAGAGGGAGCCTACGACGCGCTTCGCGACTTCTATGATCGAGTCCTCATCTACGGCAGCAGCCATATTTTTGATGCGTGTGGCACGTATTGCCTGCCCGTTCCAGCGCAGGGCATCCATTACTGCGGCTACGTTGTCAATGCGGGGCCGGTTCGGCCCGCAAGCCAAATTCGCCACACTCACCGCGCGGACGGCCGGAGATTGGTGTTTGTTTCGGCTGGGGGTGGCCACGACGGCTACCCCCTGATGCGTGCTTATGTTCGGGCTATCCGCCTTCTCGGCAACGAGGTTGACTTCATGACCCTGATGGCGGTAGGCGTGAACGCGCCGCCCGAGATCATTGCGGAGTTGGAAGGCGAAGCCCGAGGGCTGCCGGTTGAGATCGCCTCCCACGTGGAAGACAGCCTAAGCCATATAGCCGCTGCTGATTTGGTGGTGTGCATGGCGGGATATAACACGCTGTCTGAGGTGTTGCACCTGAGGAAAAAAGCCCTGGTTGTGCCGCGCGCCGGGCCGAGCGCTGAACAAACGATGCGAGCAGGGCTTTTCGCCAGTAGAGGTCTGATTGAAATGCTCGACCCGCGGGAGCTCTCTCCCGAAGCCTTGGCGCAGAGGCTGCTGGTGGCGTTGCGGCGGGAGGATTTCCCTGCCCAAGACGGAGCCATCGAGATGAATGGCGCAAGGCAAGCCGCAAGCTGCTTGCTGGAGCTTCTTCGATAATGGAGAGTATGGGGGCCCACTCTCACCAGATTCCGACGCTCGGGTATGTGGTGAGCACCTGGCCGCGGTTATCGCAGACGTTTGTCCTTACCGAGGTCGTCGCCTTGGAACGACGCGGGGTGCGCCTGCGCATTTTCTCGGTGAAGGACCCCGGCGGAGAGCCGATCCACGCAAAGGTGGCCCAGGTCCGCGCCGAAGTGATTTACCTTTCGCTTCATCGCCACTGGAAGCGCATCGTGCGTGCGAATCTACGACTTGCTTGGGAACTGCCCGGGCGCTATGTGCGCGCGCTGGTGCACGCCTTGAGCTATCGCCGGCTTGGGGTCGTGCGACGCTTTTTTCAGGCTGGTTACCTGGTTCATCTGCTCCGCCGAGAACCCGTGGCTCATCTGCATGCTCACTTCGCCACCGCGCCCACGTTGGTCGCCATGTTCGCCTCCGAGCTAACCGGCATCCCGTACACCTTCACAGCGCACGCCAAGGACATCTACGTTGATACTCGGCGCGAACTTCTCCGGGCAGAGATCGAGCGCGCGCGGGCCGTGGTGACGGTGAGCGAGTATAACCGGCAATATCTGTTGAATCAGATCAGCCCCGCATCGAACGGCAAAGTCCATTGCATCTATAACGGACTTGACCTCACTGATTTCAAGTTCCGCTGGCCGCGAGCGTCCGATCCCGGGCCGCCAGTGATCCTTTCGGTTGCCAGGCTCATCCCCAAGAAAGGACTCGGCGACTTGATCGAGGCTGCTGCAATCCTGCAGCGGCGCGGTCGTGCCTTCAAGGTGGAAATCCTGGGCAGCGGTCCGCTGCGAGAGGCACTGGAAACCCGCACGGCGCAACTCGGTTTGGGTGGCTGCGTCGAGTTTCGTGGCGCGCAGCCCCAGGAAATCGTTTCCTTGGCCTACCAGCGTGCGGCCGTTTTTGCTCTTCCCTGCGTGCTGACCGCAGATGGCGATCGCGATGGAATCCCGACGGCAGTGCTGGAGGCCATGGCCAGCGGTGTCCCAGCTGTCTCTACACGGGTCTCGGGCATCCCGGAGCTAATGGACTCTGCTCGTGACGGTGTGCTGGTTCCCCCAAGCAATCCATTAATGCTGGCTGAGGCTCTGGATCAGCTTCTCGCTGACCCTCAGCTTCGGGACCGCCTCGCCCGCGCCGCCCGGGCCAAGGTGGAGTCGCAGTTCGCGGTCGAACGCAGTTCCAGCCAGTTGCTCAACCTTTTCCTAAACGGAGCCGGGCGGTGAAGATTCTCTATATTTCCACGGATCCCGGCATAGATCTGACTGGCCAAATCGGCAGCGCGATCCATATCCGTGCGTTGGTGCGCGCTTTGGCCGATCTGGGTCACCAGGTGACGCTGGTATGCAGCGGTGTCGAACCTGCACAAAGCATCGAGGCTGATCTACATGCGACGGTGCGTCTGGTACCACTCGCCCGATGGAATCGCGTGTTGGCTCGCTGCCTGCAGATTGCCAACCGGTTCGCTGGCATGCCCGTTCGGGAACACCCGGATCTCGTGCGGGCCCTCCACAATTTCCGCTTTGCCCGGAGGGCAGCAGCTGCGGCGCGGGAACTCGCGCCAGATTTTATCTACGAGCGCTATAGCCTGTGGGGAATGGCGGGCCTGTGGCTGGCGAGGAAACTGGGCACACCATTGGTTCTCGAAGTGAACGCGCCGCTGGTTTACGAACAACAGCGATACCGTGCTGGGTTGACCAACGCGCCGCTAGCACGCTGGGTCGAGCACTGCATCTGGCGAAAGGCTAATCTGTTGATCGCGGTTTCCGAATCGCTGCGCAGCCGACTGCAAGCGGCCGGAGTGGACCCTGAGTTTATTCGCGTTCTCCCCAACGCCGTTGATCCTCGCTTGTTCCACATGGACTTCGATGGCAAGCGGGTGAGAGAGCTTTTCAACCTTGACGGCCGCTTTGTCATCGGCTTTGTCGGCACGTTTAAGCCCTGGCACGGAGCAGACTTGCTGCTTGCGGCGTTTCAAGACCTGCACCAAGTGGATCCCTCAACCCACCTCCTTCTCGTGGGGGATGGACCCTTGCGACCACGATTCGAGGAGCAGGTTCGGAAAACAGGTTTACACCGGGCGGTGACGTTCGCTGGGGGAGTCGCTCATCAAGACGTGCCGCATTATCTGGCCGCGATGGATGTGGCCATCGCGCCCTATCCGGCTCTTGAGGAGTTCTATTTCTCGCCGATCAAGCTTTTCGAGTATATGGCCGCAGGTCGAGCGGTGGTTGCGAGCCGGGCGGGCCAGGTGGCTGAAATCGTTGTCGATGGGGTTACTGGCCTACTATTCGAGCCCGGGGACCGCGCAGGTCTTGTAAGCTGCGTCGAGCGGTTCCAGAAAGACACGGCACTGCGTAACGAATTAGGGAGAAGAGCCAGCGCCGCCTGCTCGGAGCACACCTGGGGCCAAAACGTAGCTCGAGTCATTCATTGGGTCCAGCCGCTGGTAAACCGAAACGGCTCAGCGCCCTTTCGGGGTGAGGAGAAACGATTGGCTCAGCGCTTCGAGGGAAATGCCGACCTGACGAGTAAAGGAGAGAATCGACCGTGAACCTTGCCGATGCGCTCTCGGGGCGCGCCGGGCTGGAAGGCATCCAGTGGATGCTACTTGGCGCGGGGCCGTGCGAGGCGTTGCGGCGCGAACTACGTGCGCTGCTCTCCGCCCCGGAGTTGCTGGGGTCCTGTCAGCTGCGACGCACGCGATTCAGGCCCGGGCGCAAGCTCAGAGCTCATTACGACATCCACCTCCGCGCCGAGGACGCCGGCAGATATAGCGTTCGCCCCATGGAGGTAACCTGGAAGCCGGATGGAGACGGAGATCGGCATCACGGGACGCCCGATTGCAGCGAGGTGCAGGCCGAGGCGGTGCGGCGCGGCGTGTCGGCACCCTTCCGGCAGTTAGTGGCCGATGCCCCTGCGTGGGGGATGCATGTC
>JACQDH010000005.1 GCA_016201215.1 Acidobacteriota bacterium | reverse complement strand
CCGCGCGGGCAACGTCGAAGGGCAGCCGGGCGAATCCGCTCCGGTCGAATTCGGCCTGCGCGTGGAGGAACTCACGCCGGAACGCGCGCGGCGCGCCGGGATGGAAGGCCAGCGGGGCGTTGTGGTGAGCGAAGTGGAGCCGGCCAGCTTCGCCGAGGACATCGGGCTGGTTCGAGGCGACGTGATCGTGGAAATCAACCACGATCCCATTGCCACCGCAGGCGAGTACCGCCGCAGCGTCTCGAAGCTGAAGACTGGGCAAAACGTCGTCTTCAAGGTGATGCGGCGCCAGGACAGCGAGCGCGTACTGACCGTTTACGTGTCCGGCGTGGTGCCCGCCGAGCACCAGTGAGGCGCGGCAAGGATGGCTACAGACGCGCAGCAGGCAGGGGGAGCACATTCCGCTGATGCGCCTTAAGCGCTCCAAACCTTTGCTCTCCTGCCTCGGGGCGGTGCTCCTGGTGAGCGCCGCCCCGGTGTTTTTGCGCGCGCAGAAAAAAGCCGCACAAAAGACGTCGCCTAAGGCCGCGCCATCTGCCACGTCGCCCACCTCTTCGCCTGGGAAGCACGCGGCGGGCGCTGGCACGAGGAAGGTCTCCGGCAAGAGCAGCAAGGCTCGGCGGCGCGAGCGCGCGCAAAAAGCTCCGACTGCGGAGCGGATATCCCGCCGGCCACACCATCTGCATCGTCCACCCCCGACAGCAAGTAAGTCTATTGGCGATCCTGCCGAAGGCGATGCCTGGCTCCGGATTCTCCTCCAGGAAGTGGTCTTCCGCGGTTTCGTTGACGCCCTTCGGGGCGTCTGCTAGATTGGAGCCGCCGCGTTTCTGACGCACTTCAAATTGTTCCGTTACTCCAGAGCGGATCGCCAACATTGTTGAGGAGGCAGCATGGCCACTGCAGTCATTCCCAAGGTCTATAAGAACTACATCAACGGCGAATGGGTGGAGTCGCGCAGCGGGAAAGCGTTTGAGAACCGCAACCCCGCCAATACCGATGAACTGATTGGGATGTTCCCGGCCTCCACCGAGGAGGACGTCTATGCCGCCGTGGACGCCGCCAAGGAAGCCTACAAGACCTGGCGGCTGGTGCCCGCGCCCAAGCGCGCTGAGATTCTTTTCCGTGCCGCCGAAATCCTGGTCAAGCGCAAGGAAGACCTGGCGCGGGACATGACCCGCGAGATGGGCAAAATCCTGGCCGAGACACGCGGCGACGTCCAGGAAGCCATCGACATGACTTACTACATGGCCGGGGAGGGCCGCCGGCAGTTCGGTCAGACCACGCCCTCCGAGTTGCCCAACAAATTCGCGATGAGCGTCCGGCAACCCATTGGCGTGTGCACCATGATTACGCCCTGGAATTTCCCCATGGCCATTCCGTCCTGGAAGCTCATGCCCGCGCTGATCTGCGGAAACACGGTGGTCTTCAAGCCCGCGTCGGATACGCCGCTTTCGGGCTACCACCTGGTGCAGGTGCTCAACGAAGCGGGCCTGCCGCGCGGAGTGGTGAACATCCTGACGGGCGCCGGCAGCAAGGTGGGCAATCCGCTGATGAAGCATGCGGACGTTTCGCTGGTGAGCTTCACCGGCTCGACCGATATCGGCCGCCACGTCAGCGAGGCCTGTGCCCCGGGCTTCAAGCACTGCCAGCTCGAAATGGGCGGCAAGAACATCATCATCGTGATGGACGACGCCAACGTGGACTTGGCCGTTGATGGCGCGATCTGGGGCGGCTTCGGCACGACCGGGCAACGCTGCACGGCCACGAGCCGTGTGACCGCACACAGGAAGGTTTACAAGGAGTTCGTGGACCGCTACGCGGCCCGCGCCAGGGCGCTCAAGGTCGGCGACGGGCTGGACGCCAGCACGGAGATGGGGCCGTGCGTCAACGAATCGCAGCTCCAAACCGTCATGGATTACGTGAACATTGGGATCAACGAAGGCGCGCGGCTCGCGGCGGGCGGCCATCGGTTGGAGAGCGGCCCTTACGCGCGCGGCTGGTTCCACGAGCCGACGATCTTTGCGGACTGCGACCCGAAGATGCGCATCGCTCAGGAGGAGATCTTCGGCCCGGTGGTCTCCGTCATTCCCTGCGACAACCTGGAGAACGCGCTGGAGATCGCCAACGGAGTGGTCTATGGCCTTTCGGCTTCCATTTACACGCGCGACGTCAACAAGGCCTTTCAGGCCATGCGGGACCTCTACACTGGCATCGTCTACGTCAACGCGCCCACCATCGGCGCGGAAACCCATCTGCCCTTCGGCGGCACCAAGCAGACCGGCAATGGCCACCGCGAGGCGGGCATCGCCGCGATCGACTTCTACTCGGAGTGGAAGACGATCTATGTGGACTTCTCCGACAAACTGCAGCGCGCCCAGATCGACACCTCGGGCTTCGCCCGCCTCGGCGACTGACCGCGCCGCATCGGTCCTTCGGCAGGGGCACGGCTGACCGTGCCTCTGCGCTCACGGGAAATGTCTGACGGGCAAGCGTGCGGCTTGCGCGAGTTGCGCCGAATCCCCCGTCGTTTGGGACTGGTGGCGGATTGTCCTCAGCGCCGGCAGGTTGACGCTCCTTTCAACCCCGCATAGAATAAAATTGGTGTTGTTTGCGAAATAACCTAGCCATGCGCCACCCAGTGCCACACGAGAAGCGCAACCAGCAAATCCTGGCCCAGGTTGTGCGGACGTACATCGAGACCGGCGAGCCGGTCTCTTCGCGCACGATTTCGCGGCGGCACGCTGAGAGCTTGAGCCCGGCCACGATCCGGAATGTTATGGCGGACCTGGAGGGGGAGGGCTACCTCTATCAGCCGCACACTTCGGCGGGCCGGGTTCCCACGGCGGCAGGCTACCGTTTCTTCGCCGAGCAGATCGCCGCGCAGGCCACGCTCAACGCCGAGGATCAGGAGTGGATCCGCCGGGAACTGGCCGCGGCCGCAACGCCGGAAGGGATCACCGAGCGCGCCGGGCACGTACTGGCGGCCGTCTCGCAGGGGCTGGGGATCGTGATCTCGCCGCCGCTCGCCCGCATTGTCTTGGAGCACCTGAGATTTCTGTTGTTGCCCGACGGTCGCGTGGTTGTGGTGCTGATCTCCTCCAGTGGCGCCACGCGGGACAAGGTGATGCGCACGGAGCGGCCCTTCACGCAGGCCGAACTCGATCGGACCGCTGAGTACCTGAATCGGCATTACGCCGGTCGGACGCTGGAGGCGATTCGCGCCAACCTGCTGGCACGACTGGCGTCCGAGCGCGAACGCTACGACCGGCTGGTGTGCAATGCACTGGTGCTGTGCGACCCGAATCTGCTCGCCGACGCCCCCAGCCGGCAGGTGTACATCGAGGGCGCGGGGCAGATCGCTGCTTCCGCCCAGTTCTCCGACCAGGCGCAGTTGCGCGAACTACTGGCCGCCATCGAGGAGAAAACCAAGCTGGTGGCCCTACTGACCGGCTGCATCGAGGCGCCCGAGCCAGTACACGTGCAAATCGGCGTGAAGGAAATCAGCCCGGCAGGCGAACACCTGGCCCTGATCAGCGCGGCCTACACCAGCCACGACCAGGTGCAGGGCTCGCTCGGCGTGCTGGGACCCATGCGCATGCAGTACGAGCGCGCCATCACCGCTGTGGCCTACGTGGCGCGGCTGTTCAGCGAGACCCTGAGCAGGAGCTAAAGAGCTTGGCCGATCGCAAAGACCCGAAATACGACGACGCGGACGTGGAGGACGTCTTGAACGCCGACGTTCCCGAGGGATCGTCCGAGCCGGTGCCCGGACCTGCGCCCGAGGCCGGGCCACGAGCCGCTGCGGAGACCGCTTCGCTGGCCGAGCAGGTGGCGCGGCTCCAAGCGGAGAAGGACGAGCTCTGGCGGACGCTCATTCGCCGGCAGGCAGATTTCGAGAACGCCCGCAAGCGCATCGAGCGCGAACGCCTGGAAGGCAGCCAGCGCGCGGTGGCGCGGCTGATCGAAGAGTTGCTGCCCGTGCTCGACGCCTTCGAGCGCGCGCTCGCCGCGCACGACAACCCAGCGTACGAGGACTACCGCAAGGGCTTCGAGCTCATCTACAGGCAACTCTGGGATGCGCTGGCGCGCCAGGGCGTCGAGCGCATCGACGCCGACGGGAAACCGTTTGACCCGCACATTCACCAGGCCATCGAGCGGGTGGAAACGGCCGAGCACGCCGACGGAACCGTGCTGCAGGTGCTCCAGCCGGGCTATCGGCTGGGCGACAGGCTGCTGCGCCCGGCGATCGTGCGCGTGGCCGTGCATCCACCCAGGAAAACCGGCGGGAAGGCCCCGGAGGCCGGCAGCCATGTCAACTGAGCGAGTTCTGTCGAGGGTGCATGCCTCCCGGCCATAAACGCGATTACTACGAAGTGCTGGGCGTCGCTCCCAACGCTGCGGGGGAAGAGATCAAGTCAGCCTACCGCAAAGCCGCGCTCAAGTGGCACCCCGACCGCAACCCGGCGAATAAACAGCAGGCCGAGGAACGCTTCCGCGAAGCGACCGAGGCCTATAGCGTGCTCTCGGACTCGCAGAAGCGGGCCGCCTACGACCGCTACGGCCACGCCGGGGTCTCCGGCGTGAGCTTCGAGCCCGGCATCAGCCACACGATCTTTGAAGAGTTCCAGGACATCTTCGGCGACTTCTTCGGCTTTGAAGATATTTTCGGCGGAGGGCGCCGCGCCCGCACCCGCCCGCAGCGCGGCGCGGACCTGCGCTACGATATGACCCTGTCCTTCGAGGAAGCGGCCGCCGGCGTGCAGACGAAGATCAAGGTGCCGCGGCTGGAGTTCTGCGAGGCCTGCAACGGCACCGGGGCCTTGGCCGGCACGGGAATTGTTGCATGCCAGTCCTGTGGAGGCCGCGGTCAATTGCACTACCAGCAGGGCTTCTTCACCATCACGCGCACCTGCCCGGGTTGCCAGGGCGCGGGCCAAGTAGTGCGCGAGCGGTGTCCGCAATGCCGCGGCCAGGGACGCATGGAGAGGGAACGCACCATCGAGTTGCGCATCCCGCCCGGGGTGGATAACCAGACGCGGCTGCGCGTGCCCGGCGAAGGAGAGCGGGGCCCGAACGGCGGCCCGCCCGGCGACCTTTACGTCGTGCTGGAAGTCAAGGAGCACCCGTTCTTCGAGCGGCGTAACGCCGACCTCTATTGCACCATCCCCATCACCGTCGCGCAGGCCGCGCTCGGCGCGGAGATCAGCGCTCCTGGTCTGATCAGCGAGGAGAAGCTGAAGATTCCCGAGGGCACCCAGACCGGCTCGATCTTCCGCCTGAAGGGAAAGGGTCTGCCCGATCCTCATGGAGGGGGCAAAGGTGATCTCTACTTCCACGTGCGTGTGGTCACGCCGACCAAGCTGACGCGCGAGCAGCGCAAGCTGCTGGAGCAGTTGGGCGAGATCCTGCGCGCGGAAAACCGCCCTGCCGCGCGCGACTCCTCCTTCTTCGAAAAAGTGAAAGACATCTTCGGGTAAAGCGTTACCGGACGGGGAAGAAGCGTTGCCTGAGGCACATGCCTGATACGTAGGCCGGGCTCTGAGCACATCAAATGGATTTGTCTGTTTCCATCGAACGTCATGATCTGCTTTGGGTGAAGGCCACCGCGGACGTCGCGGCCGGCTGGAGGAAAAACGAGCAAGGCTACGGCTTCTTTCCTCGTGGTGGTATCCCATACCCAGGCGACCGCAGTATTGAGTTCACGATGAACGTTAGGGTGCGGCCTCACAACCGCTTTTCCCACTTTACAACCTTTCCCCGGGACCTTCGAGTAGGTGGCGACCTACTGTGGAGGGGGATTGATGGGTTTGGGGTATTCGCCGTCAAAGACGGCAGGGCAGGCGTGGTCATCGCCGTCGGCGCCCTAAGGGAGGAGCTTGAGCGGGAAGAAGGGAATCCACTTCACTTTGTCCCTGTTGTTCTTCTTCAAGGGCCTGGTTCTGTGCGTGTTCAAATGAGCGTTTCCGTGAGCATACTTTCGTCTCCGCCTACGCGGGTTGGTGACATTCGTGAATGGCATACGGAATTCTTTCAGGGCGGACTGCCAAGCCTAGGGAAACGACGACCATGACGGATCCAAGATTCCCTGTGCTCGCTTTAACTCGGACCGAGTCCTGGGTGAGTTAGCAGCCGCCCGAGCTGTAAACCGGAGCGCCGGGGACGGCCATCATGGTGCAGTTGCCATCCGAGGACATGGTCGCGCCGCTGCCGTCGCGCCAGCCCCACTGTTTCTTGCCGCCGGCGCCCTGGGCTTGCTGGAGGGCGACCCAGAGATTGGCGATGGGCACCGGGTTGCTTTCCACCCCAAGATTGCCCGTCGCGGCATCCAGCCACCAGCGGCCCTGGTACACCGCGCCAAAGATCTGTTGGCAGTAGTAGGCTTCAGTCATGTTGAGCTCGCGGCCGTTGATGAAAACGCCGGTGTTCCCACCGGAGGCGCTGGCGGGGAGCGGTCCGAAGTCGTGCCCCGGGCGGATGAAGCCGGCCGTCTCGCGGCCCCACAGGCCGTAGAGGCCGCTGCGGGAGTCATACCAGAAACGACCTCGCGGCGGAGGGTAGCGATAGGTCTGCACCATTTCCTGCACCTGTGCCGGGGTCAGTTCGCGTTCGTTGATGAATACCCCGGTGCCCTGCCCCCGCGAAGCTGACTCGGCCTGCTGATAACTGCCCGTATCAGTTGCGTGCGGAACAGCCCCCTTGTTCATGTCCCGGGTTGGATATCCTGCCTCGGGTGAAGATGCCGGAGTCTGTGTGGATGCCGTGGGAACAGTAGCGGAAGGGCGGGAACTACCCAGGCTGAGCCAGAGGGTCAGGGCGACGCCCGTGGCCATTGCCGCCACAAGGCCCAGGACCACCAAGAGGATCAATCGTGTTCTGCTGGTGAGCATGGGCACACTCCTTTCCGTGTTTTCCTGGAAGGACGCGCTTGCCCGCTGGTATAACATTGCCCGCGCACGAGCGCAAGCCCATGCGACGCCGCTTCTTCGTCGAACGGTTGGAGGGTCGCGCGGCCTTTCTCTCTGGGGAGGCCGCGCATCACCTGGCCCGGGTCTTGCGCGCGGAGCCCGGCCAGCTCTATGAGTTGAGCGACGGCGAAAACCTGTGGCTGGCACGCACCGCGCGCGTTGGCCGTGACCTCGTGGAGTTCACGCTCGTTGAGGCGCTGCCGGCACGCGCGCCGCGGTTGGCACTGACTCTCTTGCTCGCCGTCGTCAAGTTCGAGCGTTTCGAGTGGGCGCTCGAGAAGGCCACTGAGCTGGGAGTTGCCAAGATTGTTCCATTGGCCGCGGCGCGCAGCGAGAAGGCGCTGGTTGCTGCGGCGGCCAAGCGCGCGGCGCGCTGGCGGAAAATCCTGCTCGAGGCGGCACAGCAGTCGCGCCGGCTGCGGCCACCGACTCTGCTGGCCGCGGCGCGCCCGCGGGAAGCGTTTCAGAGCGTCCGGTCACAGATGGTTGTTTCTGGAGTGGAGGCACCTTTCCAACTGCTGCTCTCCGAGCGTGCTGACGCGCCAGCCCTGCGCGCCGTGCTGGAAGGCAAGTCGCCACGGTCCGGGTGCGTCGCGATCGGCCCCGAGGGCGGCTGGACCGATGACGAACTGGCGGCAGCGCGGACGGCGGGCTTTGCCGAAGCCTCCCTGGGAGTGCACATCCTGCGCACAGAAACCGCCGTACTGGCCGCGCTGGCCGTCCTCAACTACGCGCTTGGCGATTGAGAGCGGTTGTTCTAGGATAGGCGCGGTTTCCGAAAGCCTGAGGAGCGGCAAAACAGAGGCAGGGGAATCGAGGTGAAAGGCCGCGGGATGAGGCAGAAGCCCACCATGCCTGTCCGAGCTCGCCGCAAGCGGCCTCGAGCAGTCCTCTGCGTCCTTTCCGCCGTCTGCTTCCTTTTCATCCTCAGCCTCCCGGCGGCGGCGCAGACGCGTCCCTTGCGGACCAGCGAGGCGGAGATTCTTCCTCCCGGCACGATGCGCGCCGAGATCGGCTTCGACTTCCTGCAAGACGTGGATTTCCCCCTCTCGGGCCTCTCGGGCGATCTGACTTCCGTGGGCGTGATTACGCTGCGGATGGGAGTGGGGAAGATTGTCGAAGTGCAACTGGAAGGCGCGGTGCAGAATTTCCTGGACATCAAGAAGCGGGGCACTCCGCTTGTGCCGCTGCAGTTGGCCGGGCCGAACTCGGCGCACGATGCGGGCGATTTCTCCGTGAGCACCAAGGTGCGCATTCTGGCCGAAACCCAGCACCGACCGTCGTTCGCCCTGCGTTTCGGCTTCAAGATGCCAAACTCCAAACAGAATAACGGCATGGGCACGAATTCCACGGACGTGTTCGCCACATTCATTCTCCAGAAGCATTTTGGCAAATGGAACGTGTTTGGGGACCTAGGCTTGGCCATCCTGCAGGCCACCAACACGCAGTTCAAGCAGAACGACGTGCTTCTGTACGGCGGAGCATTCACCTACCCGCTGCACCGCAGGGTCAACGTGGTGGGTGAGGTGGCCGGGCGCAAGTCCACGCGAAAAATCAGCACGGAGCTGATCGGCACGGAGAGCCAGTCGCAGGCGCGCTTCGGCTTCCAGATCTTCGCCGGAGGATTCCAGTGGGACTTGGCCGGGATCGCGGGGATCAGCAAGAACGATCCACGCAGCGGATTCACATTCGGCGTGAGCAAAGATATTCGTTTGTTTGACTACGGCAAGCTGCCCTAGAGCCGCGGCCCAACGTCCCCGGCCGCCGATCCCCCTTTTAGGAATTCCTGCCACGCCAGGAAGCATCGATTCTTTCCGGGCTGGATCGCTGGCGGGAGATTCACTTGGGAGGTCGAACCCATGTCAGCAAGGCCACCGCTGCTGTTTGATCGGGCGAAGCAACAGGCCAGTGGCTATCTCCGCGACGCGAAGAAACAATCCTGGCTGCCGCGCCAGGTCGCCTGTAAGGCCGACAAGCACAAAGAGTTTCTCGTCGATTGCTGGGGAAACTTGCAGGTGTTGATGCGGCTGGTCCGTGCGTGGGCGGCCGGGAGGTAGGCGGCACCGAGGGGTACCATCACACGGGCTGCAGCTGCGTCGATCTATTTTGTGAACCCGCTCGATGTGATTCCTAACTCCCTCCCAGTGTTTGGCTTCTTGGACGATTCATTTGTCGTGGCCCTGGCCTTCGACGCGAATATCGCTCCGGTCCAGGCGTTCCTGGTATGGGAGCGCAATGATGCCAAGTGGAACGGCCCGGTGAGCGGTGCCTCAGAGATGTTGCGCAAGCCTGGGATCAGCTTGCCAAACCATGCCGCAGAATCGTCCAGATAATCTTTGCGCCCGCGAGAATGCTGCCGCGCACGCTGGCGGAGACCTTGGACTTGCCGCCTCGGCGCCGGCGGTGGCGGACGGGGATTTCCCGAACCCGCAGGCGTCGCTGAGCGGCCTTGATCTGCATCTCGGTGGGCCAGCCGAAATCAGTGTCGCGCATCTGCAAGCGTTCGAGCGCGTCGCGGCGGATGGCGCGGAAAGGACCCAGATCGGTATACCGCGCACCGAGGAGCGCCCGCATCAGAAAGGTCGCCAGCCGGTTGCCCAACTCCTGGTGGGGCGTCAGCGAGCCGGCCTCGCGTTCGCCCAGCACACGCGAGCCAAGCACTAGATCCGCCTCGCCGCGCTCAATCGGCTCAAGCAGGCGTGGCAGGTCGGCCGGATCGTCGCTTCCATCGGCATCGGAGAAGACAACGATTTCCACGTCGGGCCGAAGCGCAGCCATCCCCGCCAGGCAGGCGCGGCCGTAACCCCGGCGCGGCTCGGGGACCACCTGGGAGCCGTGCGTCCGGGCGACCGCGGCGGTGCCGTCTGTCGAGCCGTTATCCACCACAAGGACCTGCGCCAGCTCGGCTCCGGCGGGGGCGCGGGAAGCAGCCGCGCGCCAGAGGTCGTCGAGCGTGGCAGCAATGACCTCCTCTTCGTTCAGCGCGGGGAGAATGACTGCAAACCGTTCGGCCATGCCCTTGCATCCTATGATGGAGCACGCAGCCTTGTCGAATCCGGCCGGCCACCGCCGCGGCTGAATTGGCCGTTGGCGCGACGCCTCGGGGCGTGATATAAATATCTGCTGCTCCATCGAAAATGCCAGAAGCTGCCAACCTCAACCTGACACCGAACCGTGAAGGGATAGGTTCCGCGTCGCTGCGGCGTGAGCTGCGCGCGTGGGCGCGAGACCTCTTGCTGGCCGTCGGCCTGGCCGTGGTCATCATCATCTTCCTCTACCAGCCGGTGAAGGTCGAAGGCACCAGCATGACCCCGCTGCTCTCCGACCAGGAGCGCATCTTCATCAACAAGTTTGTTTATCGCTTCGAGCCCATCGAACGCGGCGACGTGGTGGTGTTCTGGTATCCGCTGGACCGCTCGAAGTCGTTCATCAAGCGCGTCGTCGGCCTGCCGGGGGAGACGGTGGAAATCCGTGCCGGCCGCGTCTATGTGGACGGCCAGCGGCTGCCGGAGCCGTACGTACCGTCGCAGTTTGCCGATGCGAGCACCTCTGGCCCCATGCGCGTGCCGCCGGACCAATACTTCGTGATGGGGGACCATCGCTCCAGCTCCAACGACTCGCGCGTCTTCGGCCCCGTCCCCAACCGCTACATCTACGGCAAGGCGGTCTTCGCCTATTGGCCTGTGGATCGCTTCGGCTCCATCACGGCCTCTGCCGACAACGTGAAATGAAGATGCCGGGAGGACCCACTGACCGAGGCAATCGCACGGCCGGCCACACTTGCACTCGAAGACGGGCGCGTATTTAGCGGGCGCGCGGCCGGGGCGCGCACCCGCCGCGGCGGCGAAGTCGTTTTCAACACCAGCCTCACCGGCTACCAGGAAGTTTTCACCGACCCCAGTTACTCGGGCCAGATCGTCTGCCTGACCTATCCGCACATCGGCAACGTGGGCGCGAATCTCGACGACGAGGAGTCCGCGCGCCCGTACATCGAAGGGCTGGTGGTGCGCGAGTTCTCTTCGCTGGCCTCGAACTGGCGCTCCACGGAAACCGCGCAGATTTACTTGAGCCGGCATGAAATCCCGGTGATCTGGGACCTCGATACCCGGGCGCTGGTGCGCCACATCCGCAAGGTCGGCGCGCTGCGCGGCATCGTGTGCACCGATGGCACGCCCGCCGACCAGCTCATCCACGAAACGCGCAAGCTGCCCACCATGGCCGGTCTGGAGCTGGCCAGCCGCGTGAGCTGCGAGAAACGCTATGAGTGGACCAAGGGCTCGATTGAACTCACGGCCTCGCCCTGGCGCGAGGAAATGGGCGAAGCGGTCTCGGAAGCCGAAGCCCAGCGCTTCCGCGTGGTCGCGTATGACTTCGGCATCAAGCAGAACATCCTGCGCCTGCTGGTGGACCACAACTGCGGCGTGACCGTCGTGCCCGCCCGAGCCAAGGCCGAAGACGTGCTCGAGTTGAAGCCCGACGGCGTGTTTCTCTCGAATGGCCCCGGCGATCCCGAGCCGGTCACTTATGCGGTGCAGAATATTCGTCACCTGATGGGGCGCGTGCCGATTTTCGGCATCTGCCTGGGCCACCAGCTTTGCGGCCTGGCGCTCGGCGGACGCACGTTCAAGCTGAAGTTCGGCCACCACGGTGCCAACCATCCGGTGAAGAACCTGCTCACGCAGAAGGTGGAAATCACGGCGCAGAACCACGGGTTTGCCGTGGACCCGGACTCGCTGCCCGCGAGCGACGTCGAGATCACGCACGTCAACCTGAACGACCACACCAACGAGGGCATGCGCCACCGCTCGTTGCCCCTGTTCAGCGTGCAGTATCACCCGGAGGCCTCGCCTGGGCCGCACGACTCGCATTACTTGTTCCGGCAGTTCACCGACATGATGAAAGAGACGAAATTGTCCAACGCTTTCCGCCGCGGTCTGAAGAGATAAATGCCGAAGCGCACCGACATCAAGAGAATCCTGATCATCGGCTCGGGACCGATTGTCATCGGCCAGGCGTGCGAGTTCGACTATTCGGGCACGCAGGCGTGCAAGGCGCTGCGCGCCGAGGGCTACCAGGTTGTGCTGGTCAACTCCAACCCGGCGACGATCATGACCGACCCGGAAGTCGCCGACCGCACCTACATCGAGCCGCTGACCAAGGATTACGTCGAGCAAATCATCGCGCAGGAAAGGCCGCAGGCACTGCTGCCGACCGTGGGCGGGCAGACGGGTCTGAACCTCGCGGTGGAGCTGGCCGAGGGCGGCGTCCTCGAGAAGTACGGCGTGGAGCTGATTGGCGCGTCGCTGCGCGCCATCAAGGTGGCCGAGGACCGCCTGTGGTTCAAAGACGCCTGCCGCAAGGTGGGTCTGGACGTGCCCGCCTCGGCGCTGGTGAACAACGTCCAGGACGCGCTGCGCCTGGCCGACCAGTTGGGCTACCCGGTGGTGATTCGCCCGTCGTTCACGCTAGGCGGCACGGGCGGCTCGATCGCCTACAACCGCGAGGAGTTCGCCGAGGCCATCGCCCACGCACTCGACACCAGCCCGGTCCATGAGGCGCTGGTCGAGGAGTCGGTGCTGGGCTGGAAGGAATTCGAGCTCGAGGTGATGCGCGACTTCCGCGACAACTTCGTGGTGGTCTGCTCGATTGAGAACTTCGACCCCATGGGCATCCACACGGGCGATTCCATCACCGTGGCCCCGGCGCAGACCCTGACCGACAAGGAATACCAGCGCATGCGCGACGCCGCCGCGGCGGTGATCCGCGAGGTGGGCGTGGAGACCGGCGGGTCGAATATCCAGTTTGCCGTGCAGCCGGAGACCGGTCGCATGGTGGTCATCGAGATGAACCCGCGCGTTTCGCGCAGCTCCGCGCTGGCGTCGAAAGCCACCGGCTTCCCGATCGCCAAGATCGCGGCGCGGCTGGCCGTGGGTATGACGCTCGACGAAATTCCCAACGACATCACCCGGGTGACGCCGTCGTGCTTCGAGCCCACCATCGACTACGTGGTGGTGAAGATCCCCAAATGGCAGTTTGAGAAATTCTCCGGAGCGGACACCACGCTGGGCACACAGATGAAGTCGGTCGGGGAAGTGATGGCCATTGGCCGGACATTCAAGGAGGCCCTGCAGAAGGGCATCCGGTCGCTGGAGCCGCACACGCCCTGGCGCGCCCCGGCGGACACTCCGGTGTCGCTGCTGCGGGAGAAGCTCTCCACGCCCCGGCCCGACCGCATCCGCTGGCTGCTGGTGGCGCTCGAGCGCGGGCTGCCGCCGGCCGAGGTGTGCGAGCTCACGAAGATCGATCCGTGGTTTGTCCGGCAGATGGAAGACGTGGTGCTGCTGGCCAAGCGCGCCGCCGGGGTGACGGTGGGAACCGTCCCGCACGAGCTGCTGCGCGAGGCCAAGCGCAACGGTATGAGCGACGAGCAGCTCGCGCAGATCTGGAAGACGACTCCCGCGGCCGTGCGCCACCAGCGGGCTAAAGCCCGCGTCGCTCCCGTCTTCAAGCGCGTGGACACTTGCGCGGCCGAGTTCGAGTCCTACACCCCGTACCTCTACTCGACCTACGAGGACGAAGACGAGGCAGACCCCATTGCCCAGCCGAAGATCGTCATCCTGGGCAGCGGGCCCAACCGCATCGGCCAGGGCATCGAGTTCGATTACTGCTGCTGCCACGCTTCTTTCGCGCTGAGTGAAGACGACTACGAGACGGTGATGATCAACTGCAACCCCGAAACCGTCTCCACCGATTACGACACCTCCGATCGGCTGTATTTCGAGCCGCTCACGCTCGAGGACGTGCTGGCGGTGATCGAGCGCGAAAAGCCGCAGGGTGTGATCGTGCAGTTCGGCGGGCAGACCCCGCTCAACCTGGCCCTCGAGCTCAAGCGCAACGGCGTGCCTATCATCGGCACCGCACCGGAATCCATTGACCTGGCCGAGGACCGCCGGCGCTTCGGCCGGCTGCTGGAGGAGTTGGGCATCCCGCAGCCGCGCAACGGCACGGCGCTGGTGCCAGAGGAAGCCGTGCGGGTTGCCGGGGAGATCGGCCTGCCGGTGCTGGTGCGACCGAGCTACGTGCTGGGCGGCCGCGCCATGGTAATCGCCTACGATCTGAACACGGTGCAGGAGTACGTTGCACAGGCGGCGCTGATGGGCCCGGCGCGGCCGGTGCTGATTGATCAGTTCCTCGAGGAGGCGACCGAGGTGGATGTGGACGCGCTGGCCGACGGCGACGAAGTGGTCATCGGGGGGATCATGGAGCACATCGAAGAGGCCGGGGTGCACTCGGGCGACTCCTCCTGCGTGCTGCCGCCGGTCAGCCTTTCGCCCGCCGTGCTCGACCGCATCCGCGAGTACACCAAGCGCCTGGCCCAAGCTCTGCAAGTGGTCGGCCTGATGAACGCGCAGTACGCCATCCAGCGCGACACGGTGTACGTGCTGGAGGTGAACCCGCGCGCGTCGCGCACCGTGCCCTACGTCAGCAAGGCCACCGGCGTGCCGCTGGCCAAGGTGGCAGCGCGGCTGATGACCGGCCGCAAGCTCGCGGAGATGAATCTCCCGCTGACCAGGACCAACGGCGTGGCCGAAATCGCCGTGCGCGATTACTACGCCGTCAAGTCGCCCGTGTTTCCGTTCAACAAGTTCCGCGGCGTGGACACCATCCTGGGGCCGGAGATGCGCTCGACCGGTGAGGTCATGGGCATCTCCAAGACGTTCGGCCAGGCTTTCGCCAAGGCGCAACTCGCCGCAGCGCAGCGCCTGCCGCGCAAGGGAACCATCTTCATCAGCGTCAATGACCGCGACAAAAAGCAGCTCGGAGCGCTCGGGCGCGACCTGGCCGCACTCGGCTTCAAGCTGGTGGCCACGCGCGGCACGGCCGCAGCGTTGCAGGCCGCCGGGATGGAGGCCGAGCCGGTGTACAAGGTCAACGAGGGCCGCCCGAACATCGTGGACTTGATCAAGACCGGCAAGGTGGACATGATCATCAATACGCCGCTCGGCCGGGAATCGTTCTACGATGAAAAATCCATCCGCCGCGCGGCCATCCGCTACAACATCCCCTGCATCACCACGCTGTCCGCAGCACAGGCCGCCGCGCGGGGTATCCGCGCGCTCCACGAACACGCCCTGGAGGTCGCCGCGCTGCAAGACCTACATGGGAAGAGAGCCTCCACACATCGCTAGCCCTGCGCGGCATCTCATAGGGGGCGTGCTTTTCTTTTGGCCGGCGTGCGATAAGATGTGCGTATGAAACTTCATGGCATCTTTCCACCCATCACCACGCCATTCTCCAGCGACGGCGCGCTGGCGCTCGATGCGCTGCGCGAAAACGTCGCGCGATACAACCGCATCCGGCTGGGCGGCTACGTCGTCGTCGGGTCCACCGGGGAGTCGGTGCTGCTCAGCTTCGAGGAGACGGAACGCGTCTGGGAGACCGTGCTGGAGGCCGCCGCGCCGGGAAAGACTCTGATCGCCGGCACCGGCGTCGAGGCCACCAAGGAAACCATCGAGCGCACCAACCGGGCCGCGGCGCTCGGCTACCAAGTGGCCTTGGTGAGAACGCCGCATTACTACAAACCGCAGATGACTCCGGCGGTGGAGCTCGAGCATTTCCTGCGCGTCGCGGACACCGCGCGCATTCCGGTCCTAATCTACTCTGTGCCGCAGTTCACCGGTTTGGCCGTCGAAGCCGACACGGTGGCACGCCTGGCCGAGCACCCCAACATCATCGGCATCAAGGAAAGTTCCGGCAACGTGCAGCGCGTAGCGGAGATTATCCACGCGACGCCGCGCAGCTTCCAGACGCTGGTGGGCTCGGCTTCGACACTCTACCCGTCGCTGGCGCTCGGCGCCGTGGGGGCCATTTTGGCAGTGGCCTGCGTATTGCCCGAGCTTTGCGTTGAACTCTACGAAGCCTCCCGCGCGGGCGATACCGAGCGGGCCTCCACGCTCCAGGACCGGTTGCTGGCACCAACACTGAAGCTCGTCGCCGAACTAGGCATTCCCGGGATCAAATACGCGATGGATTGGCTGAGCTACTACGGCGGACCGGCGCGGCGGCCGCTGTTGCCGCTGACCGATGCGCAGAAGCGCGAAGTGGAGACGGTTCTCGCCGCCGTTGCCCCGGTCAGTGCCCCGGGGAAGTAGGCCGCACCTGGTTCCTCAATTGCCGCCGGTCGAAAAGACTCTGGAGAGGGAAATGGTGACCGAGCCGACTGCGCCGGTCGGGTTGTCACCTACCACGACGCGGAGCTGCGCTGTCTTGTCCGCGAGCGAAAGCCTTCGCGAGAGCACGAGCCCGATGCGGTTGGCTGCTTCGTAGGTCTGCTGTGTCAGCCGCAGCTCGTAGGTCTGTGACTCGCCGGTCACAATCGTGCCGTCGCCGGCGGCCTGCGCAAAGACCAGGTCGATCGATCCCAGCCAGGTTCCTTCCTTCTGCTCGAGCGTGACTTCCTTCGGCTCGATTCGCAGGTCGAGCTTCACCGCGCGCGCTCCGGGGACATCCACCGGCGTCACGCGAACGCTCAGCCCCAGCCCGGTCGCTTCGAGCGGGTTGATGGCAGCCTCGCGCAGCAGTTCGCGCCGCTGCTTGGCGTCCAGCACGGGGTCGGCCAGGGCGAAATAGCCTTTGCGGTGGCGCACGCGCAAGCCGGGCCGCTTCACCTGCACCTTGATCTCGTGAAACTTGCCGTCCCACTTCTCATGGGAAGGATAGAAGCCCAGGACGTAGGTGAGGCGCGAATCGTCAATGGCCCGGCGAATGGAACCGCGGATGTCGTTCGCGTTGTGGAAGACGCGGCCGCCCGTGCGCTCGGCGAAGACGTCCATCGTCTCGAGCTTGGCGACGTCGGAGGTGAGCGAGAGCATGGGCTCCGGGAGGCGGGCCGCCGTCGAACCTTCCTGCTGGGCGGCGTGGAATTCGGTTTGCACCGAGGCGGGCGCGAGCAACCCGCGCGCATCCACCGGATAGACGGCCAGATTGGCCTTGTTGAGGGCGCGGACCGCGCGCTGGATTTCTTCGTCAAAGGAGCGTCGCTCGCTGGACTCATGCAGTGTCAGCCGGTCGAGATTGAGTGAAAACGGGAAACCGGCCGAGAGCCAGACTAGGTTTTTTCGGCCGGGAACGAGCGCCAGGTGGTTGGCGATAGCCTCCAGGGCCTCGGTGGTGTGCAGCACCCGGTTGACCATGTAGAAGTCCCCCTGGCGTTTGTTGACCTCCGCCAAGGTTGCATCCAGCGTGTCCAGGCCCGTGGGATCGAAGTCCGGCGGCTGGGAGGCCGAGTGTTCAAACGGAGGGCCTGCCTGGTATCGGCCCAGGGCGCGCAGCAGGGCCGTGGCATCGTTGGTGAACTCGTGCAGGATGTGCAGGTGATGACCCAGGGCGTAGAGAGCTACGCGGTCCTGCGGCTGCAGTTGTCCGAGGAACTCAACCAGGCGCGGCCGCACGTTGGCCATCTGCTCCAGGCGCGTGTTGAGCGTGTCAATCAGGACCACCGTGACGCTGGTGGGCGTGGCGCCCCGCTGTTCGAGCCGGTTGGTATACACATTCTTCCCCGCGCGCGGGGCCGCCGGGAGGATCTGGTTGGACTCCACCGCGAAGAGGCTGAGTTGCTGGGACTGGCCCTGATCGAGAACGGCGAAGTCGTCTTTGGTGAGATCGGAGACCGGCTCGCCCTTCTTGTCCTGCACGACGACATTGACCTGCACCAGCCGGGAAGTGAAGCGCACCTTGGGCGTTTCTTGCCTGGCCGCCGGGGCAGCCTGTCCGGTCTCGGGAGCGGGCGCCTGTGCCAGAGCCGGCGCAAGGGCCAATTGCAGGATGCACAAGCACGCCACTACCGGGCGCCAGAATCTCGACCTGATTGTCTTGGAGCGCATGGGAGTCACCGACAGTGGAGTTTACTCCTGCATTAAGAGAAGTCAACTGAGCTACAGGTCCGCGGAAGCGGTCCCAGCAATGAGCAACTAATTGCCGCTCGAGGAAAAGACCTTCTCGAGCGGGATGCTGACCGAGCCCGTGGACCCGGAGTTGACAGACCATGCCCTCGAAGCGGGTGTCGAGGCCATCGAGAAGAATCACGGTGACACTGGTGGGCGTGCCGCCCTTCTGCTCGAAGCGATTGGTGTAAACGTCGGCCGGAACCGGCTGTGCCAGCGCCGGGAGGGTGCGGGTGGATTCCACGGAGAACAGGCGGATGGCTTGCTCCTGCCCCTGGTCGCTGACCGTGAAATCTTCCCGGGTCAGATCCGCGACGGGCTGGCCCTTGTTGTCCTGCACGACGACGTTGACCTGCACGAGCCGCGACGTGACGCAGCACAGGCGGCTCTTGTCGGGCCACCGGCGCTTGGACCGTGTTCGGGGCGGGGGCCTTCTGGGGGACCTGCGCGGAGGCAGGGAATGCCGACGATGCAGCGCAGAGGAATGCCGCGGAACGTCGCAGAAAGGGCCGCGGCATACTGGCCCAGTCTACTCCTGAATCTAGTCTTCTGCCCATCGTGTGTATCTCCAGGGGTCCGTCCGACATCGATTCGATACAACCGTGCTCGATTGCCGGAGTTGTGCGTGCCATGTATGATGGCCAGTCCCATGGAGTGTCACTGGATTCGAGCCGCCGAGCTGCCTCACACGACGCGGCTCTACACCAGCTATCTTGAGGATTTCGGCCGCCTGGCGGAGTTTTACGCGCACCCGCCGACCGCCGCGGGCATGGACGCCGCGGCTCGCGAAATAAAACCGGATGCCGCGGCGCGCCGCACCCTGGTGGAGGTGCTCCGCGAGCAGAACCGCGCCTTCGGCGCCGACGGCGCCACCTCACGCAACCTCGACCGCCTGGCCGCCGGCGCCGTGGCCGTGGTTACCGGCCAGCAGGTGGGCCTTTTCACCGGCCCGAGTTACAGCATCTACAAAGCTGTCTCCGCGCTGCGATTCGCCGCGCAGATGAGCGCGTGCGGCACCGACGCGGTTCCTGTCTTCTGGGTGGCCACCGAAGATCACGATCTGGCTGAGATCGACCATTGTTTTTGGCTCGGCAGGGGCGGGCTGCAGCGACTGGAAGTTGCGGCGGCGGGCGCCGCCGGTCACCGCGTCGGCGAAGTAAAGCTGGGCGAAGCAGTCCGGGAAGCGGTTCGCGGTGCGATGAGTTCGCTCGAAGGTCCGGCGGCAGAGGAGATCGGCCGCGCTCTCGAGGAATCCTACCGTCCGGAGGAGTCTTTCGGCACCGCCTTCGGCAGGCTGATGGCGCGCTTGTTTGCGGGGCGGGGAATTATCCTGCTCAATCCGCTTGACGCGAGGCTGCATCGCCTGGCGGCTCCCGTGTATCGCCGGGCACTTGAGGAGAGCGCGGCGCTGACAGGCGATCTGCTGGTGCGGAGCAAGAAACTCGAACGGGCCAGCTATCACGCCCAGGTCAAAGTGACCGAGCGCAGCACGCTGCTCTTCTTGAACGTGAATGCCGAGCGCCTGCCGCTGCGGCGGCGGGGCGACAGGTTCCTCGCCGGGCGCGCAGAGTTCTCGCAGGCCGAACTGCTCGACGCGATCGAGCGCCGCCCCGAAGCCTTCACTGCCAACGTCCTGCTGCGCCCGGTGGTTCAGGATGCCCTGCTGCCTACCGCCGCCTACGTGGGCGGCCCCGCTGAAATCGCTTACTTCGCTCAGGCGGAAGCGGTGTACCGGCGCGTGCTCGGCCGCATGCCGGCCATCTTGCCCCGCGCGGGCTTCACGCTGGTGGAGCCGCGCGTCGCCCGGCTGCTCAAGAAGTACGGCCTCAAGGTGCGCGACGTCCTGGCGGGGCGGCAGCGGCTCCGCGGGAAAATGGAGCAGGAGTTTGTGTCCAAGGCGCTCGCGCGAAGATTTGCCGAGGGCGAGAAGGCCATCCGCAAGGTGCTCGGCGGCCTGCGCAAGCCGCTCAGCAAGGCGGACAAGACGCTGCTCGGCGCACTGGACACGGCGGAGCGCAAGATGCTCTACCAGTTTCTGCGGCTGCGCGGCAAGGCCGGTCGCGCGGAGAACTTCCGCACGAGGGTGCTAGACACACACGAGCGGCAACTGAGCGACGCGCTCTACCCGCATCACACTCTGCAGGAGCGCACGCTTTGTTTCCTGCCGCTGCTCGCTAGCCACGGCTCGGCTTTGCTCGAGGAGCTTGCGGAGCGGTCTGCGATTGGCGCCACGCAGCACCAGGTCTTGTTCTTGTAACCGCGCGCCGCACGGGCTCCGGTTTCGCTTTTCGCCGTGGTAGTATTTCGTTGAGCGGGACGCAATCTTTCAACTTCTTTCGGAGGAAGCTCGATGAAAATCAGCCCGGGAAAACAGAAAGGTCTGCAGGCTGTATCCGACCAGCGTGGCGTGGTCGCCGCCGCAGCCATGGACCAGCGCGGCTCGCTCAAGAGCGCGATCGCCAAGGAAAAAGGCATCGATAAGAAAGCGGTCACCAAAGAGATGATGGCGGAGTTCAAGGAAGCGGTGGTCCGCATCCTCACTCCGTATGCCAGCGCCATTCTGCTCGACCCCGAGTACGGTCTTTCTGCTGCGAAACTGCGCGCGAAGAACGCCGGGCTGCTGCTGGCCTACGAGAAGAGCGGCTACGACAACACCCAACCCGGACGCCTGCCCGATCTGCTGGAGCACTATTCGGTGAAGCGTCTGAAAGCCGCGGGCGCCGACTGCATCAAGATCCTGCTCTACTACACGCCGTTTGACCCGCCAGCCATCAACGAGACCAAGCACGCCTGGGTCGAACGCATCGGCTCGGAATGCGCCGCCGAGGACATCCCATTTTTCCTTGAGTTTGTCGGCTATGAAGGCGACCTGGACGAAAAGGGCATCGAGTTTGCTCGCAGGAAACCCGGGTGTGTCATCAAAAGCATGGAGGAGTTTTCCAAGCCGCAGTACGGCGTGGACGTGATGAAGGTGGAAGTCCCCGTGACCATGGCCTTCGTGAAGGGCACGCGGGCCTGCAAGGGCGAATCAGTCTATACGCGCGAGCAGGCCAGGGAATATTTCCAGAAGGCCGCCGCGGTGGCCAGGAAACCCTTCATCTACCTCTCGGCCGGCGTGAGCAACGAGACGTTCAGCGAAACGCTCGAGTTGGCCGGCGAATCGGGAGTCAACTTCAGCGGCGTGCTCTGCGGGCGGGCCACCTGGAAGGACGGCATCCCGGTTTATGGCAAGCACGGCATCAAGGCGCTCGAAGACTGGCTGGCCGACCAGGGGGCGAAGAACATCCAGAATGTGAACGACCGCCTGATCACGGCCAAGCCATGGTTCGCTTTCTACGGCGCGACATCGGCCGCCGCTTTGAGTTAGGTCCAGGTCAGGCTGTCCTTCCGAGCGAAGCGAGGAATCTCGCTGGTGTGAGGTTTCGCGATGTCCTGCACCGCAACGGTAGGGCCATGACATCAGGCAGCAGCCCGGGGAAATCCTCTGCACGCGCGCAGGAGCACGTCCTCGACCTCGAGACCTCACGGCGCACACAACTGTTGGACATCACCGCAGAGGTGGAAAGACTCGTCGCCGCGTCCGGCGTCAGCCACGGCGTCTGCCACCTCTATGTACCGCACACCACGGCCGGCGTGACCGTCAACGAGGCCGATGACCCGGACGTGGCGCGCGACATCGAAGCCACGCTCGACCGGTTGGTGCCCCACGGCGGCCCTTATCGCCACGCAGAAGGCAATGCCGACTCGCACATCAAGGCCACACTCACCGGTGTTTCGCAGTCAGTTTTCATCGAAGATGGCCGACTGATGCTGGGGCGTTGGCAGGGCATTTTCTTCTGCGAGTTCGATGGCCCGCGCCGCCGCCAGCTCCACGTCAAAATCGTCCCTGACCCGGTGTACTAAGCCTGCGGTTTTTCAGCGTGCTCCGCCCCTCTGCGGTATGATTTCCTGAGCCCATGAATCTCGGTATTTACATTCAGGTGCCGTTTTGTCAGTCCAAGTGCACGTACTGCAACTTTCATACGGGTGTGTTCGCCAGGAGCCTCTACGATCCGTATGTGGCGGCCATCTGCCACGAGCTGACCGTGCGCAGCGCGGCGTGGCGAGCGGCATCCGCCCCGAGCCAAGGGGGAGACGGGCCCATCGTGGACACGGTGTACATCGGGGGCGGTACACCGAGCCTCCTCGAACCCACCGCGCTGGCGCGAATTCTCGTCACCCTGTGCGCGTCTTTCTGCTGCCAGCTCGAAGAAGTCACGCTCGAGGCCGATCCCGAGACAGTTACCCCGGAGAAAGCCGCGGCGTGGCGTGCGGCGGGAATCAATCGGATTAGCATGGGTGTTCAGTCCTTCCACGACAGGGAACTCTCCGCCGCGGGGCGGCTGCATGGCCGCGAAGACATCTTCCACGCCACGCGAATCCTCCGCGAGGCGGGATTCGGCAACCTTAGTTTCGATTTGATCGCCGGCCTGCCGCATCAGACGGCCGCAAGCTGGGAAGACTCTCTAGAAAATCTCCTGCGGCTCCGGCCGGAGCATGTCTCGGTCTATCTGATAGAGATTGACGAGGGCAGCCGCCTGGGGAGGGAAGTGCTCGCCGGCGGCGGCCGTTACAGCGCCGCCGCGTTGCCCGGCGACGACGCGATGGCTGAGTTTTACGAGCGCGCAGGCACGCGCCTGGCCGCCGAGGGCTACGAGCACTACGAAATCTCGAATTGGGGCCTGCCGGGTTTCCAGTCGCGCCACAACTTGAAATACTGGCGCCGCGAGCCCTATCTGGGCATTGGCGCCGGAGCACATTCCTTTGACGGCCAGGCGCGCTGGGCCAACCCGCACGACTCGGCAGCCTATGTCACCGCGATCGAGGCAGGCAACTTGCCCGCGGAGCAGTATGAGGTCATCACCCCGCAGGTGGCGCTGGACGAGGAGCTCTTCCTCGGGCTGCGGCAACTCGAAGGGATTGACCTCGGGCGCATCGAGAAGCAGTACAATGCCAGCCTGCGCGGGCGCGTCGAGGCTTTGCTCGAGACCGGCCTGGTCGAGTTTGATGGCACGCGCCTGCGCCTGGCGCCTTCGCGGCTGGCCGTCGCCAACGAAGTCTTCGTGGAACTGCTCGGCTAGCTCAACGCGCATGTAGCGGCGGGCTTTAGCCCGCCAGTTTGCTTTTGCGCCAGGGAGCGAACGATGCCGGAAGTCAGCGCAACCAAGACCCTGAGTGAGCCGCACAAGGGGACAACAACGGACGCGGCGGTGGACCTGCGCAGCGATACTGTTACAAAGCCCACCCCGGAGATGCGCCGCGCCATGGCCGAGGCCGAAGTGGGCGACGACGTGTACGGCGAAGACCCCACGGTCAACAAGCTGCAGGCAGGGGCCGCGGAGATTTTCGGGCGCGAGGCCGCGCTGTTCGTGCCGACTGGGTCGATGGGCAACCTCATCGCCATCAAGGTCTGGACGCACCACGGCAACGAGGTGATCTGCGAGGAACGCGGCCACATCAATCAGTACGAGCTGGCCTCGATGTCGGCCATCGCCGGATGCATGCCGCGCACCACCAGCGCCCTGGACGGCATCCTGACTTGGGATCTGATTGAGCCGCTGATCCGCCCTAAGGTTTATTACCGCGCCCAGACCGCGCTGATCTCGCTCGAAAATACGCACAATATGGCCGGCGGCACGGTTTATCCGCCAGAGGTGGCCGAGGACATCTGCGAGCACGCGCATGCCGCTTGGCTCCCGGTGCATCTGGACGGCGCGCGCATCTTCAATGCCAGCGTGGCCCTGGGCCGCAGCGTCGCGGCGCTCACGCGGAAATTCGACTCGGTGATGTTCTGCCTCTCGAAGGGATTGGGTGCGCCAGTGGGTTCCATGCTGGTGGGCTCGCGGGAGTTCATCGAGAAAGCGCACGTGTACCGGAAACTGTTCGGCGGCGGGATGCGCCAAGTAGGCGTGCTGGCCGCGGCTGGCCTGATAGGGCTCGAGAAGTCGCCGCAGATTCTGCACCGCGACCACGAAAATGCGCGCTACCTGGCCGAAGGTTTGGCTGCAATCCCGGGCATCGCCGTGGACCCCAGGAAAGTGCAGACGAACATCGTGATCTTCGACCTCCGGGGCACTGGCCGCACTGCGGCCGAGTTCTGCGCGGAACTCGCTAAGCGCAAGGTCCTCGCCGGGCCAACCGACAAGTACTGCATCCGCATGGTTACCCACTATGACGTGGACCGCGCCGGCATCGACCGCGCACTCACCGCTCTCCGGGAAATCGCGTAACGGCCCATCTCACTCCGCGGGGGCCACAAGCCAGAGGCAAGCCAATCACTGAGCGTTCCCGCGAAAACTGGCAGCGGCTGTGTATACTGTGCAGGCCGCGCCGCTTTGCCGGGCAATCCGCCCGGTGGAGACACCGACCAGGGGAGAACCGAATGTCTCGCCATCTTTCAGTTGATCTAGATCATGTGCTTTGCTCGGTCGCCACGCTGATCTTGCTGATCATTTCCGCTGTAGCTGCGCTTGCGCAGGGGCCGCCGGCCGAAAAGAAAAAGAGCAGTGCCGCGGCCGCGCCGACCGTCGAAGAGGCCCGGCGCTTCGTTGAGCAGGCCGAAAAGCGCCTGCTCGAACTGTGGATCAAACAGGGGCGCGCCGACTGGGTGGCGCAGAACTTCATCACCGATGACACCGAGAGCATTTCAGCGGAGGCCGACAAGGAGGTGAAGGCGGAGACTGCGGAGCTGGCCGCTGCCGCCCGTCGGTTTGACAAACTCAAGCTGCCCGACGACGTGGCGCGGAAGATCAAGCTGCTGAAACTCTCGGTGGACGTTCCCGCGCCGCGCAATGCGGCCGAGCAGGCAGAACTGGCGCAGATCGCCGCATCCTTGAAAGGCGACTACGGGAAAGGCAAGTGGTGTCCAGAGGGTGAGGCAGGAAAATGCCTCTCGCTGGGCCAGATGGAGCGCATCCTGGCCGAGAGCCGCGAGCCGGACCAATTACTCCGCGTCTGGCGGGGCTGGCACGCCATTGCACCGCCCATGCGCAGGCGCTATCAGCGCCTGGTCGAGCTGGGCAATAAGGGCGCCCGGGAGCTGGGTTTCGCGGACGTCGGCGCGATGTGGCGGTCGAATTACGACATGCCGCCGGACGCTTTCCGCGCCGAGCTCGAGCGGCTCTGGCAGCAGGTCCGCCCGCTCTATGAATCGCTGCATGCCTACACCCGCGCGCAGCTCGTCAAGAAATACGGCAAGAACCTGGTCCCCGATGACGGCCCCATCCCGGCGCATCTGCTCGGCAACATGTGGAGCCAGCAGTGGAACAATATCTACCCACTGCTCGCTCCGCCGGCGGGCGACCCGGGATTCGACCTCACCGACCTTCTGAAAGTGAAAAAAGTGGATGAGCGCGGCATGGTGCGCTACGGCGAGCGATTTTTTATCTCCCTCGGGTTCGATCCGCTGCCGCAGACCTTCTGGGAGCGATCGCTCTTCACCAAGCCGCGCGACCGCGATATCGTCTGCCACGCCAGCGCCTGGAGCATTGATTACAGGAACGACCTGCGCCTGAAGATGTGCATCGAGATCAACGATGAGGATTTCACCACCATCCACCACGAGCTCGGCCACAATTTCTACCAGCGCGCCTATAACCGCCAGCCGCCGCTGTTCCAAAACAGCGCCAACGACGGATTCCACGAGGCGGTGGGCGACACGATTGCTCTCTCGGTGACACCGGAGTATCTGAAGAAGATCGGTTTCCTCGAGACCGCGCCGCCGCCCGCCGACGATCTCGGGCTGCTGCTCAAGCGGGCGCTGGACAAGGTCGCTTTCCTGCCGTTTGGCCTGCTCGTGGACCAGTGGCGCTGGAAGGTTTTCTCCGGCGACGTGAAGCCGGCCGACTACAATAAGGAGTGGTGGGAGCTGCGCCGGCAATATCAGGGGGTGGCGCCGCCGGTGGTGCGCGGCGAGGCTGACTTTGATCCCGGCGCGAAGTATCACGTGCCCGCCAACGTGCCCTACACGCGCTATTTCCTGGCCACCATCCTGCAATTTCAGTTTCACCGCGCAATGTGCCGCGAGGCAGGCTTCACCGGGCCACTGCACCGCTGCTCGGTGTACGACAACAAGGCCGCCGGTGCGAAGCTGAAAGAGATGCTGGAAATGGGGCAGAGCCGCCCGTGGCCCGAGGCGCTTGAGGCGCTGACAGGTGAAAAGCAGCTTGATGCCACGGCGATTCTCGACTACTTCGCGCCGCTCAAGAAATGGCTCGAGGAGCAGAACGCGGGCCACAAGGTCGGCTGGTAAGAATGAGACTCTCTGGCGGTCGGCCAGAGATTATCTTGTGGCGCGCTGAACTTGCCCCCCCGCTTCATTGAGGAAGCGGGCCATCCGCGTAGCTGCGCTCACAGCGCCACCCTATGTCATCCCGAGCGCGCCACGGCGGGCGAGGGATCTCTCCAAGAGATCGTGAGTTTCGCGGGGAACGCCACGGGCACCGTGGCGGGTTGCAGTCCACCGCTTATCGTTTCGCACACCCTTGCGCGCGCGTTTTGGGAGCGTCTGCCGGCGTGTGGTATAAATGGTGGGCAATACTGATTTCTAATTGCTGCGCCCTCGCGAGGCCCCGTGGACTTCTCCTTTACCGACGAACAGCAGCAACTGCGCCAGAGCGTCCGCGAGTTCGCCGAATCCGAAATCGCCCCGCACGTAATGGAATGGGATGAGGCCTCTCACTTTCCCGTAGAAATCATGCCCCAGCTCGCCGAGATGGGCCTGCTGGGCGTGATTTTCCCGGAGACATACGGTGGCGCCGGACTGGGTTACATCGAATATGCGATTGCCATTGAAGAGCTGGCACGCGTGGATGGTTCGGTCGGCCTGATTGTCGCGGCGCACAATTCGCTCTGCACCAATCACATCTACAAGTTCGGCAGCGAAGAGCAGCGCCGGAAGTACGTCGTTCCGCTGGCCCAGGGCAAGAAGCTCGGCTGCTGGTCGCTGACCGAACCCGAAGCCGGCTCCGACGCCGGGGGCACACGCACGGTCGCGGAGAGGCGCGGCGACGGCTGGGTGCTGAACGGCGCGAAGACTTTCACGACCAACGGCCAATATGCCGACGTCTGCGTGGCCATGGCCGTGACCGACAAGTCGAAGGGTTCTCATGGTATTTCCGCCTTCCTTCTGGAAAAGGACACGCCCGGCTTCCGCCCGGGCAAGAAGGAAAACAAGCTGGGCATGCGCGCCAGCGACACCTCCGAGGTCGTGTTCAGCGACTGCCGCATCCCCTCCTGTCAACTGCTGGGAGAGGAAGGGCAGGGCTTCGTCAACAGCCTGCAGGTGCTCGACGGCGGGCGCATCTCCATTGCCGCGCTGGCGCTGGGCATGGCCCAGGGCGCATACGAGGCTGCGGTCAAGTACGCCAAGCAACGGAAACAGTTCGGCAGGGCCATCAGCGACTTCCAGGCCATTCAGTTCAAGCTGGCCGATATGGCCATGCAGATCGAAGCCGCCCGGCTGCTGGTTTATCACGCGGCGTGGCTGGCTGACCGCAACGACGTGCGCTTCACCAAGGAAGCCAGCATGGCCAAGCTGTATGCCAGCGAGGCGGCCGTGCGCGTGGCCAACGAGGCGGTGCAGGTTTTCGGCGGCTACGGCTTCGTGAAGGACTACCCGGCGGAGAAGTACTATCGCGACGTCAAGCTCTGCACCATCGGCGAGGGCACGAGCGAAATCCAGCGGCTGGTCATCGCGCGTCAGATCCTCGGCAAAAAGTAGGTAGCCGGCCGATGATTTGATTTCGGTAGTCTCAAATTTCAATCGAGAAATTGCAGATTCTTGTTAGTATCTGTGTGCGTCACCTATCTCTGGGGGGCTGACATTTCGCTTCCATGCCCGTGACCCTGGACCACTGGGCCGAACAGGTTCGCGCGGGTGACGTCCGCGCGATCTCGCGCGCCATCACCGCCATCGAAAACCACGACCCCGCGGCGGAGAAGATCCTGCGGAGTTTGTTTCCCTCGACCGGGCAAGCCTACCTGGTCGGCGTTACCGGCGCTCCGGGGACAGGCAAGAGCTCGCTCGTGGACCGGCTGGCGGCCTACCACCGGAAACGCAAAGAGACGGTGGGCATCATCGCCGTCGATCCCACCAGCCCGTTTACCGGTGGCGCGATCCTGGGCGATCGCATCCGCATGCAAAGCCACGCCACTGACGCCGGCATCTACATCCGCTCCATGGCCACACGGGGTTTCCTTGGCGGGCTGGCGCGGGCGACCGGAGATGTGGCCTTGCTGCTCGACGCCGCAGGTAAGCAGGTGGTGCTGATTGAAACCGTCGGCGTGGGCCAGGATGAGATCGACATCGTGCGCCTGGCCGACTGCACCCTGGTCGTGCTCATGCCCGGAATGGGCGACGACGTGCAAAACATGAAGGCCGGGCTCATGGAGATCGGCGACATCTTCGTGCTCAACAAGTCCGACCGCGAAGGCGCTGACCGGCTGGAGCAGCAGCTCGGCGCCATGCTGGCGCTGGTGCCCGAGCGCAACGGCTGGCGGCCGCCGGTGGTCCGCACAGTGGCCATCGAAAACAAGGGCACCGAAGAGCTGGCCCAGGCCATCTCTGCCTTCCGTAAGCATTTCCAGGCCAGCCGCGAGAACAAGGCCAAGAAGGCTGCGCTGTGGAAACAGCGCCTGGTCGAGTTGCTGGAGGTTCGCCTGCTCGACCGCGTCCTGGGGGATCCGCAGGGTGAAAGGTCGCTCGAGGCACTCGCCGCGGAAGTGGCCGAGCGCAAGAAGGATCCCTACGCAGCGGTCAGCGAGTTGTTGGTCCGCGCGGGGTTGGCACAGGACAGAAAACGATGAAGCTTGGCGATCTGGAATTTCACCTCCTGAATGACGGCACGTTTCGCTTAGACGGCGGAGCGATGTTTGGAGTCGTTCCGCGGCCGCTCTGGGAGCGCAAACTCCCTCCGGACCAGCGCAACCGCGTGCGACTGGCGATCAATGCGCTCCTGGTCCGCACGGCAGGCAAGTGGATCCTCGTGGATACAGGGGCGGGCGACAAGTGGGACGCCAAGAGCCGCGACATTTTCGCCTTCGAGGGTGACGCGCGCCTGCCGGACCAGCTCCTGGCCCGCGGCGTTCGCCCGGAGCAGATCGACCTGGTGATCAACACGCACCTGCACTTCGACCACAGTGGATGGAATACGCGGCTGATGGGCGGCAAGCTCGTGCCGACGTTTCCCAACGCGCGCTACGTCGTGCAGCGCGGCGAACTGGAGCATGCCCGGCACCCCACCGAGCGCGACCGCGCCAACTACGTCGCGGAAAACTTTCTTCCGTTGGAGGCAGCAGGGAAGTGGTGGCTGCTCGAGGGCGACCGCGAAGTCGCTCCGGGCGTCGCATCTGCCGTTCCCCTGGATCCTGGGCTTCGATCTGTATCCGCTGACCACCCTGGAGAATAAGAAAAAGTGGATTCCGGAGGTGGCGCGGCAGGGAGCGATCGCGATCTTCTGCCACGATGCCGATGTCCCGGCCGCGTACCTGCGCGAACGGGATGGCCGCTACGAGGCTGAACCGGTCTCGATCGACTGAATCGTGGCCACAGGGCCTAGCGGCAGGTGCAGCAGCGGGCTTCAGCCCGCCAGGGGCGCCTGGGGCCTGAAGGGACGAGAGAACTGAGGATCAAACGAGATGGCGAAATCAAAGAGGGGTGGGGGGAAGCAGTCGCGCCGCGAGGAACCTGTGCGCATCGGCGTCATCGGTGGCAGTGGGCTCTACGCGATGCCCGGGCTGGCCCATCCGCGCGACGTGCGGGTCAAGACCCCGTTTGGAGATCCTTCGGACGCACTCGTGGTGGGCAGGCTGGAAGGCCATCGCGTGGCCTTCCTCGCGCGACACGGCCGGGGGCATCGTCTTCTGCCGAGTGAGATCAATTTTCGGGCCAACATCTGGGGGATGAAAAAA
>JACQDH010000103.1 GCA_016201215.1 Acidobacteriota bacterium | reverse complement strand
GTCGTAAAGGGCGTTCTGCTCTGGCTCCTCATATCGCGCCGGCAGGCCTTTCTCGACGCCTGCAAGGCCCCACCTCCGGCCTAACGCATCTAGTATTACTCGGAGCCCAAACTCAATAAAGTTCCTCAAAGATTCCCCACGATCATCCCCTGATGTGAAGAACCCTTGCGGTTTTATTGCGTCTTGTCTCGTGAAAGATGGCTTTCCTTTACAAGCAGTGGCCGCGTCAACTCGATGCCGAAGGGCAGCCCCGATGGAATTTCGGCTTCCGGCCCCTTCGCGATCATCACGGCGGCGACGCCTTCGGCCGCTCCGGCCCCGGCGCCAATCCCTGCCCCTTTCCCTCCTCCTGAGATCGCTCCAACAGCCGCGCCAGCCGCCGCACCGCCGCCAATAAAGATCGCCGCGCGCTTGCCGCTGCCCGGCTCAACCCGACCTTCGTTGTCCAACACGACGCGGTCCGCGGCGTTGGCCGCGGTCAGAGCCCCGACGAATTTCACGCGGGAACCGTTACCGAAGACGAGTGAATCAAAGTCCACCGCGATCACTCCCGGTTTGCTCATTCGCTTGGCCGGAGTCACCTGAGTCACTCGCCCTTCCACGACCGATCCGGCTGGGATCACCAACTGACCCTCGAGGGAGATGCCTCTGCTCACCATGGCCGAGATTGTTTCGCCCACGTGCGCCGTCTTTGACGTGAGACTCGACTTCATTTGCATCAGGAGCACCGTGCCGGCAGGCACAGCCCAACTCCTCCCGCTGTCGGCCGGTGAAGGGCCAGTTGGCTGCTCGGCACCGGTCTGCGGATTCGTAGCGCCAAACCCAGCCCCCGGATCTGCGCGCGACCCACTGGCGGCGTTTTCAAACAACTCCCGGCTGTAGTAACCCAAGCTAGCGACGCCGCTGGACGCCTCAGAACTGGCATAGGTGAGAGCCAGCAGCGCGGAGCCTCCGTAGTACTCGACCAGCTTTCCTTCCTTGTTCGTCCTCTGCACCTCGGGCGACGCCGGCAGACTCAACTGCTCGAGCAAAGCAGAGCGCACGATGGGCTCGAGAAAATGCACCTCGATTCGCTCGACCACCCCAGACCCTTTGCGCACTTCCACTTCGATCTTCCCCGTTCCGGCCTGCGGGCTGAACTCGAGAACCTCGGCGGTTATTGTTCGTACAGGCGGTCCCAAGACCCGGACAGTCTCGTCCTGAGTGCTCTGGCCTGGCACGAGTCCCTGGAAGCCGGTCTGCGCCGAACACGCCGCGCAAACCAGCAGACTGAAAAGCAGCGTGCCGAGGGTCTTGCGCAACATGGCTGGTTCCTCCTTCCGCGCGATCAGCGCACCACCCGATAATGATAGGTGAAACCCGCATAATAGTTCGCCCCGATCTTGAGATAATAATCCCCGGATGGATTCGGATTCTTCGGCGGCTTGACCTTCACCTTCAGAGTTCGGGTCTGCGCTGACCCGCCTTCGCTCACAACCTGAAACGTTGCAGACGTGCCGCCTGGGTCCAGCTCGAAGCCGCCTCCTACCACACTCATGCCTGCAGCCAAATTGCCTCTGGGCGCTGACTGCGCAGAAACGGTCATGATAAGCTCAAAGCCCTCCGGGCCGACTTGTTGCGGCGGGTCAGTCCACTGATAGCGTGCTTCGAAGAATACCTTATCCTCGGGGTCGTACTTGTGGTGCTGGGTTATCCAACCTCCCTTCGGATTACTGGTACATTCGTCCGGCCAGGTCTCACATTTCGGGTCTGCTGTTACTTCGACGAGCTCAAGACGCATCGCGCCCGGCGTCGGCTGCCTCGGCGGCACCCGCGTCACGGATCCCGGCACCTGCGTCGTGGGCGTCCGCGCCGGGGGCAGCGGGGCTCCCAGGACCGACGGCGGAGGGAGAGAAGAAATCACGGTCCCCGGCTGCAGGTCGCAGCCGGCCTGCCGCAATTTGGCGTTCAGATCTCGTACGATTCTCTCTCGCTTCTTGACGTCAGCCTCGGCGGCCTCCCAATCGGGTATCCATTGGGAGAGCTGATCCCGCTGTTCTTCGTATCTCTCCTTCGCCTTAGTCAGCCGGGCTTCGGCTCTCTTTCGCATCTCTTGCAAAAGACCCCTAACTTTCGTCTCGCCGGATGGAAGGAACACCTCGGCTGCATCCAGGCCTGCAATTTGGTCCCGAAGGTTTGTGATTTCCACTAACTCTTGTAAGGCCCACACATAGTGGTACTTGGTATTTTCTCTGACGCTGTCAACGTGATCTGTAGCAAATCCCAGCCATAGCGATTCACGGTCCAAGTCGGCCCTCAGCTTCACGCACTCGGCTGAGAGGAAGCGCTCTTGAGCTGGGTCTCCCGCTTGGCCATAAGCAACTCCTTGCCCTGTGCCGGTGAGAACACCGACCATGGGTTGGAATAGGACAACCACAAGCGCAGCCGAAATAGCCGCCCGCATGCCTCCCCGAACTTTGCCCTTGTTCATATCCAATCTCCTTTCGTCGCTGCCTTCTGTGAGTGACATTTCCGCCCGGTGAAGTGCCGCCACACCCAGCCGAAAGATGTAAGCGGGAATTTCCGATTTCAACTTTATCTTTTGGCCAAACCGTACAGCAGCCGCCCTCTCGTGTCAACCTCAGATCGCCTTGGCCACGGTTGGGTGGCAAGCGCGGCTGGTTGGACAGTTTCACTGACTTGCTTGGTCCGTTTCCCGCTTCCAATCTGCCTCCCCGCTGACCCTTCTCCCCACGGGATGACTCTTGAGGGCTCGATTCGCTGTCTCTCCTGGTTTGTCACCCGGTCGGCAGTGGCAGCCCCGCGATCATTCTCAGCACGCTGCCAAAGCGCTGCCGCGTGAGCTGCCCTTCAGCCAGCAGCAGCCAGTAATAGCGCGCATGTTTCACCAGCCGTCCGCCGGTCTTGACCAAACGCTGCCGCAAACTCGTCAGCGACCAGTTCCTAATCCTATTCGGCAACGCTAGCCGTCCCGACCAGGTCGGGATCACGCTCAAGCACAAACGCACTTCATTTCCTTGGAACCCATGGCAGGAAATCTATGGCTTGCATGATTCGCGGGCGGCTCGAAACGTCGCGAAGATTTCATTAGGTTCGAAGGTGAGCGTGTGGTATAGTGGGTTTGCGTTTGTTGCTCTTGTATAACCTTTAGATTCGTTGAAGGGGCTGCAAGTCCACACTTGCAGCCCTTTTTTGGTTTACGGCTGGAGGCGTTCGAGAGACACCAAATAGCTCAAACAGAGAAGAGGAATACCAGTGAAAGAACAAGGAACAGTGAAGTGGTTCAACGCCAGCAAGGGCTTCGGGTTCATCCAGCGGCAGTCCGGCGAGGACGTTTTCGTCCACTTCTCCGCCATCCAGGCGGAGGGGTACAAATCGCTGAACGAAGGCCAGGCGGTTGAATTTGAAGTCACCAAGGGCCCCAAGGGCCTGCAGGCGGCGAACGTCACCAGCCTATAGTGGGAAGGGCGAGCCGGGTGTTGCCGGCTCGCCCTTTTTTCAAGCGCATCGTCTCGAACGGAGGATGGTTCCTTGAGAGCTCTACCGGAAGGTCAGTACATCAAGCACTTCCAGTAC
>JACQDH010000102.1 GCA_016201215.1 Acidobacteriota bacterium | reverse complement strand
TCACCACGCACTACATCGAAGAGGCCGAGCGGCTTTGCGACCGCGTGGCCATTATTGACCACGGGCGCGTGATGGCCCTGGGCAGCCCGCGCGAGCTCAAACAGCGCTCGGCCGGCACCACGCGCATCGAGGTCCGCCTGGCGCATCCGGAGTCCGACGGGGCGCTGCGGCAGCTCGAAGGCGTCACCGACTGCCGCCAAATTGAGGGCCTCCACGTGCTGCACTCCACGCGCGCGCCGCAGACCATCGTTGCACTGGTGAAGCACCTCGAAGCGCACGGCAACGAACTGGCCAGCCTGGAGATCGCCGCGCCCACGCTCGAGGACGTCTTCCTCGAACTCACCGGTCGGAGGTTGCGCGATTGAGCCACACCTGGACGCTGACAAAGATCCGCATGCGGCTGGCGCTACGCACCCGCGCGTTCCTTTTCTTCAGCGTGGTGATGCCGGTGGCGTTTCTTTTCCTGTTTGTCGGTGTGTTTGGACGCGGTAGCGCGGCGGCGGTGCCCTACATGCTCGCGCCCGTACTCGCGCTAACCGTCATGGGCAGCTTCTGGGGATTGAGCATTCAACTCGTGACGTTTCGCGAGCAGGGGATCCTGCGAAGGTTTCGTCTGGCCCCGGTGGGAGCCGGCGCGATGCTCGCTTCGAGTATCATTTCGACGTACTTCCTCACGCTGCCCACCGTGGTCCTGGAGTTCGCGCTGGCGCGCGCGGTCTTCCACATGGATCGCTGGGGCAACTTGTGGGGCGTCTGGGTGCTGGTAACGCTGGGCACGGCGACCTTCGCTTCCCTGGGTTTGATTGTCGCCAGCGTGACCAACACCATGCAGGAAACCCAGGTGATCAACAACGCCATCTGGTTCGTCTTTCTGTTTCTCTCCGGCGCGACTTTGCCTCTGCCGATTCTCCCCGGCTGGATTCAGCGTGTGGCCGTGTTCCTGCCTGCCACCTATCTAGTCACCGGGCTGCAACAAGTCCTGGTGCGGTCCCTTCCGGTTTACAAGGTTGGTGCGGAACTTCTGGCTCTGGTCGGAGGCGCAGCGGTGGCGTTTTTCATCTCGCTGCACCTGTTCCGCTGGGAGCCGGAGGCCAAAATCACGCGCCGATCCAAGGCCTGGGCCGCCGCCACGATCGTTCCCTTCCTGCTCCTTGGCATCTGGGAAAGCGCGCACGGAAATCTGCGCAGCGATGCGCGGACGAATTTCGAAACCCTGCAACGGCGCGAGGCGCCCGCATCCCCTGGGCGTTAAGTCCTGAGGAGCTTTCCTTGAAGAATAGGAGACACGCCATCGTGATCGACGGCGCCGGCCACAGGCCCAACATGGAAAAGCCGGCCGAGTTCGACAAGGCGGTGCTCGATTTCCTCGGCTGGTTGCGCCAACCCTGAGTTCGCCACCACGGCGAGGGTGAGCCGTCCAATTTGGATTGCTGGCCCGCAAAGTACTAGGCCGAGGGGGCGATTGACGCCCAACCCCCTGTGCTATACTTTGCGACGGGCAGCAGGGAGAGCGGCTCTGCAGTCAGACTTCCGCCACCCCGGCCCGGGCAGAGTGCAGATCACACAGACGAGACGGCAAGTTCCTGCCACACCCGGGCTCGATTCCCCAACCACAACGGCAGTCCAGCAGGCTCGAAAATCGCCGCGCGGAGAAGGCTGATGGGCGTCAAAAAGACCGACAAGATCTGGCACAACGGCAAGTTCATCAACTGGGACGACGCGCAGGTCCACGTGATCTCCCACGTCATCAGCTACGGCTCCGCCGTCTTCGAAGGCATCCGCTGCTACCAGACCCGCCAGGGCCCGGCCATCTTTCGCCTGCGGGAGCACATGCAGCGCCTGGTGCACTCGGCGCGCATCTACCGCATGGAGCTGGCCTACACGCTCGACGAGCTGTGCGCCGCCGGCGTCGAAGTGGTCCGCGCCAACAAGATGGGCGCCTGCTACCTGAAGCCGATCGTGCTGCGCGGCTACGGCGAAGTCGGCGTCAACCCCTTTCCGTGCCCCGTCGAGGTGTACATGGCCTGCTGGGAATGGGGCAGCTACCTGGGCGCCGAAGCGGTGGAGAAGGGCGTGGACGTCTGCGTCAGTTCCTGGACGCGCATTGCGCCCAACACTCTGCCGGCCATGTCCAAATCCGCGGCCAACTACATGAACTCGCAACTGATCCGCATGGAGGCGATTGTCAACGGCTACGTCGAGGGCATCGCGCTCGACGCCAGCGGCTGCGTCAGCGAAGGCTCGGGTGAAAACCTGTTCCTGGTGCAGGACGGCGTGGTCATCACACCGCCGCTGGCCTCGAGCGTCTTGCCGGGCATCACCCGCCGCAGCCTGATGACCTTGTGCGAAGACTTGAAGGTTCCCGTGCGCGAGCAGGTGATTCCCCGCGAGATGCTCTACATCGCCGACGAGGTCTTCTTCACCGGCACCGCCGCCGAAGTCACACCGCTGCGCTCGATCGACCGCATCCCCATCGGCAACGGCTCGCGCGGGCCCGTTACCAAGCTGCTGCAGGAAGAGTTCTTCGCCCTCACCAGCGGCGCCAAGCCCGATCGCCACAACTGGCTCACTCCCGTGGGCGTGCCCGTCGGCTCCGCCACCCGCTGACGGCCAACCGATATCAAGATCCCGAAAAAGGCTTCGGAGAGCCCGTGCTGCCATCCGCGGTGCTGTTTTTGACTGCCCGGCTGGGTTTCAGTAGAATCGCGGCGCCAGGTAAAGCCGGGCCTCCATGTAGCCGGCAGACAATCCTCCCGGAGGCATGCCATGTACACCAAGCCCCAGAAGATGGTGGCGGAATTCTTAGGCACGTTTGCGCTGATCTTCTTCGGTGCCGGCTCGATCTGCGCCGACCAGTTCCTCCGGAGCACGAATCAGGGCAGCGTGGGCTTGTTGGGGATCGCCGTGGCGCACGGCTTGGCCATCGGCATCATGGTCAGCGCCGTCGGCCATATCTCCGGAGGCCATTTAAACCCCGCAGTCACCATCGGCTTCTGGGTGACGCGCAAGACGAGCACCTTCGAGGCCCTGCTCTACTGGGTCGCGCAACTCGCCGGCGCCGTGGCGGCGGCCTATCTGCTGCGCTGGATCGTGCCCGATGACGCCTGGCATGCGATCGCTCTCGGCACCCCGGACTTGGCCCGCGACTTCACCCGCACCTCCGGCATGATCCTCGAAGGCGTGATGACTTTCTTCCTGGTCTTCGTCGTCTTCGCCACTGCCGCCGATGAGCGCGGCGCCTTCGGCAAGATCGCCGGCTTCGCCATCGGCCTGACCGTCACCATGGACATCCTCATGGGCGGGCCGCTCACCGGCGCGGCGATGAATCCGGCGCGCACGTTCGGACCTGCGCTCGCCGCGCAGCACTGGGCCAACCACGGCGTGTACTGGGTCGGCCCACTCGCCGGCGGCGTCCTGGCCGGCTGGCTCTACGACTCCCTCTACCTCAAGAAAGCCTAGCCGCCGCTTCCTGCTGCCAAAGGGTGACGCTACCCCGCTCGGCCGTCTTCCGCTCCGGCGCACAGTTTCCCAGCCCGCTTTCCTAACCTCCCCCCGCCTCCAGCGTCTGACTTCCAGCTTTCCCCACCCTCTAGCGTCCAACCTCCGACTTCTAGTACACTGCCCCAGCCCTGAGCCCCTGCAATAAGTTCACCGAGAAGGAGAACACTTCGATGAAACGGGCTTCCGCAGTTGCGTTCGTTGTGTTGCTGGTTTTTGCCGCCGCGATCTCCGCTCAAACTCCGCCCCAGGCGCCGAAGCCTGGACCCGAACACAAGCGGCTCGCCTATTTCGCAGGTGATTGGATTAGCGAAGGAGATACGAAGCCGAGTCCATTTGGCCCAGGAGGCAAATTCACCTCCAAGGACCACACCCAATGGCAGCCCGGAGGCTTCTTCCTGGTCACGCACTCCGAATGGAAAATCCCCATGGGGGACGGCACAGGGCTGGCCGTCATGGGCTACAACTCCGCCGAAAAGGTGTACACCTACCACGAATTCAACAGCATGGGCGAGGCCTTCTCTTCCAAGGGCACCGTGGCAGGCGACACCTGGACGTGGACCAGCGAATCCAAGATGGGAGACAAGGTGATGAAGACCCGCTTCACCATCAAGGAACTCTCACCCACCTCCTACTCGTACAAATTTGAGACGGCCCCGCAGGGCGGCGAATGGGCCACCATCGTGGAAGGAAAGTCCACCAAAGCGAAATAAGTAACGTCACAGTTCCAGCTCCCACGTCTCTCCGGTCACATCGTGACCGAAGCTGTGGCGGCCCTCCTTGTGAGCCAGGCGGAACCCCGTGCTCCTTCGCCCGCGCTGGCTTCCTCCCACTGGGCCAACCACGGTGTCTATTGGGTCGGGCCGCTCGCCGGCGGTGTCCTGGCCGGCTGGCTCTACGACTCCCTCTACCGCAAGAAGCCCTAGCAGCGTGCTGAAACAGGCTTGTCTGGTGGCAAGACGAACGTCACCCCGACAAGTCGGGGTGTTACAAACTTCACCACTTACGCGTACCCGTAGCACAGGCTTCTAGCCTGTG
>JACQDH010000094.1 GCA_016201215.1 Acidobacteriota bacterium | reverse complement strand
CCCAGCGCCGCGCTTCCATCGCCTGCGCATCACGTCGGGAACGAACGGTATGGTCGGCCATACACCGACCATACCACACAAAATGGGAATGTCAATCTATTTATACAGATATCTTTAGTCGCGCGGGCGGGGAGGGAGAAAACTTCGGTGCCAAAAGTGAAAACGTGTCCGGTGGTTGTTTTCGTACTGGTCTGTCTGGCTGGCGTCACACCTTGTTCCCAGCAGAAGTCTCAGCAGCCCGCTCAGCCGGCCGCGGCGCCCGTTGCCGCTCAGCCGCCGGCGGCACCCTCCGCGACCCAACCGGCACCTGCGGCGACCCAGCCGGCAGCCCCTGTTGGGGCCCCTCTTCAGACGCAGGACACCAACGCCGCGGGTGTGGTGGCAGAGCTGATGGAGTGCAAGCGCAAGGAAGGCGTGCTCACCATCAAGGTTCGGTTTCGAAACACCGGCACTGCGACAGCAGCCCACAACATCTATGACCGGCGCGAGTACGGCGAGTACTACGTCACGGCGGCCAACAAGAAATACTTCATCCTGAAGGACTCCGAGGGGACCTATCTAGCTACGCAAGCCGGCGGTGGCGGATATCTCCTTGCGAACCTGTCGGGTGGGCAGGCTTTTCAATGGTGGGCCAAGTACCCCGCGCCGCCGCCGGAGGTGAAAAAAATTCAATTGATCATGCCGCGCGTTACGCCCTTCGACGACGTCCCGATCACGGATCAATAAGAGCGCAGTCCGAAGTTCAAGTCCGCGAGGGAGCTTTGTAAAGGGGCAGGAGGGTGGGCGATGTGGAAGCGATGGATACTCTCGAGCGGAATGATCTTCCCGCTGGCGCTTTTCCTCTTGGCCCAAGGCAAGTACAGCGATCCCGACTCGCCGGAGGTGCAGGCTGCGGCGCGCCAGGCACTCGCCAAGGCCAAAATCCTGGACATCATCGGCGTCACGCGCGGCATTGAAGCAACACTCAAAGACCTGGGAGCCAAGGTAAGCGAACAGGAAATCCGCATCGAACTTTCCGCTGATGTGCTGTTCGATTTCGACAAGTACGACCTGCGGGCCGATGCCTTTGACAGACTCAGGAAAGTCGGCGAAGTTCTCAAATCCTATCCCAAGTCCCCCGTTCTGATCGAGGGACACACCGACAGCAAAGGGTCGCACACGTACAACGTAAAACTGTCCGAAAACCGCGCTCTTTCCGTGAAGAACTGGCTTGTTCGAAACGCCGGAGCCGATGCGGCACACATCTCCACAAAAGGATGGGCGGAGACCAAGCCCGCGGCTCCGAACGCGAATCCGGATGGCACCGACAATCCGGCTGGCAGGCAGAAAAACCGGCGCGTCGAAATCGTAGTTAAGAAGTCATAGGGCATGCGCCTGCGGGTGGTGGCGCCTCCGCTCCAACGGACGCGCGCAGCCACCTCCCAACCTTCGAGGTGCACGAGGCGATGGCCGAGGCCATCGAGGCCTTCGTCGCCTCCAAGGTCTTTGCCGCTTGAGGCAAGAGAAGTGAGCTAGAGATGGCGGAAGCGAGTACGGAGTTGAACCCCCGTCCGGAAGGTCGGGGAGTCCGCCGGCCCAGGCTCATCGTCCTGGATTCCTTCGGCGAGAGCCTCCGCCCTACCAGCTGGCGAGCGGTTGCATTCCGACTCAGGGCCGCGAAGCGTAGCCGTCAGTGTAGCCCTTCCGGAAGGACGGCTCGAATCGCCGGTCGTACTTGTCTTTGTAGCGGGTATAGTCCGAGGTCAAGCCCAACCTCAGGTCTCGCTGACCCCACTTGTAGCCTTCGTCGTAGTATTGCCGCTCGACCAGGGTCATTTCACCCTCGGGGTTCGCGCTGCGGTCGTACCCATCGTTGTAGCCGCGGCTGAAAAATGCCTCTCCCTGGGAGTCGAACCGGTCGCGGAAGCGGAGGTAATCCCGGCTGAGGCCGGCAATGAAGTCCTGAATGCCGAGCGCGTAACCATCGTCGTAGAATCTCCTCTCAAGCGCCCTCATTCTGCCGGCCGTCGGGCGGCTAACAGTGCCGCCGAGATCGTGTGCCCAGACCTGACCCCGGTTGTTAATCACAATGATCCGGTCGTGCAGCCCGAAGACCCATTTGTCCTCGGGATCGCTGGCCACCGGCCCCGCGGTGGAGAGCTGGATGCCTTTACCGACAGTTTTTCCGCTCACGTCGTGCGCCCAGACTTCACCGCGACTGGTGACCACAAGGACGCGATCGCCGCCGGCGATCACCCACTTGTCCTGGGGGTTCGCCGCGACGGGCCCCGCGGTGAGAAGGCGGTCTCCGCGGCTCACCGTGTTTCCGGTCACGTCGTGTGCCCAGACATTTCCCTGGCGTGTGATCACGAGAATCCTGCCGGACATGCCCAGGATCCACCTATCCTGATCGCCGGCGGCCACACGCCCGCTCGAAGAAAGCCGGTAGCTCCGCCCGACGGTGTTCCCGGTGACGTCATGGGCCCAGATTTCTCCCTGGTCGTTGATGACGCAGATCCTCCCGCCCAACTCGATCACCCAGCCGTTTCGAGCGCCGGTGCCCACGGGTGCGGCCGTGGACAACTTGTAGCCCCGCCCGACGACATTCTGGTTCAGGTCGTGCGCCCAGACTTCTCCCTGATCGGTGATCACCAGGATGCGATCGCCCATGTCGAGAACCCAGCGATCCTGAGTGTGCGCGGCGACCGGCCCCCAGTTGGTTAGCTCGTACCCCGGCCCGATCTGCGACGACGCGGGAGAGGGAATCAGTGCGAACACAAGAGTGAACAGTAAGACCCGAAGGGGCGGTCTGCTGGTTTCCCTTGGATGCCACAGCATTCGGGCGAAGAAACGATGTGCGTTCATCTCTCAATCCTCCTCGACCGCGGCGCTGCTGCCAGGGACGTTTGCCGCGGCAGCGCCAGTCAGCGCGGCTGGCGTGTTACCTCGCGAAGTCCAGTGCTCTCCGGACGGTTTGGATGAAGAGCGCCACCGGATGCGACCGTCCATTCCCCCGGTTGGGATTCGGCGGGACGCCGCAAGTTGGGGTAGGGGTTGATGCATCTTTCACCTTCCCCGCTGGGCGGGCCTGCCAGTGATACTCAAAAAGCGGGAAGCCTGTCAACAGCGAGCCAGCAAAAACGATAGAAGTGGTAAAGGCGGGGGGACGAAGCCCTTTCCGAAAAAGCGCCACGGCTCGCAGCCGGAGTGTTCAGCTCATTCCATTTGGTTCGCCGCTCGCTGGCCGGGCCCTTCCGGCGGCGCTGCTCTTGGTGACGGCCGAACGAGTAGCGCCCAGAAGGTTGGCAAGGGCCTCGCGGGGAATGCTCCTCAGGAGGGGATTGATCAGCCATGCGAAAATCGCCGGCACACCGCGGCTCAGCGCGGTCGACTCGAGTTGCACGTACACGCCGCCGTCTTTCTCCTGGAAGCGCCAGTAGCTGTACAGGCGCCAGAGATAACCATGATCCTTCCCGACGGGCTTCTCACGTTCGCCGGGCTCACCCGGATCTTCGACTTCGGCGATGCGCGTGGAGTACGACCGGCTGCGAACCCGGGTCGCGTCGTCCGTGAAGTAGCGCACGTCGTATTCTGCATTGAGCACCACGGTCACGATCGTCTTCTTATGGAGCCGCATGTACACCTGGAAGGTGTCGCCGTCGCGGTGGAGAAGCTTCGAGCGCTGGACGTCGGGCTTGTAGATGTTCTGGTGATTGTCGTAATCCTGCACGACCGCCAGGGTCTGCTGGAGCGTGACGCCGGGAATGAAAGCCACGCCGACCCAATGATGAATCAGGCCACTGGGGATCTCGATGGGCTTGCCCTCTTCGCGCGTGTTGACGTGTTCGAGATAGATGCGGCCTTCCCGGAGCTGTGCGTAAACGGTCTGGCACCGCGGCTCGGGCAGGTGATCCACCCAGAGAAAAGCATTGGCGTCGCGCGACTCCTCAGCCATCCGCGCTTCGGTCGCGCGGATGTAGCGGCCAAATGCCTCGACGGTTTTCTGTTTCAGCTCCGCCGCATGCGCCGGCACAGCCAGCACGCCAAGCAGCGCCAGGAGGGAGGACAAAGCACGCTGCCTCAGGACGCTTTGCGCCATGCGCCACCTCTCCCCAATGCTTCCCCCTTCATCATAAGGTACGCCTCCCCTTGCGCGAAGCACCCCATTTCCTAGCCCGCGGGTTGGCACACAGAGGAGCGGAAACAGAGCGAGCAGACAAGCATCTCGCACATCGGCCTTTCCCTTTGTGATTTTAAATCGAAATCGCCTCAGTCAGACAGAGGCGTGACAAGCAAGGGAGACTTGTGGAGGCGGGGGGAGTCGAACCCCCGTCCGAAAAGCGCTACGGCCCGAAGCCTACATGCTTAGCTCTTTCCGTTTGGT
>JACQDH010000093.1 GCA_016201215.1 Acidobacteriota bacterium | reverse complement strand
ACGGTGTGCAGGTTGAGCGTGCGTATAATGCGTTTCAAGTCCTGCGAATTGGGCCCGCCGGAGAACTTCACCCGCAGCCACGGTGGACGCGGGTGCTCGCTGGGGGGCGGAGCCCCCCCCGAGGGCAGGGCGAGCGAATTCGAGAGGATGTTAAACGGCGAAGCCATCGGTCTGGTCGGCTGGCGCAAGCCGCGAAACGCCATTCTACGTGGTCACTGCCAGCGAAACAAGTTACCGCTTGGGCCCAGGCCTCTGAGATTCCGCGCTCACCGACTCAGCCTTATAACCGGCTCGAAGGACACGCGAAGGAGGTCAATTTGTGGCATTTTTACAACACCTGAGAACTATCTGGACTCCGGTGCGTCTGTAACATACTCATAACATAGGGTTAAATTTGGATGCGTTTGGTCCCACAAGTGCTACTCTGGGGCGCTTAGGAATGCCTTTCCAGACCACTATCGAGCGGCCGGTCGAGACCGAAGGGATCGGCCTGCACACGGCGGTGCACTGCCGCCTGCGCCTGGTGCCAGCGCCGGCCGATACGGGGATCGTCTTCCGGCGGGTGGACCTGGACAATTTCGAGATCGAAGCGCACGTGCACAACGTCGCGCGGGTCAGCTACGCCACCAGCCTGATGAAGAAGGGCGTGCTGCTCTCCACCACCGAGCACCTGCTGGCAGCGCTCTACTCCTGCGGCCTGGACAACGTGTACGTGGAGCTCGACGCGCTCGAGTTGCCCATCCTGGACGGCTCCTCGCAACCCTTCGTCGAGATGCTGGCGCAGGCCGGCGTACGGAAGTTGCGGCGCCGGCGCCGCTACCTGAAGGTGCTGCGGCCGCTGGAAGTCACCGACGGCGACTCCGGAAAGCCGGGTCAGGTCCGGCGCATCGGCATCTACCCCGCGGACGAATTCCGCGTGCGCTGCTTTGTGGACTACCCGCATCCCTGCATCGGGCGGCAGGAAGTGGAGCTGGCCGTGAACCGACAGACGTTCAGCCATCTGCTGGCTCCGGCGCGCACCTTCGGGTTCTTGAAGGACGAGGCCCCGCTGCGCGCGGTGGGCCTGATCCGCGGTGTGTCCTACGAAAACGCGATCGTGCTCAACGAGGACCGCGTGCTGAACGGCCCGCTGCGCTTCGCCGACGAGTTTGGCCGGCACAAGACGCTGGACCTGATCGGCGATCTCGCGCTGGTGGGCCGGCCGGTGCTGGGCGAGGTGCGGGCGCATAAGGCCGGGCATGCGCTGCACACGCAGCTCGTCACGCGCCTGCTGGCCGATCCGACCCTGTGGACGGAAACGTCCAGTGATTCTGCGGCCGCCGCGCGGCCCACTCGGTCCGCCGCCGCTGCTGCCGTGCCTCTCCACGCCAGCGAGTAGCCGGTGACCTGCCGCGCATGAACGAAACTAGGTTTCTCACGTCATCAGACAACCAGGAGCGCAGTCGTACGTTGCCCCGGTCGTCCGGGGCGTTACCCCACCGGGGGTTTGATTTGCGCCAAATCCTCGCGGCGGCGGGTTGTCAAACGTTGTCGCAGCAGGGAGAATGGTGAGCATGGCTGGATCGGATTTTGTCATCGTCATACTGGCCGCGGGGAAGGGCACCCGCCTGAAGTCCAACTTGGCCAAGGTTCTGCACCGCGCCGGCGGGCGGAGCCTAGTGGAACATGTCGCGCGGGCATGCCGGCCACTGGGAGCCAAGGCCATGCTCGCGGTCGTGGGGCATCAGGCCGAAGACGTCGCTGCCGTCGTGGAGCCTCTGGGCGCACAGGTGGTCTTGCAGCAGCCGCAGCGCGGCACCGGGCACGCCCTGCTGGTGGCGCGCGGCGCCATCGGGCAGCGCGCCAAGTACGCACTCGTCGTGCCCGGCGACGCGCCGCTGGTGCGCACGGAAACCCTTCGCACCCTGGTGCGCGCGCATCAGATCGGAAACGCCGCGGCGACCATTCTCACTGCACAATTGACCGATCCCATCGGCTATGGCCGGATTGTGCGCAAGCAGGACGGCAGTGTGGCTGCGATTGTCGAGCAATCCGCCCTGCTCGACGACCAGCGCGATATCAACGAAATCAACTCCAGCATCTACTGCTTCACCCTGGAAAAGCTCTGGCCGTGCCTGGGCAAATTGCGCCCGGAAAATGTCCACAAGGAACTCTACCTGACCGACGCCATCGCGCTGCTCAACCAGCAGGGCGAGACCGTGCTCGCCGAGGTGACTCCCGACCCGCAGGAGATCCTGGGCGCCAATGCGCGCGCCGATCTGGCCGAGGTGGACCGCATCTTCCGCCAGCGCAAACGCGCCGCGCTGATGGACGCCGGTGTCACCATCCAACTGCCCGAGACGGTGTTGATTGATCCCGAAGTGGAAGTTGGCGCCGACACGGTCCTCGAGCCATTCGTGCAACTGCTGGGAAAAACGCGTGTCGGCTCCGGGTGCACCATCCGCACCGGGAGCGTTTTGAACGACACCGTGGTGGAAGAGAACGTCACGGTGAAGCCGTACTCGATCGTCAGCGCGAGCCACCTGGGTAAAGGCGCACAGGTCGGGCCGTTCGCCCACCTGCGCGACGGCGCCCAATTGCGCCCCGGCGCGCGCGTGGGCAACTTCGTCGAGGTCAAGAAGAGCGTGCTCGGCGAGGGCGCCAAGGCCATGCACCTGACCTACGTGGGCGACGCGAAGATCGGAAGCAAAACCAACATCGGCGCCGGCACCATCACCTGCAACTACGACGGCGTGCGCAAGAACCCCACCACGATTGGCAAGGACGTCTTTGTCGGCAGCAACACCGCGCTGATCGCCCCCATCCGCGTGGGCGACCGCGCCTACATCGCCGCCGGCTCGACGGTCACCGAGAACATTCCGGTCGATGCCCTGGCCATCGCGCGCGGCCGCCAGGTCAATAAGCCCGGCTGGGCCGCCGAGCGCCGCCGCGAAATCGCGGCGCAAGCCAGGAAGGCCTCGAAACCGCGCCCGCGCTCCAAGACTCGCGCAAAACCCCGTCCGAGACAGAGTTCCCGCCGCAAGCCTGCGCCGCGCCGCCGGCCTGCCGTCGCGCGCAGGCGGCTCAAGCTCTCCCGCCGCCGCTAAGCTTTTTCTGTCATTCTGAGCCCTTCGCTGCGCTCAAGATAAACTCCGCCCCGAGCTTCTCGGGACAAAGCGAAGAATCTCGACGTTGAGATGCTTCGCCCCGATGAGTCGGGGCTCAGCATGACACCCGTCCGATGGTTAGCCCTGTGTTAGAATCCAACTGGGGGAGCGGTAGGAATGAAATTTGGAGTAGTGGTCTTTCCGGGGTCGAACTGCGACCACGACACCTATCACGCCATCGGCACCGTGCTCGGCCAGCCGGTTGAGTTCGTCTGGCACCAGTCGGAGCAACTCGAAAACTTCGACGCCATCATCCTGCCGGGCGGGTTTGCCTACGGCGATTACTTGCGTACCGGTGCGATCGCACGGTTTTCGCCGGTGATGCGCGCGGTGGCCCGGTTTGCGAACAGCGGCGGGCTGGTGCTGGGCATCTGCAACGGTTTCCAGATCCTGCTCGAAGCCGGCCTGCTGCCCGGCGCGATGCTGCGTAACACCGGCCTGCGCTTCATCTGCCGCCAGGTGCACATCCGGGTGGAAAACGTGCTCACGCCGTTCACCTCGGCGGCGCGGCCCGGCCAGGTGCTGAAGATGCCCATCGCGCACTCCGAAGGCAACTACTTCTGCGACGCAGCGACACTTGCCGAACTCGAGCGCTCTGAGCAGATCATCTTCCGCTATACCACCGCCGATGGCCGCGAAGACCTAGCCGCCAACCCGAACGGCTCGCTCGCCAACATCGCCGGGATCGCGAACCGCGAGCGCAACGTTGTCGGTCTGATGCCGCATCCCGAGCGCGCCGTCGAAGCCGCGCTGGGCTCGGCTGACGGCCTGGTGATTCTCCGCTCCCTGGTGGAAAGCCTGGTGCGGCGCGCAGAGCCTGAACCCGCCCGCATGCGCCCTGCGGCTGTCGCAGCGCGCGTGCCCGCGTAGCGCGTCTCCCAGTGACGTGGGCCAGTACCCCAGAGGAAATCCTGCTGGAGGCACGATGCACTCACGAATACGGTGGTGTTTCGCAGTGGGCCTTCTGGTGCTGTCCGCCTGATGTGGGGAGTGGTGTAAAACTTCACCGGGGCGGTTTTCGCGCGGATCTTGTACGGGCAGAACCGCCGGCAAGATGCCGGCGCTCCATGCGAGACGAGACGGCAATGATTGAGACCGATATCAAAGTCACGCCGGAGCTGGTCGCCGAGCACGGCCTGACCGCCGAGGAGTACGCGCGGCTGCTGGCCATCTTGGGCCGCGAGCCGAACATCACCGAGCTGGGCATCTTCAGCGTGATGTGGAGCGAGCACTGCTCCTACAAATCGAGCAAGGTCCATCTGAAGCGCCTGCCCACGCGCGGCGCACAGGTGCTGCAGGTGCCGGGCGAAAACGCGGGCGTGGTGGACATCGGCGACGGCCTCTGCGCCGCGTTCAAGATCGAATCGCACAACCACCCGAGCTACGTCGAGCCCTTCCAGGGCGCGGCCACCGGCGTGGGCGGCATCCTGCGCGACATCTTCACTATGGGCGCGCGGCCCATCGCCGTGCTCGACTCGTTGCGCTTCGGCCCTATCTCTCCGGACCCCCGCGCGTCAGTTGAAGAAGTGGCGCGCAACCGCCGCGTCCTGGGCGGCGTGGTGGGCGGCATCGCGTTTTATGGGAACTGCTTCGGCGTCCCCACCGTCGGCGGCGAGGTCAGCTTCGAGCCATGCTACAACGGGAATCCCCTAGTGAACGTGCTCGCGCTCGGCATCGCCAAAAAGGATGAACTCTTCCTGGCCCGCGCACGCGGCGTAGGCAATCCGGTGATCTACGTCGGCGCCAAGACCGGGCGCGACGGCATTCACGGCGCCTCGCTGCTGGCTTCGGCCGAGTTCACCGAAGAGTCGCAGCAGAAGCGGCCTAACGTGCAGGTGGGCGACCCGTTCATGGAAAAGCTGCTGCTCGAAGCGTGCCTGGAGGCCATGCAGACCGGCGCAGTCGTGGCCATCCAGGACATGGGCGCGGCCGGGCTGACTTGCTCAACCTGTGAGATGGCCTCGCGCGGCGGCACCGGCATCGAAATTGATCTGGCGCGCGTGCCGCAGCGCGAAACCCGGATGACGCCCTACGAAATCATGCTGAGCGAGTCGCAGGAGCGCATGCTGCTGGTGGCCGAACGCGGCCGCGAGCGGGAAGTGCTCGACGTTTTCGCCAAGTGGGGCCTTGACGCCGTGGAGATCGGCCGCGTCACCGACGACACCCTGCTGCGCGTCCGCGACCTCGGCAAGGTGGTGGCAGAAATTCCCGCGCACGCGCTGGCCGAAGAAGGCCCGGTGTACCAGCGCCCGCTGGCACCGCCCGCGCCACGCAAAGAGAAACTCATTGAGTTTGCTTCGGAGGGCGCGGACCTGACCGAGAATCTCCTCCGCCTGCTGGCCTCGCCCGTGATTGCCTCGAAGCGCTGGATTTTCGAGCAGTACGACTACATGGTGCGCACGAACACGCTGGTGGGGCCGGGCGCCGGAGACGCGGCGGTGGTGCGCGTCAAAGAGACCAAGCGGGCCCTGGCGTTGAGCCTGGACGGCAACGGCCGCTGGTGCCGCCTCGATCCGCGCGCGGGAGCAATGCACGCCGTCGCCGAGGCCGCGCGCAACGTCGCCTGCGTGGGCGCGCGCCCCTGGGCGGCCACCAATTGCCTGAACTTCGGCAACCCGGAAAAGCCCGAAGTGATGTGGCAGTTCAGTGAGGTCGTGGGCGGCATCGCCGAGGCCTGCTGCGCGTTCGGTATTCCCATCACCGGCGGCAACGTCAGCTTCTACAACGAGACCCTGGGCAGATCGATCTATCCCACGCCGGTGCTGGGCGTGCTGGGGCTGCTCGAAGACGCTTCTCGCGCCGTGGCCATGGCGTTTCGCACCGAAGGCGACGTGATTGTGCTGCTCGATGGGCGAAGTGAGATCGCCCAAACCCCCGCGCCGGGACGTCATCCCGACCGAAGCGAGGGATCTCTTAGAGAGATTCCTCGCCCCGCCCCGCTTCGCGGGGCCGCGGCTCGGAATGACAGCGCTTGGGAATTTTCCTCATCTGAATACGCGAAAACGATTCGCGGCATTGTGACGGGGACGCCGCCGGCGATCGATCTCAGCGCCGAAAAGCGCTTGATCGAGTGTCTCGTGGCGCTGGCCGCTGAGGGCGCGATTCAGTCGGCGCACGACGTGAGCGAAGGTGGGCTGGCCGTGACGCTGGCTGAGTGCTGCTTTGCCTCCCACGACTCCGCTCGGGACAAGAGCGAAGGGCTCTCCGCGGACGTGCGCCTCGAAGGCCAGGAGCCGGCCGAAGCGGCACTATTCGGCGAGTTCGGGGCGCGCGCGGTGGTGTCGGTTGCTGTGCGGTCGCTTGCCCGGCTGCGCGAGGTTGCGGCACAATATCAGGTTGCGGTGCGCGAACTCGGCACAGTTACCAGCGGCTCCTTCCGCATCGAATATAACGGCCGAACTGGAGTGTGCGCGCCGGTGGAGTCCCTGCGCGACACCTGGGCCGGCGCACTGGAAAACGCACTGATAGGTCAGGGACTCCGGGAAGGATGACCACGGACGATTATCTCACCGACGATCACTTCCACGACCATTGCGGCGTGTTCGGCGTCTTCGGCCACCCGGAAGCGTCGAAGCTGACGTATCTGGGTCTGTACGCGCTGCAGCACCGCGGGCAGGAGTCCGCCGGGATCGCTTCGAGCGACGCCATGGATCTGTATATCCATAAGGGCATGGGCCTGGTGGAGGAAATCTTCAAGCCCGCGATGCTAGCGCGCCTTGCGGGCGACATGGCCATCGGCCACACGCGCTATTCCACCGCCGGCGACACCTCGCTCAACAACGCACAGCCCATCGTCATTGACTGTAACAAGGGCAAGCTGGCACTGGGCCACAACGGCAACTTGACCAACGCCGTGGAGTGGCGCCGCAAGCTCGAGCACCGCGGCTCGATTTTCCAGACCACCAGCGACACCGAGGTAATCGTGCATCTGATTGCGCGCAGCTCCGCGCGCAATCTTTCCGGCGCCATCGGCGACGCGCTCAACCAGGTCGAAGGCGCCTACTCGCTGCTGCTGCTCACCCGCGAGGAGCTCTACGCCATCCGTGACCCGCGCGGCTTCCGCCCGCTCAACCTCGGCCGCCTGGACGGTGCCTGGCTGGTGGCCTCGGAGACCTGCGCGTTCGATCTGCTCGGCGCCGAGTACGTGCGCGAAGTCGAGCCCGGCGAGATGGTGCGCATCTCGCGCTCAGGCGTGGAGTCGATCCGCTTCGCCGCGCCCAAGCCGCACCAGTACTGCATTTTCGAGCATGTTTATTTCTCGCGGCCCGACAGCCTGATCTTCGGCCGTCCGGTGAACCAGAGCCGTGAGATGCTGGGCCGCCTGCTGGCGCAGGAGCATCCGGCGGCAGCCGACGTGGTCGTGCCTGTGCCCGATTCCGGCGTGCCCGCGGCGATCGGCTACGCGCTCGAATCGGGGATCCCGTTCCGCATGGGGCTGATCCGCAGCCACTACATCGGGCGCACGTTCATCGAGCCCTCGCAGGCCATCCGCGATTTCGGCGTTAAGCTAAAGCTCAATCCCGTGCGCGGGTTGCTCGAAGGCAAGCGCGTGGTGCTGGTGGACGACTCGATCGTGCGCGGCACCACCAGCCGCAAGATCGTGCGTATGGTGCGCGAGGCCGGCGCCACCGAGGTGCACATGCGCATCAGTTGCCCGCCGACGGTCTCGCCGTGCTACTACGGCATTGACACGCCCACGCGTGAGGAGCTGATTGCTTCGGCCAACTCCATCGAGGAGATCCGCAACTTTCTCGCCGCCGATTCGCTGGGCTATCTGTCGCTGGCCAACCTGAGGCGCGCCGTGGGCGACGCGGAAGGAAAATTCTGCACCGCGTGCTATACGGGAAACTATCCCACCGAGCTGGTGCAACTCGAAGTGGTTCACCGCGAAGGGGAACCACGGGTCGCGGTGCCGCGTGATGAGTGACGAGAAAACTCCGCTCGCCCGGCGCATCCTGCGCGAAGTGCTCTCCTGGACGTGGGTGGCCGCCGCGTTCCTGCTAATTCACGGCACGTTGATGCAGGCGCGCGTGATCCCCTCGGGCTCGATGGAGCGAACGCTGCTGGTCGGGGACCACCTGCTGATGAGCCGCTTCGGCTACGACGCCGGGGTGCCCTTCACCGGCTGGCATGTGCGCCTGTGGCGCGAGCCGCGCCGGCAGCAGCTGCTCATCTTCCGCGCGCCGCTGGCTGGTTCGCCCGACTACGTCAAGCGCGTCATCGGCCTGCCCGGCGACACCGTGGAGATCCGTCGCGGCACGGTGTGGGTCAACGGCGCGCCTCTCGCAGAACCCTATCTCGATGCGCGGCCGAACCCGAACGAAAAGTTTGCCCCGCTGAAGGTGCCGCCGGCCAGCTACTTCGTGATGGGCGACAACCGCGAAAACTCCTACGACAGCCGCTACTGGGGGTTTGTGCCGCGCAGCGCGATTGTCGGAACGCCCCTGGTAATCTATATGTCGGTGGACGCGCCGGAGACGGCCTGGGAACCTGGGCAGATTCGCGAACGGGTCTATGCTTATCTCAATGCCGTGGCCCATCCCAGCCTGGTGCGCTGGAAGCGGCTGTTCACAACGTTCTAAGTCATTCTTCGTGGCCTGACAGGTCAACCTGAGTGACGTAACCGGTTAACGCCGAACTCAACTCCCCCTTCGCCCGGCAGAAAGAGCTTTCCGCTATGCGATACGCCGACGCGGGCGTCAACATCTCCATGGCCGACCAAGCCAAGCAGCGCATCCGGCATCTGGCCGGGCGGACGTTCACGCCCGGGGTGCTTGGCGGGATTGGCGGGTTCGGTGCGCTCTTCCAGCTCGATCGCAAACGCTGGCGCGAGCCGGTGCTGGTTTCGAGTGCCGACGGCGTGGGCACCAAGCTCAAGGTCGCCTTCGCCATGGGCGTGCACTCCACCGTCGGCGCCGACCTGGTCAACCACTGCGTGAACGACATTCTGACCACCGGCGCTGAGCCGCTATTCTTCCTCGACTACCTGGCCATGGGCCGCATGGACCCCAACGTGGCCGAGCAGCTCGTCGAAGGCATGAGCCGCGCCTGCCGCCAGGCGGGCTGCGCGCTGATCGGGGGCGAAACGGCGGAGATGCCCGGTTTCTACGCGCCGGACGAGTACGACTTGGCCGGGTTCATCGTGGGTGTAGTCGAGCGCGGCCGGATGCTCGGCGATGCGCGCGCGCACGCAGGCGATGTGCTCCTGGCCCTGCCTTCGACAGGACTGCACACGAACGGCTATTCGCTGGCGCGCAAGCTGGTGTTTGAGGTCGCGCGGCTCAAGCCCGATACCTACGTCGCTGCCGTGGGCAACAAGATCGGCGCGGAGCTGCTGAAGCCCCACCGCTGTTACTGGCCGATGCTGAAGAACATCGTCGCCCGCGGCTGGGTCTCTGCCATGGCCCACATCACCGGCGGCGGCATTCCCGGCAACCTGCCGCGCGTGCTGCCCCGCGGAACCCAGGCAGTGGTCGAGTTGGGCGCGTGGCCCGTGCCGCCCATCTTCCGCTACCTTGCCGGCCTGGGAAAAATCGCGCGAGACGATCTGCTGCAAACCTTCAACCTCGGCGCCGGGATGATCCTCGTTGTGCCGCCGAAATCTCTGGGCAAGGTGGAAGCCGAGTTGAAGCGCCGCCGCGAAAAGTTCTACCGCATCGGCCATGTGGTCACCGCTGAGCGCCGCAAGCCCCGCGTGGCCTACGCGGGCGCTCTCCCCCTATGACACTCGCAGCGCGCAGGCTCCAGGTGGGGTAGCTCGCGCCGGACTTCGGGCTGCCGAATTCGACCGGTACGCCGCGGCGGCCTGTCTGCGCTGGCGGCTTCCAAGGACGCCGGCGGTACAGACGGTCTCAGGAACCCCTCAGGGCGGGGGCTACTTTGTCTTGGGGCTGGCTTTCCCCTGGCGAGCGGGGGCGCGGGCTTTGCGCTGGCGGCTCCAGTGCCACCAGCGGCACTGTTCGGCGGGCAGCCGCGGGTTCCGCGCCTGCGCCACGGCCGCCGAGAAAACATCCAAACAACAGATGTCCTGGGTCTGGCCGGTGACCCGGCAGAGCTTTTCGTAGAGTTTTTCCGGGCTGGCGCGGGCGAGTTGCGCGACGTTGCGTATGCCCAGAAGCTCGAAGTCGCGCAGCATGGCCGGGCCTACGGAAATCAGCTCTGCCAGCGAACGAGTCTCTCTCCTCATGACGCCTCTTTTCGTTTTCGCTTTACATTCGCCTTGTGATCGTACACAATTCCGCCCCCGCTGTCCACAGCCATCGGATGCTCGGAGCGAAGTGATGAACCTTGGCGCGAAGTCTGTGCCCTTCCCTTGGCTCTGGCGTTGCTGTTCGGCGCAGCCAGGGGGATCGGAGGCCGACCTACCGCACGCTGAAGCCGGGTGAGGGGAGACTGGGTGTAGTGCCGGCTTCCAGCCGGCGTTCTCTGCACGGCAGCAGGCCTGGCAAGTGCGCCGGCAAGATGCCGGCGCGGCGCTACAAGCCGAGGCGCCCCGCGCGACGCTGGCTCAAATGGCTGGCATGCGGGGCCGACGGGAAGCGCGACGCTGCTGCTCGCCGCGCAACGTTTCGCTAACGTGCTGCGGCTATGAAGAAGCGCATCGGAGTGCTGTTGTCAGGCCGTGGCTCGAACTTCGAGGCCATCGCCGAGAACGTCGCCGCGGGACACATCCCCAACGCCGAGATCGCCATCGTCATCAGCAACCGCGAAGGCGCACCGGGGATCGAGCGCGCCCGCGCGCGCGGCATCGAGACGCGCGTGATCCCGTCGAAGGGCCTCGAGCGCGAGGTTTACGACCGACAAGTGGTCGCTGTGCTGCGGGAAAAACAGGTCGACCTGGTCTGCCTGGCCGGGTTCATGCGCCTGCTTTCGCCCTACTTCGTGGCCGCGTTCCCTCAGCACATCCTGAACATCCATCCCTCCCTGCTGCCGTCGTTTCCGGGGCTCGAAGCACAGCGGCAGGCGCTCGAGCACGGCGTGAAGTGGAGCGGGTGCTCAGTGCACTTCGTGGATGAAAACCTCGACGCCGGGCCCATCATCGTGCAAACGCCGGTCGAAGTGCTGGACACCGACACGCCGGAGACGCTGGCCGCACGCATCTTGAAGGAAGAGCATCGCATTTACACCGAGGCAGTGCGGATTGTGTTTGGAGGGCGGTTCCGCATCGAGGGGCGCAGGGTCGTTGGAGTCTGAGGTTCAAATATTCCAAGAAATAGGGTCGTAATTGAATGGTTGGGAGGAGACAGTGAAGAGAGGATTCAGAACGGGGACCATTCGAAAACTGACTCCCATAACGCATCGGCCGATGGCAAAACGCAAGGAATTGAAATGCTCGGAATGCGGGGAGGGGGCGCTTAATGTCTTCGCGTATCCAGATCGAATCATCATCGATTGCAATGACTGCGGGTCGCTCTGGCAAATCCTCTGGGATCAACGACCTGGGCTGAAAAAGACACTGCCTCTCAAGCCGTGAGCAAACATCATTTCAAACCCGTGGACGAGCAACTCGCCTACCTGCGCAAGGGCGCCGCGGAAATCATCCGCGAAGAGGAGCTGCGCGCCAAGCTCGAGAAATCCTTCGCCACCGGCACGCCGCTGCGCGCCAAGCTCGGCGTGGACCCCACCGCGCCCGACCTGCACCTGGGCCACACCGTGGTGCTGCGCAAGCTGAAACATTTTCAGGACCTGGGCCACACGGCCATCTTCTTGATCGGCGACTTCACCGCCATGGTCGGCGACCCCACCGGGCAATCCGAGACGCGCCCGCCGCTCTCGGGCGACGAGGTGAAAGTCAACGCGAAGACCTACCTCGAACAGGTCTATAAGATCCTCGACAAGAAGAAGACCGAGGTGCGCTACAACAGCGAGTGGTTGGGAAAACTCTCCGGCCACGACATGATCAAACTCTGCGCACACTATCGCCTGGCGCGCATGCTCGAGCGCGAGGATTTTCGCTCGCGCCTGGCGAGCAGCCAGCCCATCGCCATCCACGAACTGCTTTACCCGCTGCTGCAGGCCTACGACTCGGTGGCGCTCGAGGCCGACGTCGAGCTGGGCGCCACAGAACAAAAATTCAATCTGCTGATCGGGCGCGACATCCAGCGCGAATACGGAAAACCCTCGCAGGTGGCCTTCACCATGCCCATCTTGGTGGGCACGGACGGCGAGCGCAAGATGTCCAAGAGCCTGGGCAACTACGTCGGCATCACCGAGCCGCCTGCCGAAATGTTCGGCAAGCTGATGTCCATCTCGGACGATCTGATGTGGGCCTACTTCGAGCTGCTCACCGACCGCACGCCCGCCGAGATCACGCAGCTCGAGCAGCACGTCAAAGGCGGCAAGGCGCATCCCATGGAAGTGAAAATGGCGCTGGCGCGGGAGATTATTGCCGGCTTCCACGGCGCGGCTGCGGCGACGAAAGCCGCGGATCATTTCCAGCAGGTTTTCCGCGACCGCAAGGTGCCAGACGAAGCTCCCGTGCGCAAGTTAACGCGTGGCGAGAAGCGCCGGCTGACCGCGCTGCTGGTGGACCTGGGCCTGGCCGCCTCACGCAGCGAAGCGGAACGCCTGGTCAAGCAGGGCGGCGTGGAGATCGACGGCAGCCGCACTGACGACGTTAAGAAGGAAGTTGACCTATCGAAGCCGTCGGCATTCCTGCTGCGCGCGGGGAAAAAGAAATTCCTCCGCGTCGTCATCGAATAAACCAAGCCTTCTCCGTTCTCTCCGTGCACCGCCCGCGACCTCTGCGTTAATCTTTTCTGTTCCTACTCGCGTTCGGCGAGTCGCTTCAGGCGCGCGAGGTCACTGCGGTCGCGGCGGGCGACAGCGTGGCGGGTCAGCAGCCAGTCGGCGAGGCGTCCCAGCCGACCAGGTAATTCGTATTCATCGCGCATAAGGATGCGCGTGCCCGCCGGCACAGCCTCGATCTCCCAGCGCTGTAGCCCCCGCACGCCGTAGGCATCCTGGAACTGCCATTCGAGGAGGCGCTCCCACTCGTAGCGCGTGACCACGGCCGCGTGGGCCACCTCTTTCTTCCCCAGGCGGCCGCTGATGCGCACTTTCAAGCCCATCTGGAACTCGGACGCGCCGCCCTGCACCTCGAAGTGCGTCTCCACCTCCGCACCGTACCAATAGGGCATGCGCTGGGGCACGAAAAAGACAAAGACGCGGTCAGGCGGCGCAGCAATCTCCACGGTAAAGCTGAGCCTGGCCATGGCAGGGGCGCCAGTCTACCACTGCGGGCCAGAGACCGGCGGAACACGCCACGACAAGCGCGGTGGCGGCAGCCAAGGATTGTCGCGCTGAGCGCTTGAACTTCGCTCCGCGTGGAACCCGTGAAGGATTTGAATGTTGCGATGCTACGTTGCGCTCAGCATGACCGTGGAATCCAGAGGAGGAAGGTGCACGGCGAAAAGAGGGGCTGCCGTATCTACCGGGTAGCGAACGGAATTGTGCCGGCGGCGAGGATGCGGCGGCTGCGACTCTCCTGCACAAAGACCACCGCGCGGAGATTCTTGCGCTTCCAGTCATCGGCGATGGTCACCACCGGCTGGGCCGCAAACGCAGCGGCGGCTTGCGGAGTGACGCTGCCGATGCGCTTCAGCTCGCGCACCACGGCGAAGTGGTCGAATCTGCTGCCGGCGTTTTCTCCCCGCAGCACATCCGAGTGCAGGTTGTCCTCCGTGGTGGCGAGATACACTTCGGCTGAACCGCCGGGTGTTGCCTGCGCAATCCATTCCACACGGACATCCAGAGGAATCGCGCGGGCTGCTGCCGAGTCCTGCCTCCACTCCAGGTGCACAGCGGCTTTGGGAGCGCGGGCGGCCCGAGTGATGGCCTCGCGGGCGTCGCGCTCGCCGCTGCCGACGAATTCCGTTTGCCCGTCCACAATCATCTGCGGCGTATAAACCTGATCGGTGCGGAAAGCCTGCGCGTAAGAGCTCTGCCGCTCGCTGAATTGTGCCGAGGAGAAGGGGTCGCGCCAGCCCAGGTGGTTCCAGTAGTCCACGTGCTCTTTGAGCGCGATGATCTGCGCGCCGGCGACCGGCTGCGTTTTCTCCAGACGTGCGAGCAGCACATCGGCGGGCGGGCAACTCGAGCAGCCCTCCGAGGTGAACAGCTCGACAAGCACCGGCGTGCGCCTGCCGTCCGGCTGGCCAGAGGCTTGCGGGCTTGCCGCAGTCATGCGCCCCTTGTGGACGAACCCCGCGGAGAAAAGCATCAATCCGACGACCATCAGCACCAGGCCGATCCAGAGTTTCATTTCCGCTCCCTGCGGTTGGACTTCTCGCTGCTTAGATGCACGGGGTCTCTGCCGAGTCGCCGGAAATTGAACCTTTGTTCTAGTGGTGTTCGACCAGGACGAGGGAAATGTCGTCCGTGTGGCCGCCGTCGCGCCACGCCTCGACCCCGTCCAGGATGGACTGTTTCATCTCCGGCAGCGGCTTTTTCATGGCCGCGCGGATGATTTCCTGCAACCCGGAGACACCCAGCATTTCGCCGCGCGAGTCAAAGACTTCCGTGAGCCCGTCGGTATAGAGCACAAGTCGATCGCCGGGACGAAATTCGATCTCCTGGATGGGCTCGGGAGCTACGGCGTCCTCCAGCGCCCCCAGTACCATGCTCTGCGACTCAAGCAAGCGGGTTTCGCCAGTGGGCGAGACCCAGATCGCGGGGGGATGACCGCCGCCCGCGTAGCTCAGGCGGCGCCCTCCCTGGTCCAGCCGGGCGACCGCCATGGTGAAGTAGAAGTCGGTCATGCGGATCTGCTGAAGCACAAAGCGGTTCAGCCGGCGCAGCATCTCGCCCAATGCAGTGCGGCGCTCGAGCAGCGACATCGTCTCCGAGTAGATGCGGTTGGCCACCAGCGCCGAACCGATGCCGTGGCCGGAGACGTCGCACACCAGCAGGTTAAGCTGGGCCTCGCCGAGCGGGATGACCAGGCCGAAGTCACCCCCGATGGTGCGCACGGGCATGTAGTGGGTCTCCACGGCCACGCGGCCCCAGCGCAATCCCTGCGGCGCAAGGCTCTGCTGCACGCGCGCGGCCAGCGCGAGTTCCGTCTCCATCTCCTTCTGCCGCTTTTCGAGCTGCGTGTTGGCGTCCTTCAGTCGTTGCTCGGCGCGCTTCTGCTCGGTGATGTCCGTGAAGGTGACCACGGAGAAACGCCGGCCGTCCGGGTCCTCAATCACCCGGGCACTGATAACTACCGGCAGGCGCTCCCCTTCCTTCCGCGGCAGATAAAACCCAAAGCGGTTGCGACCCTGCTCTTCGCCGCGGGCGATCTGCTGCATCAAGAAGCCGCGGTCTTCGCCTTCGTAGAACTGTGCGGGCGTGCGACCCACGATCTCTCCCTGGCGATAGCCGGTCATCTGCGCAAGCAGGTCGTTGACAAACAGCATGCGGTTGCAATCGTCCAGGATCATCACACCCTCGTTGAGCGCTTCGAGGATGCCTTCCATCTGCAGCAGCCAATCCGGCTTTGCGTCTTCCACGCGCACTCCTCCCGCCTGCGTTCCGGCGGCACAACAGGGATGAAATGATGGACGCCCATTCTACGCGAGCGTGCCCCTGAGCGCAGCCTGCGGACCAGTTATGACGGGGCTTTCCTTCTTACGCCCGCACACACTCGTTTGGATGCGCTTGGCGGAGGCACGACTCTACTTTACGAACTGAGGCCCCTGGCCCTGCGACCACGGGTCATAGGTTTGCGAGAAGATCATCCGCTCGTTGAGCGGCGGGTGGGTGTAGAGCCAGAAGACAATAAAACGCGGTGGGTCGGGATCTTCGAGATCAATTTCGCCCTGAATTTGAAATGTTTGCGTGGCAACCTGGGAGGCCTCGGGCACGAGCCCATGCGTGACTTCCAGGCCATAGACATCCGCGTGGTGCTCGAGGTAGCGGCTGTAGGCGTTGTTGATGGGCGCGGCGACGAAGCTGAACACAGCCAACAGCAGCAGGAGCAGCGGCAGCGAGGCCCAGTCGTCCACTCCGCGAATGCCCCAGCGTGCGCCCCAGCGCCGCAGCGCCCCCTGCACGAGCCAGAAGCCCGCGAACAGGAAGACAAGCAGCTCAAGGGCAAGAAACGCCATGCCTTTGAGCATATGGCCCAGGACGTAGTGCCCCATTTCATGGCCGAACACGAGCAGGGTCTGCGGCGTGTTCATCCTGGCGAGCGTGGTGTCCCAGACCACCACGCGCTTCGAGGCACCGATGCCGGTCACGTAGGCGTTCACTGACTTCAACTTCTCGCTGGCCTTCATCTCGAACATGTGTTCGGGAGGAATCGGGAGCCCGCCGCGGCGAATGACCTTTTCGATCTCCGTCACCAGGGCCGGTCGGCGGGCTCCGAGCGGCTCGAATTTGTAGAACAGCGGCTCCACCACCACCGGCTCAACGAACACCACGAAGACGATGATCGGCAGCGCTCCCAGCCAGAAGTAGAACCACCAGCGCCGCGGGCTCCGCCGGATCACTCCGTAGAGAATCCACACCACAAACGTCCCGAAACCCGCCAGCAGCAGTTGCAGCTTGGTCCAATCCCAGGCCCACGAGCCCCAGCCCTGAATCGACAGCCCGTACTTCAACACCAGCCAGTGCGCATAGGCGGACCTCGGCAGGTTCAGCACGCGCACGGTCAGCAGCAGCAAGGGCGCGAACACAATCACCTGAACCAGGCGCTGGGAAGACACCCGCTCGGCCCCATCGCGGTATTTCGCTCCCAGGCGACACCGCAGCACGAGCAGATAGATCAGCACTCCATAAGCGAATCCCAGGAAATAGAGCCAGTACTCGGCCCGGTTGAAGGCCACCGCCTGCCGGTACTTCTCCGGCGGAAGCGTGTAAGTCCGGAGGGCAGTGCCATGTACTTCGTGTTTCTTCTCCGGTGTTGTGGTCGGCGCGGGTGCAGCGGGACGTTGCGCCAAACTCCCTGCGGAAGGCGGATGCACTGCGGGTTGCTGCGTTAAGCTCGTCCTGCCGACGGCCTCGGAAACTGGAGAAATAGCCAGAAGCAGAGACCCGAGCAACGGGAGCAGGGCCCGGAGGCCTGCCGGGCCCGCGTGCGGCGTTCGCATATGAGCAATTCTAAACCACATCGGGGCTAAGCAGATGCCTGCGGGGGCCGGATGGACTTGGCCCAGGAGCGTGGCTAGAATGAGAGAGATCATGCGCGGCCTCCGGATTACATTGCGCATCATGGGTCTGACTCTGGCGGCGGGCCTGCTGCTGCCCTGCGCGGCGCAACTCGAGATGGCCGAGCGCGCCGCACCGGAGAAGCTTCCTTTAGATCAAATCCTCCAGCGGTTGCCCCACCGCGTGACTTCCCACAAGGGTATCCCAGGGGACATGGTCAACTTTCTAGTCATCGGCTCGAAAGAAAAAATGGAGGCCGCCATGACCGCCGCGGGCTGGGTCCAGGCCGACCGGGACAACGAGCAGGCCATCCTGCACGCCATCCTCAGCACCATCGAGAAGAAGGGCTACACCGAGATGCCCATGAGCCTGCTCTACCTGTTCAGCCGCCCGCAGGACTATGGTTTCGCCCACGCCCTGCCCCTCGCCGTGGCCGCCGAACGCCACCACTTCCGCCTATGGGAGGCGCCCTGGAAAACCGCCGAGGGCGAGACCGTGTGGGTGGGCGCGGGCACGCACGACATCGGCGTCGAGCGTGCCATGGACGGCAAGCTCGCCCACAAGATCGACCCCGAGGTGGACAAGGAGCGTGAGTACATCGCCCAGACGCTCGAGGACGCCGAAAAAGTGAAAGAAGTGCGCTACCTGACCCCCGCCGATCCTGTGCTCAGTGCTACCACCGCCACCGGCGCCCCCTATCGCTCCGACGGCCGCGTCTTGGTCATCGTCCTCAAGTAGCCGGTTCGCGTCCGTCGCAAATATCCCGAGAGAGCACGCAGAATCCTGCCCGGTGAGGGCGGACAGACGCTGGCACGATTCCCTAACCGGGCGCAGGCTCGCGCGGGGGTGATGGCGCCGCGGGCGGCGGAGGTTCCGAGGCAGGGAACACGCGCGCCCCGAGCGCCGCGTAGCAGCTGCCGAAAAAGTTCAGCGCGTAGGACTGGAAGAACACCAGGCCCGGGGCGTACACGAAGCCGATGACGTAGAACAGCCCGGCAAGAGTGAGCAGGCCCAGGGCCACGGCGAGCAGAATGGTGGAAAGCGTCCAGGTGAGCCCGGCGGCCTTGGCGATGAAAAAGACGGCCAGCCCGATCAGGCCCAGCGGAATCAGCAGCACGAGCAACGCAAACACGTTGAGGATCCCGAACAGCACGGCGCTCCCGATCGCCAGCACAATCTTCATCAGCACGTAGCCAGCGAAAGCGCCTTTTTCCGCGCGCAGCATCGGCCCGAGGCGCTGCCAGGCCTGGATCACGTTCAGGTTCTCGAGCGCCATCACCGGCACCAGAAAATCCCGCGCCAGCAAGTCAATCACCGCCAACACCACGAACACCGCGAGCAACACAATAAACAGCAGCGCGCCCCAGCCGAACAGCGCGCCAAAATGCTGGTCGGTTTTGCTGAACCAGCCCGCGCGCCAGGCCAGATAGATGGGCACGCCGGCGACCGTCACCAGCACGATCATCGCCGCATGCAGGAAGACGATCACCCACAGGAAATACCAGCGGCCGCGCGAGCGCCAGCGGCGCCAGCCCTCGCGCAGCCCGCAACGCCCGCTCAACACGGCATCGAAAAGAATGAATCGAAAGACGCAATCGGCGTAGATCCAGAGTAGGAACAGCACGAGCAGGACGGCTGCGCCGAGCAAGATCCAAGGGAGATGAGCACGCACCTGCTCCCAGGTCGGCTCCGCGGCCAGGGGCAGCCCACCAAGCCACTGGTCGCTGCCCTGCCGCGCGGGCAGCCCGCCGCCCGAGTAGCTGAATCCTCCGCTGCCGAGCTCCCCGGTCACCACCGCCACCACGGCGAGGCGCGCCCAGACACCCAAGCGGAACGGCTGAAACAACATCTGTTTGCCCCGGGCAAACGCCGGCGAGATCGAATCGACCGCGGAGAGAGGCGCGGGCATGTTCAGGTTGCTTGAGGGTTACTCTAGGAGAAAACTGCGGCCTCAGCAATGAGATTGATTAGACTCGTGCTGCGCTGTGCCCGGTGCCCAGCGGGCGAACTTTTCGCCGCGGGTTTGCGTTGCTACCTGGGGGCGCGGGATTCCGCAACAACAGCCGGGACGCCGCACGCCATCGCGGAGCTTGTGCCCCTTCCTTGGCGGCTAACGCCCGTTCCAGCGTTGCCGCGTACCACCAAGATCTCGCTGGCGGTGTCGCCGTGCGGCGCCCGGGACCAGGAGAGCCGCCACGATCCCTCGACGCTGCTCGGGACAAGTGCCGCTGCTACTTCGGCTCCAGGATCAGCGGCAGCCCAGTGCGCGCGCTGCCGATGATCACCACCTTGGAATTCGCGCTGGTAGCGAGCTTCTCGGTAGCCTCGATGCCCTTCCACTCCAGCAACTGCGTGCTGATCCCCTGGGCCACGATGCGCTGGAAGTCGGCGATGCCCTGCGCTTCGATGCGCTTGCGCTCGGCTTCCTGCTTTTCCTTCTGCAGCACGAAGCTCATGCGCAGCGCGTCCTGCTCGGCCTGCTGCTTGGCTTCGATCGAGGACTTCAGCATGGCGGGCAACTGGACGTCGCGGAGCAGCACGTTCTCCACGATGATGCCGCGCGGCCCGAGCACCTTGACGAGTTCGTCCTGGATCTTCATGGCCACTTCCTCGCGCGCGCCGGTGTAGAGTGCGTTGGCGCTGTGCGAAGAGGTCACCGAGCGGATGGCCGAGCGCAGATTGGGTTCCACCACCCGCGCGACATAGTCCCTGCCGATGGTTTGGAAGACCTGCGCAGCCTTGGCCCTGTCCAGCCGGAAGAGCAGCGAAGTGTCGAGCGCCATGATCAGACCCTCGGTCGAGGGCACGCTGGCCGATTCCTTCATCGCTTGCGTCTGGACCGACAGCTTGTGAACGTCCTTGAGCGGGTTGACTAAGTGGATGCCCTCGGGCAGCACCTCGCCGGTTACTTTCCCAAACAGCGTAAGCACACCCACGTGTCCGGTGGGTACGGATGTCACCGACGTCCAGACCAGAATCAGTAGAATCACCAACCCCGCAATCCGGGCAATGCCGAAAGCGAGGAGTCTCCTGCCCGGGCCGATACGCAGTGTTGAGCCCATGTCCCCAGGCCCCTTCTGAAAAATGGTCATCTTTGCCTCCCGTTGGAAGTGTTTGCTCCAGTCGGACCGCCCCGCCATTCTACATGGCCGGGCCGCTCTGCCCTACGCGCGGGGGCAAGGCAAGGGTGTTGCGCAGCCGGAGGGCGCGCACCGCGCCAGCCGAGGCGGCCGTAGCGGTTTGGAAACATGACCCCTACTAATTGTATGTTTTTCCCTTGACACACCAGAGCCCCTACCGCAAAATCCGCCCAACTTTTCCGGCTTCCCGCCGGAAAAGCTCGTGGGGGTACCGTGCAGTACTTGCCGGGTTGGACCGTACAGTGCATCAATCCCGAGTGCCAGGCGCGCGGGCATTGGTTGCGCGTGGACGCCGCCCGGTCGGACCTGTGCAGTAATTGCAGCGCTCCGCTGCACAATGTTCCGCCGCCGCTCGGGCCGCGCCTGCGCCTGCGGCCGCGCTCGCTGGGCCACTACCGGCCCAGAAGGCGGCCGCGCTAGCGCTCGCCGGCACAGAAGGACGGTAGCTCGCCGTCCCGGTAGTCCCGAGGCATCGGGATTACCGGGACACGTCCCCGCCGCGCGCAGGCTCGGATCCCGCTTCTCATTCCGACCCATACGACACCCGGGTGCTGTTCCCAGCTTCTTCGGGAGTTTTCATGAGGCCCGTGTGGCGGCGGGCTCTAGCCCGCCACGGGTCTTGTCACACCGCAGCACGAATGGCGGGCTGAAGCGCGCCGCT
>JACQDH010000098.1 GCA_016201215.1 Acidobacteriota bacterium | reverse complement strand
TTTGGGCGCCAACTTCCGCGGCCCCGCGCGCCGGGATTTCGTTCAGCGAGATATGATCGACGATGACGTTGGTGTTGTTCTTCTGGCCCCATTCCTTGGTGAACACGCCGTCGAACCACTTGTCATAGCCGGGGACAAAGTGGCTCCACTGCAGGATTTTCAGAGTTTTCTGCTGCGCCGCCGCGCGCTCGGGAAAGAGAAAGAAGGGGCCGACTCCGGCAGCGACCACGCCGCTCCCGGTGAGCTTGACAAAGTCTCTACGAGAAATCTTCCGATGGTCTTTTTTCGCCATGGCGATATTCCTCCTTGAATAGATTCCGCCAGTGTTGCAGGAGGTGGGTCTTCAAGGACCCACCTCCAAAGGCTCACGTACTGCGAAACGGCTCGGCGTGGGAACCCCCTCCGTTGGGGTTGCGCTTCTTCGCCGAAGCCCTTGAATTCCTCCAGACCTTCCCGGTCTTGAGCCGCCACTGGCCGCAGACTTTTTGCCGGATCCGTCCGACGGCCCCGGGATTTGAGAGAGTGGTAATGCCCTTAGTTGTGCTAAGAAACCTGCAGCTCCACACGGGGGCGTTCTACGGCCCCTCCGACCGAACTGCGGCAACCACGCGGGCCAGCCTCCGGTACCGTGCGCCGGGAGCCGGCCGCGTGATCGCCCTCGAAACCACAACGCTTACGTCACAACCTGTTCGAGCCGTCCAACGTTTCAACTCTACGCCGGCTAAGCAGGCACTCTTACGCCCTCGCTTCCGGCGCCTTGGGCCGCCTGGCCGCCAGTTCGGCAAGCAGCGCGACCACAGCCAGAACCGCGGCAGTGTAGAACGCGGCCTTGTAGTTGTGGTATTTGTCGAACAGCTTGCCTCCGATCCGAGGCCCGATGATCCCAGCCACGCCCCAGGCCGTGAACAACAAGCCGTAGTTAATACCGGCGTTCTTCGTGCCCCAGAAATCGGAAGTGGTCGAGGCGTTCACGGAGAGTTGGGTGCCATAGCACCAGTACACCACGAACACCGCGATGTACAGCATGGCCACGCCGGAACCCGTAAGGTACAAGATCGGCATGGCGACGGCCGAGATCGCAATCATCAACCGCAAAACGTTGAGCCGCCCAACGGCGTCCGACATCCAGCCCGACAGAATTCGGCCCGAAGCGTTCCCAGCCGCGCCGACAACGAGCCCCAAGGTGGCCAACGCTGCGCCGGGGATCCCCACGCTCTTGGCAAAGGGGATAAGCTGGCTGATGACCATCAAGCCCGCCGAGCAACCCAAGGCATATGCGATCCACATGAAGTAGAACGCGGAGGTGCCCAGGACTTCGCCCGGAGCGAACTCATAGGTGGTCGCCGCGGCCTTGGCAGCCGGTGCCGGCGTCCATCCTGCTGGTCTGTAACCGGCTGGCGGGTTCTTCAGCAGGAAGGCCCCGAACACGGTCATGACCAGGAAGATGACTCCCAGAATCTGGAAGGTCGTGGCCAAGCCATAGGCGGGGATCAGCGTCAGATTGGCCAAGGGGCCGAAAATGGCGGACCCGCCACCGTAGCCCGCCACCGCCAATCCCACCGCCAGGCCACGCCGATCGGGGAACCACTTGGCCATGACGGGGATCGGGGTAGCGTATCCGAAGCCGTTACCCAACCCTCCGATGACGCCAAAGCAAACGAAGAGGTACGTCAGGCTGGTGGTGTACGCGCAGAGGAAGAACCCCAGGCTGACGAGCACGCCACCAGTCAGCGAGATCCAGAAAGGTCCGAGTTTGTCCTGCAGCCTGCCAGCGACGATAAACGTCAGCGCGAAAACGACCACTGCAATGGTGAACACCATGGATGTATCTGCCCGCTTCCACCCGAACTGTTTCTCGAGCGGGGCTACGAACACGCTCCAGGCATACAGGGAACCGAGGGCCAGGTTCATGGATAGCCCGCCCGCTACTCGCCACCACCGATTAATGGTGGCTGAGGGATCAGTAGGAGCCATGATCAATCCTCCTTTTTAGCCCGTGTGGCAGTCGGAGTGCCAGTCGGCCGTCCACGCGGTCCTTCGTTGTCGTTGTGCTTCCGATTGAAATCGTCCCCCTCAGGTTAGTGTCGGCCAGCGGAGCGCCCCCAGGAGGCGCCCCGCCGGTTACCGCTTGAAAAAGTCAGACCCACTTAGAACGTAAAGATGGTCCCGATTTCCGTGCGATTGTCATGCGTTTCGCGTGACGGATTGCCCCGGTAGAGCGGCAAAGCGATCGGGGTGGTTCCATTGAAGCCCGTCAACGCCCGCGTCCGATAGAGCGATTGCTCGACGGCGAAGGTGACCCAACTGTTCAGCTTGTACTGCAAGGTGACCGCCCCCAGATCGCCCTTCGCGCGGCTGCCCGCTGCGCCGACAAAGCGCCGCACGTCCCGCGCCTTGGCAAAGTCGATCCCATAGTGCAGGTACAGCGTCCAGCCGTTGTTCCGGCCGGCGGGATCAGCGTTGAAGATGCGGGAGAGCGGCAGGCCCAGATTGACGAATCCGCCCACGGCGCGTACGGGCCGTTGCGGCGCCACGACGGGCGTGGTGCCGCTGAACCCAAACGCCACAGTCGAGGAACCGTCGATGGAGGCAACGGTGCCCGCAAAGCCCGGCGTTGTGCAAACGGCCGTGGTCGGGCACAGCCCGACGTTGTCGTTGAAGGTGGAGAAGAGTTGCCCGGCGAAGTAGAACCGCAGGTCTTCGCCGTTCCAATACTTGGCGATCAGCGTGGCATAGCGAGTCGGGAGTTGCACCTCCGCGCTGTAACCCGTGCGATCGCTCTCCACTTTAGCTCCGTTGGGGAAGGCCGCTTTAATGGCCGCGTCTAAAGTAGACCCGGTAATAGCAGCCTTGGTGACAATGGCTGTACGTCTGCCACGCATGGCGCTGACGATGAGCTGCGCAGGCGCCACGCCCTTGGCCTTGTCGAGTTGGAACTGCAGGGCGATGCGACCCTGGAACTCCGGCCGTCCGGAATCCACGCCCTGCCGTTCGCCAAACGCGAGCTGGTTGGCAATATCGCTGGGCAGGTTCCCGAAGACCGGCAGAACGATGGCGAACTCGGGCTGGAGCTTGAAGTTCACCGACCCGCCGAAGTTGTGGGTGAAGCCGAAGCGGGCCTGCGGGGCACGTTCATAGAGGCTCCCAAAGGCGATGCCCAGACCCGTGGTCTCCAACAAACTCGGCAGGGTGGAGGACCCGAACGGCGTCCAGTCCTGCCCAAAGAGAGCGAAGACCGTGGTCGTGTCGGTCGCCGCGTAGTCTAACCGGGCCCAAGCCAGACGGATAGACGGCTGGCTGGACCGGAGCGACGAGATGTTCCGGTTGTTCGAGCGGGTGAAGTTCCCCTCAAAGTCGAACTCCAGGCGGCCCGTGACGGCCAACTTTGGAGAGGGATCAAGCCACTCGAAGTTGGTGCCGATCCGGAGCCCGCGCGCCTTGATGTGGAACTCTTTTCCCGCGTCCGGTCCAGTATCACCGAGGAATCCTGGCAGCGGGAAATCGTTGCCCCCCGGCGAAGAGGAGTCGTACACGATGCTGGTCTTGAAGAACCCGTAGGGCTTCAGGCGCACCGGTCCGATTTTGATGTCCGGGACCAGCCCTTCGCGCTTCGGAAGATCCACGGGGAAGACCCGGATGGGGGCGACCGCGGGGATCACCGGGGGCGCTTTCGCCGGCGCGGGCGCTTTCGCCTGTGGAGCCTGGGTAGGCATGCTCCCCAGTGAGCCGATTTCGGCGGCATCCCCGGTGCGCAACACGGCAGGAACCAGGCGAGGGCCGCCGGAACCTTGTGTTGCGACCGGCATGACCGAATCCCCGACCGTCTGATTGTAGTCCTCCTGGGTGATCAAGCCTTTCGACAAGAGCAGCCGAGCAAGCCGCTGCTCGGATTCGATGGCGGACCCGGCCTGGCCAATCACGGTGGCTTCCTCTGCGGTGAGGATGCCTTTCGACTGGAGCAGCCGAACCAATGGATTAGTCGCGGGCTTACTATCATTCTGCTGTTGGGCGGCAAGCGTGCCCGTGAGCACGAAAGCCACAACCGCAGCGAACAGCAGATACAGCAGCCTTCTCTGCAGTGTTCCCTTCATGTCAGCAACCTCCCATGCGTAAGTGTGGGCCATGGTTCACTGTTGGTTTTCTAGGACGCAACCCTATACCCCGGGAAATGAGCAGCTTGATACTCGCGCCGGGACCAATTGTCAAGCAAACATTTCTCCGGCGGGCGGGACCCGGGAGGGCGCCCATTTTGCGAGCTGGTTGCGAGAGTTGCTCTCCGGTCTTGCCGCCCAGGATGGGCACCGAGGGGCCAGCGGAGAGGTCCTAGGTTTGTCGTCCGCTTCTTTGCGGAGGGCAATCCTCTTTCCTTGACAAATACAGTGCACAGGCATATATGACCCGCTCATATGCACCAGTCGTAGGTGCACACGAATGGGTGCGCTCAGGTTTGACCTGGTATCGCGACCAGAATGAGGTGAGGCCATGATGACGGACTCACGCGCCGGTTCCCCTGCCGCGGGGAGCCAACCGCGCAAGCCGCGAATGAATTGTGCCCCAGCGGGTTTTGACCCCTACAGGGATCTGCCCAAGGGCTTTGCAGAATTCCTGTTGCCCCTCCACCGGCAGTTCACGCCGCGCCAGCAAGTCCTGGCGGCCAAACGACTTGAGGTTCTGGCCCAGGCGCATCGCGGTGTCCTCCCGGACCATCTGCCACCCTCGCCGGCCGCCACCTCAGACTGGAAGATCGAGCTGCCCGACTGGTGTCTCGACCAGCGAAACCAGATGACCGGCCCTTCCGATGATGCGGACCTGGTCGTGAAAATGCTGAACTCGGGCGCGCCGGGGGTGATGGTGGACCTGGAAGACTCGATGGCCAACTATTGGGAAAACCTGGTTCTGGGCATCGAGAATATCCGGAAGGCGCTGCGGGGCGAGTTGACCTATTACGACAAGAAGCGGAGCAAGACCGTCGGCATCAGCCCCAGCAAGACAGTGATCTGGATCCGCCCGCGCGGGCTACACCTCAGCCAGGGTGGCATCTTCGGCGACGAGGTGATGTCGGCCACGCTGTTCGACGTGGCCAGCGTGGCTTACGGCATCGAACCAGACGCCCTAAAGCATCCACTCTCCATCTACATTCCCAAATCGGAATCGGCCGAGGAGGCGCTGTGGTGGCGCGATCTCTTCCAGGCGCTGGAGCGGGCCAAAGGACTACCCAAAGGCTACATCAAGTGCATGGCGCTGGTGGAGTCGCATCCGCAGGCGTACCAGATGGAGGAGTTCCTCTATAACCTGCGCGAACACCTCCTAGGGTTGGACCTTGGCCGCTGGGACTACATGGCCAGCCTGATCCATTTCACCTTCGCCAACCCGGACTGGGTGCTGCCCAACCGCAATACCATCCCGCACGACGTGGCGTTCTCCCAACGCGTGCGCGAGTTGTTGGTGGAAATCTGCCACAAGCGCGGGGTGCTGGCCATCGGGGGCATGACCGCTCTGTATCCCAGCCGCGAAGACCCGGAGCTGAACACGCGGGCACTCGCCGTGCTGGAAAAAGACAAGAGGAATGAAGCCAACTGCTTGATGGACGGCGCCTGGACCGGTCATCCCGACCAGAACCAGATCGCCGTAGATCAATTCCCCATTCCCAACCAGCTCCACCGGCGTCCCGCAAACGTCGTGCGTTACCCGGACCTGCGCCCGCTGCCCAAAGGCGTGGGCCAAAAGAGCCTGGAGGGCACACGCGCCGCGGTGCGCACGGTGATCCGCTACCGCAACGGCGTGCTCAACGGAAAGGGCGCGAGCCTGCTGGACGGCTACATGGAGGACCTGGCCACCGACCGCATCTACCGGCTGATGATCGCGCACCGTATGAAGCACGGCGCGGCAGCAGGCGTGGTTGATGAAAAGGGCGCGGTGGTGCACACGCCGGAGCTGATCACGCGGCTCTTCGACGAGGAGCTCGACAGGATTCTCCGCGAGTTGCCCCACATGAAGGATACGGGCACTCCCGAAACGTTTCGTCAGGCGCGGGTGATCAGCGAGGGCATGATTACCCGCGGCGAGTTCAGCCCGGTGTGAGGCGAGGCGCGCCCAGCCGCCTGCGGAGCCCGCCCCTCAGTAGCAATGTCGGACACCAGATCCGACACTGAACGCTGCCGGGCACCCTGCCCACCACGCAGTCCAAACGAAAGCCCGAAGACACGTCCAGAGTAGTTGCGCTGAGCTCCCCCGCAAGCGTCTCTACGCGGCCTTTCCTCTGGCGATCTTGTGAGTGGTGGAAGTCTCCACGAGGAACCTGCGAACCTTGGGAGCCGCGTGAACCTGATGCCGGATCATCTCGCTGACCTTTGGGTAGTGCTCCCGGCTGTACCGCTCTGCATCCTCTTTCGTCTTCCAGAAGCTCACGGCAACAACCCGGTCGGTATCGGTATCCGACACCAGGACAATCTCGTCTACGAACCCGGTCTGGGCTTGCAAGATCGTCAGCACTTTCTCGTGAATCGTGCGGCAGAGTTCTTTGGCTTTTCCAGGCTTCGTTCTTATCTCCACGACGCGCGCGAACATGGAAGCGATTCCTTTCGATTGAGCTGGAAACGTGGAACGGACCCGTCCGCGACGCCCTCGGCACGCCACGGTTGCGGCGGGCCTGCCAATCAGCGACACGGACCCCTTCTTCAGAAGCGCGAGCAATTTCGGGACCAGGGTGCTGCCAACCCTTACGGCCTCTTCCGTTCATGAGGTTAGCGCGATGCTTTCGGCTCTTGCTCGATAGCCGTATGCGTCCCAGCACGCAGGTCCATCCCTCGAAGGGCCAAAAATCGCACCTCTGACTGCTACACCTGCTGCGCTTTTTGGCTCTGCATGGTTCCTGGGCAGACCGGGGCTAACGTATCAGCTCCAACATTCGTGGAAGCGGTGCGAGCGTCTGCAAATCTCGTGCCCGGGGTGGGAGAAGTTTATCGCGACCCCGCGCTGGTGGGACGAGGCAAACCCACAAGTCCCACATGGAGGACAAGGGTTCCTGAGCTCGATGATGCGTGGTGCCCGGGGTGGGATTCGAACCCACACGCCCTATTCGGGCAAGGGATTTTAAGTCCCCAGCGTCTGCCATTTCGCCACCCGGGCATAGGCGCAAGCCGTTAGGTTAGCACGACAGCGGAAATCGAGGCACCCGATCGTGCCCCCAGCATGGCCCCGCGGCAGAGGCGGACGCAGCGAGCGTGGGAGAGTTGACCGCGCGGTGGACCGAAGCTGGTGCGCTGCTCCGGATGGGGGGAAAGGGCGCGCCCCGGAAAGCGCGTGACAGATAAGCGATCGCTTATTAGAGTAGCGCGCACCACGCCGTGACGCTGGCCGATGTGGTCATTCTCAAGCGCGAGGCAGTTTCGCGGAACGCGGACAGGAGAACGGTTACGAACTGGAAGATTCCGATTCGGACGCAGATTCGGGGGTGGCGGGTGCGGCTTCTTCGGCGCGTGCTTCCGTCGGCGCAAGCTCCGACTCCGGAGCGGGAGCATCCGCAGGTGCCGACTCCCCGGGCAGCTCAGGGGAAGAAGTGACGGCCTCTGCCGCGGTCGCGGGCGCGGCTGTAGCCGCTGCGATGCTTGCCTCCGGTGAGGTCGTTGCCGCCTCGGTCACAGGGAGAGCGGCCAGGCGCGGGGCCAGGGCCGAGGCGATCAAATCCACCAGCAAGCGCGCACCGCTGCCGTCAGGGTCCAGGTCCGGGTTATAGACAGTGACCTCGAAAGCCGCGAGATTTTTTTGCTGGGCGAACACGCCGAGCGCCTGGCGCACGTCGTCCAGGCGTAGGCCGCCCGGAGCGGCGTAGTTTGTGGCGCGGAAGTCGTCCGCGGAAATTACGTCCACGTCAAGATGCAGCACAAATTCGTGGCTGGCCGCGTGGACGCGCTCCAGCGCAGCTTCCGCCGCCGCGGCCGCTCCCTGGCGTTGCACGTCAGCAGCCATCGTGCGGCGGATGGGCGAGCGCAGCAGCAGTTGTTCCTCGGGCGGGTCCAGCCGATCGATTCCGAACAGTGCCACGTCCGGCTCGCGCACCAGCGGCGGTTCGGTGAAAAACCGCACCAGCTCCGGCGCGCCGCGACCCACGACGTGCGACACGACCATGCCGTCCACGCAGCCCGAGGGCGTGGTGGCCGGCACGTTCAAGTCGGCGTCACGATCCATCCACACCAGACTGACGTTGCGGTAGTAGCGGCGCACGCCGGCGAGCGTGCCCAGCGCGATGACACAATCGCCGCCCAGCACCAGCGGCAGCGCGCCGGACTTCACGGCCACCTCCACGCGCGGCTTGAGGTCGTTCACGGCCGCGAGCACGGCGGGCAGGTTGCGCGCGCGGGGATGCTCGTCGTCGGGCTGGTAAAGCTGTGGCGCGCAGTCGCCCAGGTCGGCGACCTCAAAGCCCACCGCTTGCAGGCGTTCGACCAGTCCGGCGGCACGCAGCGCAGCGGGCGCACGTTCGTGCCCGGCCTGGAGCGCCGCGGCGCTAGTGGGCGCCACAATCAGGGCAATCTTCTTCGGCTGACGGACGATCTTGACCGCCAAGAACTTGCTCCTTAGTTGTGGGAACGCAGGTTTTGCGCCCGAAGAAGCGGGACTGCTGCTCCCTCAGGCCCCCTAGGCTCTCTTGCCGCCTGGTGCAACCGGGGCCAGCTCCGGAGGCAGTGTAAAGCGCACGTCTTCGCGGATCAGATCGAAATCGCGCTGGTCGGTAAAGCCCATGCCAGCTAGCCGTTCGCTGACCTGCTCGACCAGCACCTCGGGAGCTGAGGCCCCGGCGGTCAGTCCCACGCGGCGGATTCCCTCCAGCCACTCGGGCCGAACGCCGCTGGCGTCGTCAATGAGCTTGGCGGGCACGCCGGCGCGCGCGGCCACTTCCACGAGGCGGTTGGAATTCGAGCTGTTGGGCGAACCGACGACGAGAATCAGGTCCACGTCCCGCGCCATCTGCTCGACCGCTTCCTGGCGGTTCTGCGTGGCGTAGCAAATATCGTCCGACGCCGGGCCGACGATGGTCGGGAAACGCTGCCGGAGTCGCGCCACGATCTCCTGCGTGTCGTACAGGCTGAGCGTGGTCTGGGTCAGGTACGCGAGGTGGTCGGGGTCGTCCACTTCGAGCCGGTCCACCGCCTCGACGCTGTCCACCACAATGGTGCGCTCGGGCGCCTCCCCGGAGGTGCCCACGATCTCCTGGTGGTCGCGGTGGCCGATCAGGATGATGGTGCGGGCTTCGCGGGCGAACTTGAGGGCCTCGAGGTGGACCTTGGTCACCAGCGGGCAGGTGGCGTCAATCACGCGCAGGCTGCGCGCCTTGGCTTCCTGACGCACTGTCGGCGGCACGCCATGGGCGCTGAAAACCAGCACCGAGCCCTGCGGGACCTCTTCCACCGTCTCCACGAAAATGGCACCGCGCTGGCGGAGCTGATCCACGACGTAGCGGTTGTGCACGATCTCATGGTGGACGTACACCGGCGGGCTATAGGCCTCCAGCGCCAGCTCCACGATATCCACCGCGCGGACCACGCCTGCGCAGAAACCGCGCGGGCGCACCCGCAAGAGAAACTTGCCGTTCCCGGACTGGTTCTTAATCTGAATCATTCTTCCTGCCAGCGAAACATCCTATGATACCCCATCCCTGGTCTTCCCGCCACGCGCTTTCCCGCGCGCGCTGGCCACAACAACAATACGGCGAAAACCCTCCTGTGCGGTCGGCGGCTGCAACCGTCGAGTCATGCGCTCAATCACTTCCACCGGCACGCGGCGCGCGCGCCGACCGTTCCGCGCCAGACACACCTCCACCGGCACATCGAAATAAAGCGCATCCACGGCACAGCCAAACCTTTCCGCGATCTTGAAGAAATGGCGGCGGTCGCGTCGGGTGAGGTTGGTGGCGTCCACGTAGGTGACACGGGCACCCCCCGCGAGCCGTGCGGTCAGAAGGTAGCGGAGGATGCCAAAAACAGCTCCGGGCAAGCGCTGGTCGGCCGGGTCATCAAACAAGAGCTGCCGCACCAGGTCGCTCGAAAGCGGTGTGATGCCTTTGCGAGCAAAGTACGTGGATTTCCCCGAGCCCGGCAGACCAATGGCCAGCACGATACGCCGCAAAGGGGGTGTTCGCTCCATCGCGCGCCCCGCAGGAGGTCAACTCCTCGTTCCCGGCCAATCTTCCGATGCGGACGCTGGCCTTGTCCAGCGCTGCCGGGGATTTGCCCCGGCTAGAGGAGGTGCTATTCTGCGGCACTTGCTTTCAACAGAGGAAGTTCTGCCGGGGGAGAGGGGCCATGCAACTCGAGAGACAAGTGGCGGTGGTGACTGGCGGCGGCCGCGGGATTGGCCGGGCGATTGCCAGGCGTTTTGCCGCCGAGGGCGCCGCAGTGGTGGTGGCATCGCGTACGGCGAATGAAGTGGAAGGAGTCGCCAAGGAAATCGAGCAAAGCGGCGGACGCGCGGCGTGGGTCGTTGCCGATGTCTCGCAGGAAGAGGATTGCCAGCATATCATCGCCGCCGCGCGGCAAAGGTTCAGCGGCGTGCACATCCTGGTCAACAACGCCGGGGACTATGGCCCGGTCAAGCCTGTCGAGGAGATCACCCCGGCCGAATGGGATCAGGTCATCGCCGCGCACCTGCGGGCGCCGTTCCTGCTGACCCGGCTGGTGCTGCCTGAGATGTACGCCCGGGGCTCCGGGGTCATTCTGAATATTTCCAGCCTCTCGGCCAAGGCGGCGTTCGCCTGGGGTTCGCCCTATGCGGCCGCCAAGGCCGGCCTGCTGGGGCTGACACGCGTGACCGCCGCCGAGGCCGCACGGAAGGGCGTGCGCGTCAACGCCATCTGCCCCGGGCCGGTGGCAGAGACCAAGATGTCCAAAGAACTCGGCCGGGTGCTCGCCGAACGGTTGCGCATGACCCCCGAGGCGCAACTGGCGCATTTCGTGGAAGGAATCTTGCAGGGGCGCCCGCAAACCGCGGACGAAATCGCTGCCGCCGCGCTCTTCCTGGTTTCCAGCCAGGCCAGCGCGATTACTGGGCAGTCTCTGAACGTGGACGGCGGAGCGGCTTTTTACTGAGTGCCTCGAGCTGGCCGAACCTGCGGCGCGTCACTTCCGCGACGCCGCGCATGCGGGGTCCTGCCCAGGCCAGGCTGACCTGGCCGGCTCGTTCGAGCAGGAAGAAAACCAGGGCCAATCCCGCCAGGACCGCAAATCCAATCGTGAACAGCAGCAACGCCGCGAGGAGCTCGCGGACAAAGTAGAGCTGCACGGCCAGCGCCGCAGCCAGAAAAATCCACATCCACTTGCGCGCGCCGTCCTTTCTCTTCGTGTTCGAGCGGTTTGGTGCCTGTAATGGGTTCCCTGGGTTCAAGGCCGTATCCTCCCTGACACTTTTTTAGATGCAACTCTGCATCCAAAGGACGCACTTACATGACCGCAGCTAAAGAGTTTCGCATAATAGAGTAACATACGAAGTCAAAAAAGACCGGTGTAACGGAGGAGGCCGCGACCCACTGCAGGGTGGCGGTCGAGGTGAT
>JACQDH010000097.1 GCA_016201215.1 Acidobacteriota bacterium | reverse complement strand
CGGAAAAACGCCGGGAAGAGCTGATGTCGCTGGAAATTAAGACTGTCCCCGGTGCCGCGTGGCGCAGCACATGCAGGTTGTCTGCGGCATTCCTGCTCTGTGCGTGGACTTGGGTATCTTTGTGCTCTCTCCCCGCCTCCGTCCGCGCGCAGGAACGTGACCAGGAAATCGTAGCCAACCTGGCAGCCGGTCGCGTGGTGCTCTACATCTCCCGCGACGCCATCGTGATCGGCGCCAGCGAGCAACGCGTCGAAGCCGAATCGCGGCCCCCGCTGGTTCTCCCGCTGGGAGAACGACGCGTCGCAATCCTGCTCGGCGCGGTCGAGTGGGTCATGCCCGCCTCGGGTCGTCCGCCGGTGCGGCTGGATCGGGAGCTGCCGCGCCTGGTCAGCGAAGCCGCGCGCTCCTTCCGCAAGGCGGACTCCGAACAGGCCAGCGACATTGAATCAATCGGTGTGGCCGTGCTGGAGCGGATCCGCGAAGTCACCGCACAACTCCACCGCAAAGTGGAGCTGTGGCCCGAGGAGCCGCTGGTGGACCTGCTGCTGGTGGATTATGAGGAGGGGTACGGCGCGGAAGCCTGGCTTCTGCGCTACCGCATCGCCCAGGAAAACCTGCGGGGCGAGTTCTGGCGCACGCGCGTGCTCCGGCCGAGCTACACCCAGCTCTACCCGCCCGAAAAAGGCCAGCCGCACACGCTCATTGAGGTGCGCTACCCGCCCGACGACACCCAGCCAACCGTGCTCGACCTCCTCAAACAGAACGACCCGCGCCTGGCGCGCCCGCGCAGTGCTGACCCGCAGATGGCCCGCGCCGCCGAGCGCCTGGACCGCGGCGAGAGCCACAAGGCCGCCACCGAAGAGGCCATCGCTTTTCTGCGCGCGGCGCTGGGCGGGGTCACGCCCTCGGACGCCAAGCTCATTCTGGGCGTTTTACACGAGCAGCGAGGCTTCCAGTGGGTGCTCGAGCCCCCCGAACAGCCGCAGCAGGCCGAGGAGGGCGGCAAGGCGCGCGAGCCTAGCGCTCCGACACTCCGCAAGAAGCCCTAACGACGAAGTCGAAGGGTGATTCAGATTCGCGCCTCGATTCGGTCCAAGAACGCCACCAGTTGCTCGCGGTATTCGCGAGGCGCGACGAGGGAGGCTTCCTCGTGGCATTCCCCCTCCACGCGCCAGAACGTTTTCGGCTCGCGGGCCCGCGCATAGACTTCCTGCCCCAACGGAAACGCCAGGACGGGGTCGCGCGCACAATGCACGATCAGAACTGGCACGCGGACGTGCGCGAGTTTCCTGGCGGTATCAAATCTCGACCGCGCCACAAACTCCAACCCAGGTACAAACCAGTAGACCCGCCGCGCCACCGCCCGCGCCGAGGGAAACGGTGCTTCGAGCACCACGCCAGCTACTTCGCGTCTTGCCGCCAAGTCCACCGCTACGGCCGTCCCGAGCGACTGCCCATAGGAGATGATCCGGCCGGGGGCAATGCCCCGCTGGCGGGTCAAGTATTCATACGCCGCCTGCGCGTCCTGGTAGAGACCCTCCTCCCCGGGCGAGCCCTCGCTGCGACCGTAACCGCGGTATTCGACCGCCAGTACGTTGGCCGGCAGCGTATGCAGGAACCGATACACCTCAGCGCGCAAGGCAATGTTGCCTGCGTTCCCATGGAAAGCAACGAAGGTGAATTCGGCGCGCTCACTTGGAATCCACCACGCGTGCAGCTTCACCCCGCTAGCTGCAGGCAACCACACATCCTCGATCGACAGTCCTTTCGGTCGCCAGTCACCAGCTAGGCGGTCGGGATGGTCGGAAAAGAATATCAAACGGCGCTCAAAGACTCGGAAGAATATCAAGATGAGAAGGTAGGCCAAGCCGAAGGCTACAAGAAAGCCCTGCACTCGTTTCCACGCTGCCGTCCCGGGCAGAAGTTTACCCCGCTGGCTCGCCTGAAGTTGGTCGTGCTACTTGGCTTTGCCGGCGTACTGCTGCTTGACCCAGGCGCTCTTTTCCGCCACGGACTGCGCCAGCTCGTCCTTGTAGGCCCGCAGCCGCCCGGCAACCTCCAAGTCGAATGTGGAGATGATCTCCGCAGCATAGATGGCTGCATTGATGGCGCCGGGCTTGTCAATGGCCATGGCGGCCACAGGCACCCCGGCCGGCATCTGCACGCTGGAAAGCAGGGCGTCAATCCAGTTCAGAACCGTCGTGGCCATGGGCACGGCAATCACCGGCAGGGTGGTCAGGGCAGCGAAGACCCCGGCCAGGTGCGCCGCGCCGCCGGCGGCCACTATGATGGTCTTCAATCCCCGCGCGATGGCCGTTGTGGCGTATTCATGGCTACGTGCCGGCGAGCGATGCGCGGAGATGACCTCGATCTCATAGGAGATCTCAAACTTCTCCAGCATCTTCGCCGCTTCGTTCATCACCGGCAGGTCGGTGTCCGACCCCATGACGATCCCGACCAGCGGCGTCCCGCTCGCACTGGGATCGCTTTTTACCTTGCCCACAGCCCCTCCGCTTCAGCTCGCCACCCGCATGAAATCGAGGACCTCAATCCGGTCTCCCCGGCGGATCCGCCCGGCCTGCACCACCCGACAGAGCATGCCCCGGCGCCCGCGTAACTCCTGCTGCAAGCCTGGGCGGATCTCGTTCATCAAGTGGCAGGGCTCGCAGGGAATGGTTACCTCCAGAAGCGCATCGCCCACGCGCAGGCGCTGACCTCCCTGGAGTTCCCGCACGGCCAGCCCGCCCGTAGTGATGTTCTCCTTGATCACCCCAGGCAACAGGCCCATTCCCTCCAGCGTTTCCGCGTCCATCAGTAGCACCTGGCGCCGGCTGCCCGGCCGTCCATGAATGCAGCCCTCAAGGCCCCGGTCTTCGATGGCAGCGGCCTCCTCCACTTCACGCATCGGCTGGCGGTGGACGAAAGCTACAAAGAGGCGCAGGACTTCGGCCAAGCGATCAGTCCCCGGCGGCGTGAGTCTTACTTACGCTCTGCGCGCCGATGTCCGTGCGGTAATGGGCCCCGTCGAAGCGGATCCTGCGAGCCGCCGCGTAGGCGGCTTCGATCGCCCGCGGGAAGTCCGCGCCCGTGGCAGTGACGCCGAGCACTCTTCCACTACTTGTATAGTAGCTGTCCCCATCGCGTTGCGTTCCCGCATGGAAGACAGCAACATTGGGGACCGTCTGAGCCTCGGCCAAACCGTCGATTCGCTTCCCAGTTTCCGGCTCGCCCGGATAACCCTTGGCGGCCATCACCACACACACGCTCGCCCCGTCCTTCCAGCCTGCCCTGAACTTGTGGAGGCCACCTGTGGTCAACGCCTCGAGAGCCTCGGCGAGGTCGAAGTCCATCCTGGTGACGATCGGCTGAGTTTCGGGATCGCCGGAGCGGCAATTAAACTCGAGCATCTTGGGACCGTCTGCGGTCAGCATCAGCCCGAAATATAGGAAACCCTTGTATGGCCGGCCTTCGGCGGCCAGGGCCTGAATGGCGGGACGAACCATGGTATCGAGAATGCGCTGCCCGAGGTCGCCGGGGAGGAGAGCGTCAGCCGAGTAAGCTCCCATCCCGCCCGTGTTGGGGCCTCGGTTGCCATCGAAGATGCGCTTGTGATCGCGGGTCGGCGCCAGGGGCAGAACGTGCTCCCCGTCGGTCAGCACGATAAAGGAAAGCTCCTCCCCTTCGAGGGTTTCTTCCATCAGGACCCGTGCTCCGGCCTCTCCGAACTCGCGCTTTTCCATGAGCCGCTCGATAAACGCCGTGGCGTCGTCGGGCGTGGCGGCGACCAGCACACCCTTGCCCGCGCACAAGCCGTCGGCCTTGACCACCACCGGCCAGTCCACCGCGCACAGCGCGCTGTAGGCATCGCCCGGCGAGTCGTACACGCCGTAGAGCGACGCGGTGGGAATGTTGTGGCGGGCGAGGAAATCCTTGGCGAAGACCTTGCTGCCTTCGAGTTGCGCCGCCTGCTTGGAGGGTCCGACAAGGGCAAGCCCACGGCGCGCGAACTCGTCGGCCACTCCCAGCACCAGCGGCAATTCCGGGCCAACGACGGTCAAATCGGCCTTCAGCCGCTCGGCCAGCACCGCCATCGTGGCGACGTCCTTGATGTCCACCGGGACGCATTCGGCGTCCTGCGAGATGCCGCCGTTGCCCGGCGCGCACCAGAGCTTTTCGACCCGCGGGCTCTGCCGCAGCTTCCAGACCAGGGCGTGCTCGCGCCCGCCCCCGCCGATGACCAGAATCTTCATGCCGCCGGAACGATAGTCGCAGTGCGTCCCGGTGTCAACCGTTTGGGAATTGACGCCGCTGCACGCGCCCACTAGCATCTAGCCGCGGTGGTCAACCACTCCATGCGTCGCGGGATCCTCACCGCCATCCTGTTCTGTTTCTTTTTTTCTGGCGCGGCAGGATTGATCTATCAAGTCGCCTGGGGCAAGGCGCTGGGGCTGATCTTCGGCCATACGGTTTACGCTGTGGCGACTGTGCTCGCCGTGTTCATGGGCGGGCTGGCGCTCGGCAGCGCTTGGCTGGGCCGCTGGAGCGAGCGGCGCGCGAATGGCGTCGCGCTTTATGGTTGGGTGGAGCTGGGCGTGGCCGCGACTGGCGCACTCTCGTTGTTTGGACTCGCCGGAGTGCGCGCGATTTATCTGGCCTCCTACCACGCAGCTGCGGGTTCCCCGGCCGCCCTGCTGACCCTGCGATTTGCCGGCGCCGCCGTCGTGCTGCTCCTGCCCACGTTTCTGATGGGCGGCACGTTGCCCATCCTCGTGCGCGGGTTGACGCGCGGCTCGGCAGAGCTGGGCGCGCGGCTCGGCCGGCTCTACTGGGTGAACACTGCGGGAGCAGTGGCCGGTACTTTGGCGGCCGGATTCGTGCTGCTCCCGGCGATGGGTTTGCGGCGCACCGTGGCCGTCGCTGTGGCACTCAACGTGTTAGCCGGCGCTACGGCACTTCTCCTCAGCCGGTTTGCGCGGGAAGCCACTGCGGGCAGGTTCGAAGCACCTCCCACGAGGGTTGCCGAAAATGTCCCAGTGTCGGCGACGGCTTCCCGCCTACTGCTTGTCGCTTTTGCTGCTGTAGGCGCCACAGCCATGGCCTACGAAATCGGCTGGACGCGCCTGCTCGCGACCATGCTGGGAAGTTCCACCTACGCGTTCACGCTCATGCTGGCCACCTTTCTGGCCGGCATCGTGTTCGGCAGCGCGGCCTTCGAGGCCTGGCTCCGCCGCGCGCACACGGTGAGCCTGGGCACGTTTGCACGGACGCAGACGCTGACCGCTCTGGCCGCGCTGATCTTCCTGGTTTTCTTCCAGCAACTGCCGCGCGTGGTGCCGCCGCTGCTGCGCGCCACGCAGGAAACCTTCGGCGGCCTAGTGCTGGCACAGATGGTCACCTGTGCGCTGGCTATGCTGCCCGCCGCGCTGGTCTTCGGGTTCAACTTTCCCGCTGTGACCCTGCTCCTCGCCGGAGGAAACAGTTTTTCCGAGGGCCACGCGGCTGCGGTGGGGCGCGCCTACGCCGCAAACACGCTCGGCGCGATCGCGGGCGCGACGGCCACGGGTTTCTGGCTTGTGCCGGAGCTAGGAAGCTTCCGAGCGTTGGCGCTGGCGGCTGCGGTCAATTTGCTTCTCGCCGTGCTTCTGGAATGGTTCGCGACTCCGCGGCGCCCGCTGGCCATGGCCGCCAGCGCAGGTCTTCTGGTTAGCGCGGTCGCGGTGCTGTGGACCGGGGCGTTCTACAACCAACCGCTGGCGCATTTCGGCACCGTGCTCTACTGGAATCTTCGCGAAGATAACCTGAGCCTCGCCGAAGCCGCCGCGACTGTGGACATTGTGTTTGCCGAGGACGGGTTGAACGCCTCGATCGCGGTCACGCGCACGGACGACTATCTGGGCCTGCGCACGAACGGCAAAGTGGATGCCTCAACCCGCGATGTCGTCACGCAGCGCATGGTCGGCCACCTGGGCGCCTTGTTCCACGCCGCACCGCGGCGAGTGCTGGTGATCGGCTTCGGCAGCGGAATGAGTGTCTCGGTTGTGGCGCTCTATCCCGAGGTCGAGCGCATTGACTGCGTGGAGATCGAGCCGGCGGTGATTCGCGCCGCGCCTTACCTCGAAACGCTCAATCACGGCGTGCTGCGTGACCCGCGCCTACACGTCATTCTCGACGACGCGCGCAATTTCCTGCTCACCACGCCCGAGCGGTACGACCTGATCATTTCCGAGCCATCCAACCCGTGGATCGCCGGAGTGGCCACGCTGTTCACCGAGGAGTATTACCGCGCGGCGAAGGCACGCCTGGCTCCCGGGGGGATTTTCGTCCAGTGGGTGCAGGCCTATTCGCTCTATCCCCAAGACCTGCGCATGGTCTTGAGCACATTTGTGCCGCAGTTTCCCCAGGTGACGCTCTGGCACGGCGACGACCCGGACCTGATCCTGATGGCGCGCACGGAGCCTGCGCCGCTGCGGCTTGACCGCCTGCGCCACTTGTGGTCGAACACGGCGCTGCGGGCTGATTACCAGACGCTCGGCTTGCGTCAACCCGAAGGGCTGGTGGCCTTCTACCTGCTGGACGACGGCAGCCTGCGCCGCCTGGCCTCTGGCACGCTTCGCAACACCGACGACCACACGCGCCTTGAATACCGCGCCCCGCGCGCCCTGCTCGCCAAAGACCTCACCGAGAAGAACCACGAGATGATTCTCCAGTACCAGGAGAGGCCGCTGCCGCCGGATCTACCTCGCGAGGACCGCGCTGCTGCCTTGCAGGGCGCAGCGGAAACCTTGCTCAACCTCGACGAGAAAGAGCAGTCCGAAGCCTTTCTGGCCCTGTTGGGAGATGAGCGCGTCACGTTCGACCGCGAGTTGCTTCGCGCCCGCCTGGCGCTGGCCCAGAACCACATGTCTCAGGCCCAGGCCGCCTTCACTAGGGCGCTGCGCATGAACCGCACCTCGCTCGAGGCCGCTCAGGGCCTGGCCGATGTGGCGCGCCGCAGCGGGGATGACGCGACGGCCGAGTTGCTGCTTCGGCAAATCCTGGCACGCGATGCCAAGTACGTGCCGGCGCTCGACGCCATGGCCCTGATCGAGCGCAACCGCCGACACTGGCAGCGAGCCGCAGAGTGGCAAGCCCGGCGCATCGCCGCCGATCCCCCGCCCCGTCCGGATGAGTATTGCCGGCTAGGCGAAATCCTGATGCGCATGGACGATTTCCCGCGCGCCGAACGGGCCTTGCTCGAGGCCCTCGCCCGCGAACCCTACAGCTATGCCGCACACCGCGACCTCGGCGCCCTCTACCACGATCACAAGCTCTGGGCCGAGGCGCGTCTTCATCTCGAATGGGTGCTGCGTTTCTACCCTGAGGCCGATGCGGAAACCTACCGCGCTCTGGTGGACCTTTACCGCACCACGGGCAAGCTAAGCCGCGCGGCCGAAATTGCCCGCAAAGGTCTCCGCTTTTTCCCGCTGGATGAGGCACTGCTGGCCGCTGCACGACCCAACTGACGCACTCCGCCCGAGCGCGTTGCAGTTCACCTTCAGCACGCGGCCCGTTCAGGAGGCCGCTTGCCCTGGCGGAGCGAAAAGTGGTTTCATCATTCTGGCATGGGATTTCCCACGATCCCCTGGGACTTTGCGCTGATGCTTCTTGCGCTGGGCGTAGTCGTTCCCTGGCGGGGCGCGGTGCGCATGAGAAAACTTCTCGCGCGCCCGCACTTGCACACCACCGATCGCATGATTCTGTATGCTTCTACGATCGCCTTTCAGTGGGTCGCCGTTGCCGTGGTTGCCTGGCGATGCTGGGCGCACGGTCTGACCGCGCAGCGGCTGGGTCTCGCGTTCCCGGAGCCCTGGTTTACCACCGCCGTGGCCGCGGTGCTCACGCTCCTGTTGCTGGCAAGCCAAATCTTCGGTTTGCGCCGCATGGCCCGCTTGCCCGCATCTCGCCGCGGCTTCCTGCACCAGATGGCCGAGAAGGTGATGCCGCACAATCTGCTCGAGGCGCTTGCTTTCATCGCGCTGGCCAGCACGGTCGGCCTATGCGAGGAATTCTTGTATCGCGGCTTCGTGTTCACCGTCATTCTTGACGCGACCGCCAGCTCGCTGCCCCTTGCGGCGCTTGGATCGTCTGCCATCTTTGCTGTGGCACATCTGTACCAGGGACGTCGAGGCATTGTGTCCACGTTTGCAGTGGGATTATTGTTCGCTGCCACGCGGATCTTAACCGCGAGCCTGGCGCCATCGATTCTCGCGCATCTGCTCGCTGACCTAGCGGCCGGTCTGGCCGCGCCGCGCCTGCTCGCCGCGGCCGAACGGGAAACTCGCAACGATGTCGAGCACACCAACGTCTTTACCGACTCTGCGGAGCATCGCTAACTGGTGGTAACTATAAGAATTACAGTATATGAATTCAATAACTAATAGATACAGGTCTCTCCCAGATTCCGAGATCCGCGCGGCACTGGCCCCCTTCGGTGTGACCGTGAGTGAGATCCAAGCGGAACTGATTCGTCGCTATGTCTCACTCTTAGTCCTGTGGAATCAATCTGTTAGCTTGACTAGCCTGGCCGATCCTCCGGAGATTTTGATGCGGCACTTTGGGGAGAGCATGTTTGCAGCGAAATTCCTCGAAAACCGGCATGGTCGGCTGGCCGACGTTGGCTCAGGAGCTGGTTTTCCTGGGCTGGCACTGAAAATCGCTTGCCCTGAGCTCCAGGTTCGGCTGATTGAGTCAAATGGAAAGAAGGCTGCGTTCTTGAACGAAGTCAAGCGCACCTTGGAGCTGAGTAGGGTCGAGGTGATGAGGTTCCGTTTTGAAGACATTCGAGTTCCACCACCTCTTGCGGATTCCATTGTCGTGAGGGCCCTGGGGAACATGCGGAGATTGCTTCTCTGGTCTCATCAGGCGCTTACTGAGAATGGCCGAATCCTCTTGTGGCTTGGCTTTGACGACGCTGCTCGCGTGTCCAGATCCAAGAGTTGGATCTGGCGGCCTCCGATTCCGCTCCCTGAGTCGCGCCGGCGTGTCCTGCTGATTGGAAGTCCGTTGCGCGGCTAGTCGCTCGTTCGTTCCACGTGGAACACTCTAACACAGATCTTCTCGCCAAACACATGTTTCGCGTGAAACATCTTGCTTCTCGCTCAGTTCCTCTGGTAGATTCTCCGCGCAAGCTGGGGGCGCATTTGGGGCGAGTCATCGCCATCGCCAATCAAAAGGGCGGAGTCGGAAAAACAACTACTGCGATCAACCTCGCGGCCTCCCTGGCCGTCGCTGAGCAGCGCACCCTGGTCATCGACTGTGACGCTCAGGCAAACACAACCGGCGGTCTCGGCCTTACTAAAGACCCTGCGCGACGCACTCTCTACCACGCACTCATCCTCAGCGAACCAATCCGCAGGCTCATCCTCAGGACACAGGTGGAGGGTCTGGACCTGATTCCTTCCGACAGGAATCTGGTTGGTGCCTCGGTCGAACTTGTCGGGATGGAAAATCGGGAATTCCTCCTGCGCAAACTTTCGCCGGACCCCGAATCCCTCGCTGGCGATCGAAGGCATTCTGCTCACCATGTACGACGAGCGCACCACGCTCTCTCGACAGGTGGCATCTGATCTGCGCAGTTTCTTCGGCACCCAGGTATTCTCGACCGTAATACCACGGAACGTGCGCCTGGCCGAAGCACCGAGCCACGGAAAGCCAATCCTGTTCTACGACATACATAGTAGGGGCGCGAAAAGCTACATCCAACTTGCCAAGGAGGTCATTGCCAATGCCCAGAAACGCTCTGGGGAAGGGCCTGAGCGCGCTGATTCGGGAGCCCGAACCGCAAGCGCCGGCTAGTCCTCCACTCGTCCCTCCGACGGTGCCTACCGGCGGCCCGCACCAGGTGGACATTGATCTGATCGACCCAAGTCCCTATCAGCCACGCACGCGATTTCGCGAGGAGACACTTGAGGAGCTGGCCCGATCCATTCGCGCCAGCGGGATCATTCAGCCGCTGATTCTACGGCCGTTAGGCACGCGTTACCAACTGATCGCCGGGGAGCGGCGCTGGCGGGCGGCGCAACGCTCCGGTCTGCCCAGCGTTCCAGCCATTCTCCGCGAAGTTCCGGAGGAGATGGCGCTGGAAATCACCTTAGTGGAGAACATCCAGCGGGAGGACCTGAATCCCCTCGAGCAAGCCCGCGCCTTTGACCGGTTGATGACCGATTTCAATCTGACACCGGAGAACGTGGCCGACCGCACGGGCAAGGATCGTGCGACCGTGGCCAATGCGATTCGACTTCTCAACCTCGACAAGCCCATCCAGGATCTCATCGAGGACGGGCGGATTTCTGCGGGGCACGGCCGCGCCCTGCTGGCCGTGACCGACCAGAAGCTGCGCCAGAAGCTCGCGCAGCGAGCGGCCCGTGGGGGCCTCACCGTGCGTCAGATCGAGCGCCTGGCCGCGCGCCGCACACGCGCCGCCGCCGCCCCGCTGCAACCTCAGCTCGACGCCAACACGCGAGCCGCGCTCGAGGAACTCCAGCGGTATCTCGGTACACGAGTCAGCCTGCGTCCTCGGACAAAGACCCGTCCTGGGCAGCTCCAGATCGAATACTACGATGAGCAGCAACTGGCCGGGCTGTACGAGCGGCTGATGCGTCCATAATCCTAGGCATGTAGTAGTAACATCGGCACACCCTGACCCTTGACTTGCCGACCACGGTCGGTAGACTGGAGTAGTTGATCTCGAGGTGCACCTTGGCTTGGAAATGGTCCGATAAGGACAAAGAACGGCACGCCGACGAATGGACCGGATTCCTCGACCGAGGAGTCCGCCTGGAGGGCACGCTAGAGCTGGCCGGCACGTTCCGGCTGGACGCCCAGGTTAAAGGAAACATCATCTCACAACATAGTTTGATTCTCGGTGAGGGCGCTCGCGTGGAGGGCCAGATTGAGGGTAACCACGTGGTGGTCTCGGGGCGTTTCGATGGGGTCATCTTTGCCAAGGGCCGGGTGGAAATCCAAGCCAAGGGGGTCGTCACGGGGGAAATCCACGCGCCCTGCCTGGTCATTGAACCCGGAGGCATCTTCGACGGCCGCTGCCATATGCTGGCCTCCTCCGAAGCCACCCGGCCAGTCACCATTCCGATCCGCGCAGTGAATCATGGCTAGGCTTCAGCCCGATCAGATCGCCCGAAGTAGCCGGATGCTCTCCACTGCCCAGTCGAGAGCCTTCGCTTCGCTCAGCATGACAGCAGGGCGAATCTGTTGGCGCTGAGCGTATGTGTGCCTGGCCGGGGCTATTCGTAGCGCAGGCAGCGGACGGGGTCGAGATGGGAGGCCTTCACCGCGGGGTAGATCCCGAAAAAAAGGCCCACGCCGATGGACATAGCCATCCCCATCGCGGTCCAAAACAGCGAGATGCGGGCGGGCAGCGATGGGAACACCTCGGCCACGCCGACGCTGATCAGCACGCCCGTCAGGATACCGATGACTCCACCCAGGCCGGTCAGCGCCACGGCCTCCAGCAGGAACTGCGCGCGGATGTCTTTGCGCCGCGCGCCGACGGCCTTGCGCACGCCGATCTCCGCGGTTCGCTCGGTCACGCTGACCAGCATAATGTTCATGACGCCGATGCCGCCGACCAGCAGGCCGATCGAGGCGACGATCAGCGTCAGCACGACAATCGCGCCGGTCAATTGCTTCCAGAGGTCGGTGACGATATCGGGCGAGCTGATCTCGAAGTCGTTCTTGGCCCTGGCCGGGACGTGCCGCCGGCGCCGCAGCACCTCCACCACTTCGTCCTGCGCCTTGCCCAGCAAGGAGGGATCCGTGACGCTGACCGCCAGGATGACCTCCTCGATCTCCGGATAGAGCTTCTGAAATGTCCGGTAGGGAATGATCACGAACTGGTCCACGCCGGGGCCGCCGAACAGGCCCTGGTGCGGCTCGAAGGTGCCAATCACTTTGAACAGTATTCCGTTGACGCGCACTTCACGGCCGAGGGGGTCGAGCGGCCCGAACAGGGAATCGGCGATGGCCGCGCCCAGGATGCAAACGCGCTCGGCGTGGAGGTTTTCCTCGGCGGTCAGGAAGCGGCCTTCCCGGACCTGATAGACGGGCAGGACGTCCACCAACTCCGGGTCGCCGCCGCGCACAAAGGGGTTTTCGACGCGGTTGTTCAGGTAGCGGATCTCGTTCTCCTGGCCGAAAAACAGCGCGCGGGTCAGGATGGGCGAAGACTTGTCCACCGTGGGGCATTGCTGCCGGATGGCCACGGCATCTTCGGCGGTCAGGTACTTGCGCTTGCGGATCTCCTCGGTCCAGCGCTCGAAGGTGAAGGCTTTGAAGCGCGAGATAAAGAAGACCTGCGTGCCGATCTCGCGCACCTTGTCAGTGATGTGCTGGTTGAGGCCGTGGATGATGGCGGCCACACTGATCACGCTGGCCACGCCAATCACCACGCCCAGCATGGTAAGAAAAGAACGCAGCTTCTGACTGGCGATGGTCGCCAGCGCTACGCTCAGGCTCTCCTTCCACTCCGCCCGCGTCATCACAAATAGAGTAGCACCGCGCCGCCAGCCGCCAGAAGTCATCTTGCCTCGCGGCAATGCGCCTGCGGAGTCTGTCCACTGCGGAGGCGGCGGGCTTCGCGGATCCGGCCTCGCCTACTCCGAGCGCAGGGCGACGACGGGGTCGAGGCGGGCGGCGCGCATGGCGGGGTAGAGGCCGAAGATGAGCGCGATGGCCGAGGCCAACGCCAGACCGAGCAGCGCGACCCAGGGCCTGACCTCGGCGGGGAACGGCGTCAACTGCCGGAGCAGGACCGCCAGGCCGAAGCCCAGCGCGATGCCGATGAAGCCCCCTACGAGACACTGCGCCAGCACCTCGACCAAGAACTGCCGGGCGATATCGCGCTGGGTGGCGCCGACCGAGCGGCGCAGGCCGATCTCCTTGGTGCGCTCGGTGACGCTGACCAGGGTGATGTTCATGATCACGATTCCGCCGACGATCGAGGAGACCGAAGAGATCAGCACGAAGACCAGGAAGAACGCCGAGCTGATGTCTTTCCACAGCTCGAGGTAGGTGTCGGCAGTGGTGAAATAGAAGTCGTCGCGCGCCTGGGGTGCCAGATGGCGTCGCGCGCGCAGCAGCAGGCGCACTTCATCCTCGGCGGGCTCGAGCGGCGGCTTTCCTTTGATGTGAAAGACCAGGCTGTGCCGCGTGCCAAAGAGCTTCTGGAAGGCGCTGACAGGAAAAATGGCAAAGGAGTCCTGGTCCTGCCCGAGGATCGCGCCGATGCGATCGGCCACGCCGATCACAGTGAACTCTTCGCCAGAGATGCGCACGGTCTTGTCGAGCGGCGAGCGCCCGGGGAACAGTTTCTCGGCTACCTCTGCACCGAGGATCACCACCTGGGTGGCGGCGCGCTGCTCGCTCTCGGTGAAAAAGCGGCCGTCGGCGAGATCCAGCGTGCTGATCCAGCCCATGTTGGCGGACTCGCCGCGCAGGGTGACATCGCCGATGCTCTGCGCCTCGCCGCGGACATGCCCGAAGGTCAGGGCCTGCGCGCCCACGGCCAGGCACGCGCGGCAGCGGTCTTCGAGCGCGTGCCAGTCGTCGAAGGTCAGATCGCGGAATTTCCGCGCGCGCAGAAGCTCCTGGAAATCGGTGGTGGCTAGCGGAATCTTGGAGACCTGAAAAATATCGGTTCCGAGGTTGGCGATTTTCGATTCCACGTAACCGTTCGCGCCCTGGATCAGCGTCATCACCAGGATCAGCGACATCACGCCGATAATCAGGCCAAGCAGGGTCAGCACGGTGCGCAGCTTGTGCGCCGCAAGCGCGGCCAGGGCCAGACGCAGTGTGTCGCGGAATTGCATCGCTCACTCGATCTGATTTTACCTTAGCACCGAGCACGGCGCGGCCCACGGGGAACACCAAGCGATGCGCCTCTACGGGCGCGGCGGGAAAACAGAAGCAGGCGATCAGTCGCCGGGCGCCGGGGCCTGCACGGAGCGCCGCAGCGGCGTGCCGGTGGTGCGCTCGAGTACGGAATAAAAATCCGACGCGTAGCGCCGGCGCCCGTCAAAGCTCGCAAAAAGCCCCAGCGGCGGCACGACGCACTCAATGTGCTGCCGGGAACCATCCTGCGCGTGCGTGAATTCCAGGCAAGTCTGCTCCTGGCCCATCACGCGGATCTTGCGCTCCCCCGCGAGAAGGAAGTTCAGCGCGCTCGATTGTTTGGTCTGCACCTCGCGCCACTTGTCGTAGGGGAATTGCGCCGTGGCGGGAGACGGAACTTCGAGCTGGAGAAAGGTAGAGACGGGCGAATCCTGCCAGGGAAACCGCCCCAGTTTTCCCATGGCCAGCGTGGCGCTGTCGATCGTCACCAGCCAATCGAGCGGCACGGGGATGTTCAATTGCTTGTATTTGACGACGCTACCGTGCCGGAGATGCCAGGCGAGGCCCCCGAGCTCCGGCGTGGACAAGACGGCGGCCACAAGAACCGCCAGCAGGAGCGCATAGAGGCGAACGCGATGGGAGCGTTTCACGATAACCCACGCGCCATCTTAGCATCCGTGCCGCGGCGGAAACGGGTGCGCGCGGGGGGCTTGTGCTCAGCAGACAACCCAGGCCCATGCGGTCGAGTTCCGGCGAACTCGAGGCCTCGAGCACTCTCCGGCACTCCTCACCGGTGGCAGGCGTAGCGACGCGGAAGAGGATATAATCATCGAATCTTGCAGCAAGGAGGAAACTCGCCTTGGCGGAGGCCGTCAAACTTACGGCCATGGTCAAGGCCGCGGGTTGAGCGGCGAAGCTGAGTCCAGAGTTGCTGGACTCTGTTTTGCGCCGGCTGCCGCGGCAAACTAACCCGAACGTGCTCGTTGGGTTCGACACCAACGACGACGCCGGGGTGTATCGTCTCGCCGACGACCTGGCGCTGGTGCAGACGGTGGATTTCTTCACGCCCATTGTGGACGATCCCTATCTCTACGGCCAGATCGCCGCGGCCAACTCGCTGAGCGACGTCTATGCCATGGGCGGCCGGCCGATTTCCGCGCTCTCGATCGTAGGCTTTCCGGAGAAGGGCGATCCCGAAGTGCTCGAGCAGATCATTCGCGGCGGCCTGAGCAAGATGACCGAGGCAGGCTGCAGCGTGATCGGCGGCCATTCCATCCGGGACGAAGAGATGAAATTCGGCTACGCCGTCACCGGCGTGATCAACCCGCAACGCGTCTGGCGCAACATCGGCGCGCGGCCCGGCGACGCCCTGCTGCTCACCAAGGCGCTGGGCACCGGCGTCATTTCCACCGCGCTCAAGAAGGGCCGCGCCTCAGAGGACTCGCTCGCCGCGGCAGTCGCCTCCATGTCGAGCCTGAATCGCACGGCTGCCGAGGCCCTGCTGGAGGTAGAAGGCGCCGCGGCTCGCGCCGACGGCGCAGGCGGCATCCACGCGGTCACCGACGTCACCGGCTTCGGCCTGCTGGGCCATGCGCGGGAAATGGCCGCCGGCAGCGGCGTCTCGCTAGAGATGGACCACGCGAAGATGGCTTACCTGCCCGGCGCCGTGGAAGCCGCACGGGGAGGCCATCTGCCCGGCGGGCTCAAGAACAATCGCGCCTTCGTGAGTCACTGCGTCAGCTTCGCGGACGCAATGCCGGAAGAGTTCCGCAACCTGCTCTACGATCCGCAAACCTCGGGCGGCCTGCTGGTAGCGATCGCTCCGGATGCGGCCGAGGCTGCCCTCACCGCACTTGCGCGGCGTGGCGTCGCCGCGCGCGCCATCGGCAGCGTCCTCCCCAAACGCTCGCCGCTCATCTCTGTTTCCTGACGGGGTCTCTCGACGTGCCAATCTCCCCCCGCGAAGCTCTCCTCCCGAGTGCAAGGAGCAGGATTTCGGGAGCGACTCCTCGCGGAGTTTACCCTGAGCGGAATCGAAAGGCTCCGAATGACAAACCAGAGGATCTCCCCGCCTGATGGATACCTTCACTCACGGGATTACGGGCGCGCTGATCGGCAAAGCGTTTTTCGCCGGCGAAAACAACACCGCGCCAGATCGAGCCGCAGCGGGCCGCGTGGTCACTTATGCCGCGACGCTGGGCGCAATCTTTCCCGATATTGACTTCTTTTTCGGGCCCATCGCCCGAAACGATCTGGCGGTGATCGAATGGCACCGCGGCGTCACGCATTCGCTGGTCTGCCTGCCGGTGTTTGCCGTTCTGCTGGCGTCGCTGACGCGTTGGTACACGCGCCGCCGCGGTTGGCATGCTCCATCGTGGGCCACGCTGGTGGGCATTTACACCGCAGTGCTGGCCAGCCATATCCTGCTCGACCTGATCACCTCGTTCGGCACGATGATCTGGAGCCCGCTCAACCACGCGCGCGCGACCTGGGACCTGGTCTTCATCCTCGATTTCACCTTGACCGGAATCGCCCTGCTGCCGCAACTGGCGGCGTGGGCCTATGGCGACCGGGAAAAAAGCGACTTACGGGCGTTGCGCTTGTGGAGCGCATTCACGCTGGCCGCGATCGCGCTGCAGTGGCTGACGCGCGCAGTGGGCTTTGCGTTTTCGCCCTGGGTGATTGTCGCGGTGAGCGTTCTGCTTGCGGCGCTATTTTTTCTGCCGGCCTGGCGCGGCTGGGGCTTCCGCGTGCGCCGCTCGGCTTGGTGCCGCGCCGGCGTGTATGCCGCGGCCGCCTATCTACTCTTTTGCGCCGCCGCGCATCACGCCGCCCTGCGGCGCGTCGAGCGGTTTGCCGCCGCAAACGGCCTGCGTGTCGAGCATCTCGGCGCCATGCCCATGCCGCCCTCGATAGCGCGCTGGGACGGCCTGGTCCGCACACCGGACGGGGTGTACGAGATTCGCTTCAACCTGCTGCACCCGCAGCCGCCGACGGAGCTGCTGGCCTACTCGTTCTTCCCGGACGCAGAGCCGAACCCTTACCTTGAGGCGGCGCGCCAGCTCCCCCGAGTGAAGACCTACTTGTGGTTCGCGCGCTTCCCGGTCTATCGCTTTGCGCAGCGGCGCGACCGCGATGTCGTCGAGATCAGCGACCTGCGCTTCTTCAGCCGGCGGGGCCGCCCGGCGCCGTTCACCTTCCGGGTGACCTTCGACGGCCAGGGTGGCGTGCTCGAACAGGGCTGGGTGACCACGGTGCCGTAAAGGCAAGGATAGCGCCCTAAAGGGCGCCGCTACACTCCCGACTTCGTCGGGATAAATTCCGCCTGGCGCTGCACTGACTCAAGAAAAGATCCGAGCTACTTCGCTGTGGCAGGATAAACGACCACCTGGCGCTGCTCGCCTACTCCTTCGCTGGTGGTGCGCACGCCGGGCTGGTCTTTCAGCATCAGGTGGATGATGCGCCGCTCGCGCGGAGGCATGGGGTTGAAGCGGAAGGGTTGCCGGGTCTCACGGACGCGCTGCGCGGCGACCTGCGCGGAAAGTTTCAGCTCCTCGATGCGCAGGGTGCGATAGTTGCCGGAATCAAAACGCACGTGGTCGTAGAAGTGGGGATCCAGGCGCAGCCAGCGCAGGGCGATGTATTCGAGCGCCTGGAGGAGTTCGGCGTTGCGCTCGAGCAGCAGCTCCTGGTCACGCCCGCGGAAGATCACCAGGACTTCGGGGTCCTCGACCTCGGCGCCAGCGGTGGGTTCGCACAGGCGGATTTCGTAGGCGAGTTCGAGCCGCGTGTGGGCGAGGATCAGATCGAGAAAGCGGCGGAGTTCGGCGGCGAGCGCCTCGCGGTCCACCTTGCCGTCGTGGACAAAGGTCTGGGGCATGGGATCAGACCGCTCCTTCGCCTAGCGCCAGCGCGGCGCTCATTTCCCCTTGCCGCGCACAGGCGTAGCGTCAGCCGGCTTGGTGCGGTTCAGGTACCACTGCTGCGCCATACCGACCAGGTTACTGGACAGAATATACAGCACCAGACCGCTGGATACCGGAAAAACAATGAACATGCCGCCGAACATGAGCGGCATCCAGTTCATCATGCGCTGCTGGGTCGGGTCGGCGGTAGTGGTCGGGGTCATCTTCTGCATGACGTACATGGTGACGGCCATCAGCACCGGTAGAATGTAGTAGGGGTCACGCGCGGAAAGGTCGCGGATCCAGAGCACCCAGGGGGCGTGGCGCAGTTCGATGGTGACACCAAGCATGCGGTAGAGCCCAAACCAGATGGGCATCTGCAGCACCATGGGCAGGCAGCCGCCCATGGGGTTGATGCCCTCGCGCTGGTAAACGGCCATGACTTCCTTGTTCATCTCCGCCTTGCGCGGGTCGCGCATGGAATACTTCTTGTAGCGCTCCTGGATGGCCTTCACTTCGGGCGCCACCTTCTGCATCTTCTGCATCGAGCGCCAGCTCTTGATCTTCAGGGGGAAGAGCACCATGTTGATGAGCACGGTCATCAGGATGATGGCCCAGCCGTAGTTGGGCACGTAGCGGTGAATCCACTCGAGCAAGTAGAACAGCGGCGCGGCGATAAACTCCAGGTAGCCGAATTGAATCAGGTCGCTCAGCGGCGGCATGACTTTCTTGAGCTCGTCCAGGTCCTTGGGGCCGACGAACACACGCAGGGAGATGGGGCCGGCGGCGGGCACGCCCGCGGCCACCTCGGCCACCGGCTCCTTGGCCGGCTTGCCCTCTTGCACGACCTCGCGTTCGAGTTTCCACTGCCAGACCGCCAGGCCGCCGGAGGTTCCGCTCGGCGGCAAGAACGCCGCAACAAAGTAGGTATCCTCAATGCCGGCATAGTCGGCTGTGCCGGCCTGGCGACGCTGGGCGGGCTCGCCGGGCACGGCGAGATTCTTGTGCGGCACCGAGTGGAGTTTCCCGTCGGCGCTGGAGAACACCTGTACGTGCTCGGCCGCTTGATAGACGGTGGTGTCGCCGAAGCCGCCGCGCCAGGCCACGCCGTGCGCGAGCGGCTTGCCGTCGAGCGTGACCGAGGTTTCCAGGCCCACGATGTAGTTGCCGCGGTCGAACTTCAGCCGCTTCCAGACCGCCAGGTGCCCGTCGCTCCACTCAAACTCGATCTGCGTCGGCGCCTCGAGCGCGAGGCTCGCCGGGGTGGCCACGAACAGCGCGGAATTGGCGACCTTCTCGAGCTGCGGGTCGTCCAGCACCAGCGAGAACGGCCAGCCGCCGGTCTGCTGCGCGGCGTCGCGGTGAACCAGATCGAGCGTGCGCGGCGGCTTGGCGTCATCCTGATATTTCTTGAGCCGCCAGCTCCGTACCACGGCGCCGCGGTTCGAGAACTCCACGCGGTAGAGCCCGTTCTCGACGACGGCGGTTTTCTCTTGGGTATCGGCCTTGACCGGCCAGCCGCCCGGAATAGACTGTGCCGCGGAAACAGCCGGCCTCGCAGGAGCCGCGGGTGCGGCCGTCGTCTGTGAAGTCGCGGCCTGGGGAGCGGGCTTCTGCGGCGTGGGCTGAGGTTTCGGCTTGTAGAGGAAGGCCCAAGCCATAATCACCAGCAGCGAAAGGGCCGCGGCCAGCAGGGCGCGGCGTTCCGGGGAAAGTTCCTTCACGGTCGAACCCCCACAACCCCGGACGCCGAACTCCCGCGACGCTTCGACTCGCCGGGCTGCGGCACCGGGTCCAGACCGCCCTGCGAAAACGGCTGGCAACGCAGCAGGCGCTGGAAGGCCAGCCACGCGCCGCGGCGCGTGCCGTGCACCTCAATCGCCTCGTAGGCATACTGCGAACAGGTGGGATAAAAGCGACAGGCCGCGGGCATCAGCGGCGAGAGGACGCGCTGGTAAACGCGCAGGGTCGCGAGCAGGAAGCGCATGCCGATCGCGCGCGGGGCGCGGCGCACTAGTTTCCGACGCTCTTCAGCAGCCCGACGAGCTCCGCCGCAAGCGGGGCGAACTTCGCCCGGGCCACCGAGCTGCGCGGGTGAATGACCATGTCCCATCCCGAGGCTATCTCCGAAGCGTTGCGGCGCAGGATCTCGCGGATGCGCCGCCGAATCCGGTTGCGAACAACTGCGCCGCCCAGCGCCTTCTTCACGCTCATGCCGAAGCGGCTGCCCGGGGTGCCATTGGCGCGAAAGAAGACGATAAACTGCCGGCTCGAGCGCCGCTGGCCGCTGCGGTACACCGCATCATACTCGGAACGGCGCACCAGGCGAGCGGCGCGGGGAAACCCGAACCGCGGTTTAGATGGGCGTGAGGCGATGGCGTCCCTTCTTGCGGCGCGCCGCCAGGACCCGGCGTCCCCCCTTGGTCTTCATGCGTGCGCGGAAGCCGTGAGTCTTGTGGCGGCGGCGCACTTTGGGTTGAAAGGTGCGTTTCGGCAACGATGACTCCCCTCAGTCCGCCTGGCGGACTCAAGTCAAACTCGATAGTTTAGTCGAGCAACCCAGTGCGGTCAAGGAAGGCGTGGCGATGGGAGAGCCTACTCACATCGTATCCCCGTGGCGAAGTTGTTGTGCCTGAGTGGGAAGAGGCGGCCGGAGCTGGCCGCCCGGCTGGGGGGAGAGCCGGGCAGCGCACGGCGGGTTCTCCAACTAAAACTCAGCCGTTGGTAGGAACAGTGTTGGCGACTTGCATCCGGCGGGCCACGTAACTCTCCAGTAGTTCGTCAAGGTCCCGCGGCCGGATCGGTTTTGCGAGATAGCCATCCATCCCCGCGGCCAGACATCGCTCGCGATCACCTTTTATGGCATGTGCGGTCAAGGCGATCACGGGTTGGTGGATTCCGCTGCCTATCTCCTTTTCCCGGATCGCTGCGGTTACTTCGAGCCCGTCCATCTCCGGCATCTGCACGTCCATCAAGACCAAGTCGTAACTTTGTTTTGCGAGCGCCTCAAGCGCCTCGCGCCCATTGGCGGCCACCACCACGCAGTGTCCTCTCTTCTCGAGCAAGCGGGTTGCCAGCAACTGGTTCACGGGATTGTCTTCCGCCAGCAGCACGCGCAAGACGGCCGCCGGGTCGCGAGCATCTTGCAAAGCATACCTAGTAATCAAAGGAATGGCGCCTTTCTGCTCTCGTGCCCCGAGCACTCGGGCAATGGCCTCGCGCAATTCGGATTGCCGGATCGGCTTGAGCAAGTACGCAGCCACTCCCAGGTCCTGGCAACGCGCCGCATCCCCTCGGTGGCCCGCCGAAGTAAGCATCATGATGGTGGCCGTGGATAATTCCGGCCGTTGCCGGATTCGCTCGACCAGGGTGAAGCCGTCCATCTTCGGCATGAGCAAGTCCGTCAGGATCAGCCCGTACGGTTCTCCCGCTCTCTGGGTAGCCGAAAGTTCCGCTAGAGCTTCTTCTCCGCCCTCCACCGACGTTGACTTCATCTCCCAGCGCTTGAGCATTCCTTCGAGGATGCGCCGGTTGGTGCGATTATCATCCACCACGAGGACTTTCACGCCGCGTAAGATCTCAGGCGGGGCAATGGTCCCCACTTCGATCGTTTTCTCCGAGGTCGCCAGCCGCACCGTGAAGTGGAACTGGGTTCCTCGGCCCACTTCACTCTCCACCCATATTTTCCCGCCCATCATCCCGACCAAGCGCGCCGAGATGGTCAGTCCCAGTCCGGTTCCGCCGTATTTCCGTGTCGTCGAGGTGTCCGCCTGAGCAAACGCGTCAAAGATCAGCTTCTGCTTCTCCGGGGGAATCCCCATCCCCGTGTCCGATACCGTGAAATGCAGGATGCGATCCTCGCCGTCCTCCGCCTCGACTTGAACTTCTAGCGCCACCTCACCCTTGTCCGTGAACTTGATGGCATTGCCCACCATGTTGACGACGACTTGGAGCAGCCGGCTGGAATCCCCCCGCACCACCTCGGGCACCTCGGGAGCCACGTCGCACAGGAGCTCCAGCCCCTTTTCGTCCGCGCGCAGTGCCAGCGTCTTCAGCGTCGTTTCTAGACTATCGCGCAGGTCGAAATCGATGGCCTCCAGGTCGATTTTCCCCGCCTCGATCTTGGAAAAGTCGAGAATGTCGTTGACCACGGTGAGCAGGGAATCCGCCGACAGCTTGACCGTCTCCAGGTATTCCTGCTGCTCCGGCGTAAGTTCGGTCTCGAGCGCCAGCCCGGTCATCCCCATAACGCCGTTCAGTGGGGTGCGGATTTCGTGGCTCATGTTGGCGAGGAATTCGCTCTTGGCCCGGCTGGCCTCCTCCGCGGCATCCCTGGCTCGGCGCATTTCGGCTTCGGCCTGCTTGCGTTCTGCGACTTCCTTCTGTAACTCCTCCGTCCGTTCGTGAACGCGCACTTCCAGTTCATCCTTTGCGCGTTGTAGAGCAGCGTCGCGTTGCTGAATGCGCTCCAGCATTTGGTTGAACGAACCGACGAGCACGCCGACTTCGTCATTCCCCCGCGGTATGGCCCTGAGCGAGTAGTCTTCTTGCGCTGAGACCCTGCCGGCAATCCCCGCCAGTTGCAAGATGGGTTCGGTGATCACTCGGAGAAGCCGGGAGGAGACCAGAAACGTTGCGAGAACAGACACCAGGAGAACGAGAGCAGCAATTTCGGCGTACTGCCGGAGCCTTGCGTGAAGCACACTGAGGTCAGAGATGATGGCGATGGAACCGACCTTCTCCTGGTCCAGGGACACGGTCCGAAACAGGGTGAGGTAGGCTTCGTCGAATTGAGCCCCATCCTCGCGCCAGGCAGGCATCTTGAAGGCGTCGGCGACCTCCGGGCGGCGGTATTCGACAAAGATCTTTCCCCGGTTATCGTACAAGCAGGCGGCGACAATCTGTTTCTCGCCCCGCAACGCACCGAGCATGTCTTTCGCCGACTTGCGGTCGCTAAAGGTCAGCGACGCCGCCGTATTCGCGCCCAGCGTGTCTGCCAGAGCCGAAAGTTCGCTGGTCATCATGACACGGAAGCTGGCGCGCTCGTAGAGCGTAAACCCAAGGCACGCCAGACCGAGTGCCAAACAAGTCGTCGCCAGAATGACCGCAGCTAACTTATGTTGAATCGAAGCATTCCGGAACAATCTCATTTCAGTTGGCTCCCGTGCTGCCCATCACAGTCTTCGCAAGAGACAGTAGCCTGCGCTGGTTTTCAATCGAGCCGGTTGGGTCGCGTCCAGGCGGTTCCTCTCCGGCCGTGCAGAAGG
>JACQDH010000096.1 GCA_016201215.1 Acidobacteriota bacterium | reverse complement strand
GGCGGTTTCCTTGTCGCGGATTTCACCGACCATGATGACGTTGGGGTCCTGCCGCAGGATGGAGCGCAGACCATTGGCGAAGGTCAGGCCGGCCTTGGTATTGACGTGCACCTGGTTGATGCCCGGCAGGACGTACTCCACGGGGTCTTCCACGGTGACGATGTTGACCGCCGTCTTGCGCAGCAGGTTGAGGCACGAGTACAACGTGGTGCTCTTGCCCGACCCGGTCGGCCCGGTGAGCAGCAGCATGCCTTGGGGTTGGGCCAAGAACCGTTGCACCGCGTCTTCCACCTCCTGCGCAAAGCCGAGCTCCGCCATGCTGAGCAGCGGGGCTTCGGATTCGAGCAGCCGCATCACGACCTTTTCGCCGTACTGGGTGGGCAGCGTGGAGACGCGCAGGTCGAGTTTTCTTTCGCCCATTTTGACCAGGAAGCGGCCATCCTGGGGCGTGCGTCGCTCGGCGATGTCCATATCGGAGAGAATCTTAATGCGCGAGACCAGCGAGTTCTGCAGGGCACGCGGCACACGCTGCAGGTCGCGCAGCACCCCATCCACGCGGATGCGCACGGCGGTGTCGGTGGCCTGCGGCTCGATGTGGATGTCGCTGGCCCGCTTGGCTGTCGCCGCGGTGATCAACTCGGAGACCAGCCGCACCGCTGGCGTCCGTCTGTGCAGGAGTTCCGCCTGCATCTCCTGCATCGCCTCGATATTGCTCTGGCGCGAACTGGTGGAGACGAACTCCATCTCCACTGTGGGGTCGTCTTCGGCTGCAGCGGAACGCTCCTCGATCGAACCGGCGACAGCTCGCTCGCTATAGGATTTCGAGATTGCCTCCTGGATTTCGGTGCGAAAGCCCAGCCGCGGTGAGATATCCAGACCGGCGGTGAAGCGTAGCTCGTCGATCGTGTGTAGGTTCTGGGGTTCCGCCATGACCACCACCAGCCGCGTCCCTTCGCAGGCCAGCGGCAACGCGCAGCAGCGCTGGGCCACGCCTTGGGGGATCAGTCGCAACGCGTCCGGCTCGACTTGGACTCTGGAGCAATTCACGTAGGCCACGCGGGTGATTTCCGTCAGCGCCGCGATGAGGTCAGACTTGCTCACCAGGCGCCGCTGGAGCAGCAGTTCGCCCAGGTGGATGACCTTACCCTGCTGTTCCTCAATGGCCTTGGCCAGGTCAGCTGGTGAAATCTGCCCGCGTTCGCGCAGGATTTCCCCAAGCTTCCTTTTTCTCATGACGACCCCTCGAACCTGCCTCACAAAAGCTTGCGCTGGCCGCCCCCCGGTTTCAATGCGTTTTCCCTGGGTGCGGTCGAAAAGATTACGCGCGATTGGCAGATCAGAGGCGGGAGTCCGGCAGCAGCTTGGCTCCCTCCTGCTCGGTCAGAATTCCCTTGCGGATTAACAAGCGGACCAGATTTGCGAAGGGAGTGCCTTGCTCCGGGGAGGATGACTTGGTACTGCGGGCCGGCGGAGAAGAGTCGGCCAGCGAATCCCCCTGGCCTCTGATCTCGGACAACAAGCTGTCCAGATGGCTGACTTTCTCCATGGTCAGGTCAGTGAAAATGAGACCCATGCCCAACCCTGCGTGAACATAGGCTACCCTGGCTGAGATTTCAAACACGCTCTTGCCAATGTGGATCTGCAACTGGACGAGCGTTCCCTCTGGGAATGGGTTTATCATGTCGAGATAGCAGCCGGCCAACCCTATGTCCGCGGTTCGCGCAGAGATCTGACTTCCTGTGCGGCAGTCGATCACCTCCACGGCTGCGGTGAATGGGTACCGGTCTACCGCGCGGCGCTCGGCCACCTCGGTACTCACGGTCGGCTCCGGGGTGACGCCGCCGGGGGATTGTTTGGACGGCTGGTCAGACATGAGTTGCCTCCGCCGATCCTTTGCGGATCAGATAAACTCCGCAGGCTGCCAGAGCAGACCGCGGGTAGAGGAAAGCTGCCCACAGTTTCCCGCCGCAAGAGAGGCAGAAACAAGGGTAATCCCTCGGGATTTGTCCAAACTGCAAACCCGGGATTTGAAATCACACTGCGATTCCTCGCGGCGAGAGGCTTGCGCATGGATACCAAACGCGGAGCGGAAGAAGTTGATTCCCGAAGCGGGAGGGAGAATCCCGAATCGGTTGTCCGGGTAGGGATTTCCAGCCGCAGGGGAAGTTTGACAAGCAAGAAGCAGCGCAGATTCAAAGGCTTGCAGAGGGAGTCTTTTCTTGGGACTGGCAAGTGGCGTGCAAAGAGCCGCGCGGGTGCGCTCCGAATGACGACCTTCACTAATCGGCGAGCGAGGGGGAAGGGGCTTGTTCGCTGGCTGGCGCAGGTCGTTCCCACCTGCCTCTGAGAGGGAAGCTAGGATGGATGACCCCACGCCCCGGCCAAAAAAAGGCCGGGAAACGGAGCGCACTTTTCGGGGGCTCTTGTTCCCAAGCAAGAGCCCCTTCTCTTTATTGACTCCACGGCCCGCCGCTCGCGCCTAGGCTTCTCTGCGGCGCAGCACCGGGATCCGCGCCTGCCGTAGCACCTGTGCCACTTCGGTTTCCTTCAGCCGTGAGGCGTCGTACTCGAACGTAATCCACCTCTTTTCCTGGTCCACGCTGAACCGCCGCAGCCCGTACGTGTTGGCGAATTCGCCGAGCACCCGCAGTTGGTCAGGCTTCAGGGAGGATTGCAATTCGAAGGTAATCTCCACCAGGGTCATGGGGGCATTATAGCAAGCCCGCGGCACAGTCCCTGGCAGCGCCCTGGGCTGGGAACCGGCGTGTGCCGCCGTGGTGCCCCTGAGCGCCGGCACGGGCCCGCTTGACATAGCCCCCCGGGGTATAGTACATAGGGGAGGAGGGTATGCGGTGGAAAGGAGCTTGGATGCCCACCCGAACCAAAACCGAGCCCGCCCTCTGCGGCTGCGAAGCCCACGCGCGGGGACGCAGGGCCGTGGCCGTTGATCCGGAGATCAAGTCTTCCAACCTCAAGCGGCTGCGCCGCATTGAAGGGCAGGTGCGGGGACTGCAGAAGATGGTTGAGGAAGACCGCTATTGTGCGGACATCATCGTGCAGGTTTCCTCGGTGCAGGAAGCCCTGCGCGCGGTCGGCCGGGCGCTGATGCGCAATCACTTGCGTCACTGCGCCGCGCGGGCCATCGGCAAAGGTTCGCCGGAAGAGGCCGAAGCCATGTACGACGAACTGCTGGCGCTGATCTACCAGCACGCGCGCTGACGGCAGCAAGGGACGCGCAAACGCGGGACGACCGGGGAAGGAGACATGCAAAAAGATCCTGTCTGTGGCATGAGCGTAGATCCGGAGCGCGCCCCTGCCTCCTATACGCACGCCGGGAAGATCTACTTCTTCTGCTGCAACCATTGCCTGGAGAAGTTCCGCATCGACCCGGAGAAATACCTCCAGCGACCGGCACCGCTCCACCTGCCGGCAGCTCCCATAAGGATCATCGGCATTCAGCCTGCGGCGGCTGCGGCCCCGGTGGCGATCAAAGCAGCGCCACCCGCCACCGAAGCAAGAGCCCAAAGCAAAGTCGACTACACGTGTCCCATGCACCCCGAGGTGCGCGAGTCGGTCACGCCCCCGCAGGCAGCGGGCCCCTGCCCGGAATGCGGGATGGCGCTCGAGCCGCTTGCCCTGACCGCACCAACGACGAAAACAGAGTACGTCTGCCCCATGCATCCGGAAGTGGTGCGCGACGCGCCGGGCGCTTGCCCGATTTGTGGCATGGCCCTGGAGCCGCGCACCGCGACCGCCGAGGAAGAGGCCAGTCCCGAGCTGGCTTCCATGACGCGGCGGTTCTGGGCCAGCGCGCTGCTCACTGCGCCTCTCCTGCTCCTGGCCATGTCCGAGATGCTCCCCGGCCAGCCGGTGCAGCGGATGCTCTCCGCACGCCTGCTGTTCTGGATCGAATTCCTTCTGGCCACGCCTGTGGTGCTGGGGGGCGGCTGGCCCTTCTTTGAACGCGGCTGGGCCTCGATCGTGCGCCGCCGGCTGAACATGTTCACGCTGATCGCCATCGGCACCGGCACGGCATTTTTCTACAGTGTCCTGGCCACGCTGGTTCCCGGCATTTTCCCCGCGGCGTTTCGCGGCCACCACGGCGAAGTGGCGGTCTATTTTGAAGCGGCCGCGGTCATTACCACGCTGGTGCTGATGGGTCAGGTGCTGGAGCTGCGCGCACGCAGCCGGACCAGCAGCGCCATCCGCGCGCTGCTGGGGCTCGCGCCGAAGACAGCACGCGTGCTGCGCGAGGATGGTATCGAGCAGGACATCCCGCTCGAGCGCGTCGGACGCGGCGACCGGCTGCGCGTGCGGCCGGGCGAAAAAGTGCCCGTGGACGGTGTGGTGCTCGAAGGCTCGAGCGCCGTGGATGAATCCATGGTCACCGGCGAGCCCATCCCGGTCGAGAAGAGGCCGGGCGACCGCGTGACCGGCAGCACGGTCAACACCACCGGCAGCTTCGTGATGCGCGCCGAGCGCGTGGGCAGCGAGACGCTGCTGGCGCAAATCGTGCGCATGGTCTCCGAAGCACAGCGCAGCCGCGCACCCATCCAACGCCTGGCCGATGTGGTCTCTTCGTATTTCGTCCCCGCGGTGGTGGTGGCTGCGGCGCTGACATTCATGGTGTGGGCCATGGTCGGGCCGGAGCCGCGCCTGGCCTACGCCCTGGTGAATGCCGTGGCCGTGCTCATCATCGCGTGTCCCTGTGCGCTGGGCCTGGCCACGCCGATGTCCATCATGGTGGGCACCGGGCGCGGCGCCACGGCCGGCGTGCTGATCAAAAACGCCGAGGCGCTGGAAATCCTGGAAAAAGTGGACACGCTGGTGGTGGACAAGACCGGCACACTCACCGAGGGCAAGCCGCGGCTCACCAGCGTGGCGCTGATTCCGGGCGCGCCGGTGAACGAGTCGGAGTTGCTGCGCCTGGCCGCCAGCCTGGAGCGTTCGAGCGAGCATCCCCTGGCCGCGGCGATTGTTTCCGCGGCGACCGATCAGGGCCTCGAGCTCGGCATGGTGGCGGACTTCCGCAGCCTGACGGGAAAGGGAGTGACGGGCAAGATCTCTGGCCGCGAAGTTGCACTCGGCAACGGAAAACTCTTCACCGAACTGGGCCTCGACCCCGGTGCGCTCACGGAACATGCAGAGGCCCTGCGCCGCGAAGCCCAAACAGTTGTCTTCGTCGCCGTGGACGGCCGCGCGGCCGGGCTGCTGGGTGTCGCCGACCCCATCAAGGAATCCACTCCCGAGGCCATCGGCTCGCTCCACCGCGAAGGGCTGCGCATCGTGATGCTGACCGGCGACAATCGCACCACGGCCGAAGCAGTGGCGCGGAAGCTGGGGATTGACGAAGTGGAAGCCGAGGTGTTGCCGGGCCGAAAAGGCGAGGTGGTGAAGCGGCTACAGGGCGCGGGCCGCGTCGTGGCCATGGCCGGCGACGGCGTCAACGATGCCCCGGCGCTGGCGCAGGCTCAGGTGGGCATCGCCATGGGCACCGGCACCGATGTGGCTATGGAAAGCGCCGGGATCACGCTGGTCAAGGGCGACCTGCGCGGCATCGCGCGCGCCCGCCGGCTGAGCCGCAGCACCATGCGCAACATCCGCCAGAATCTCTTCTTTGCCTTTCTCTACAACGCCTTGGGCGTGCCGCTCGCCGCGGGAGTCCTTTATCCGTTGTTTGGCACTGGCGCACTTCTCAATCCCATGATTGCCAGCGCGGCCATGAGCTTCAGCTCGGTCTCGGTGATCTCCAACGCGCTGCGCCTCCGCAAACTCACTCTCTAGCCTGGGGTGGCCAGGTCATTATTTCGCGGCGCGGTGGCCGTAGCAGCCAGATCTCGTCGGAGAGGTGCACGCTATTGGTCGTCGCCAGCCTTTGGCCGTCAGGGGAAACGTCGAAGGGATAATTCGTTCCGGCAAATCGCAGCGTGGCCAGCGGTGAGGAGGGACCTCCCTCGAGGGGAACGGCGCGGATCTGCTCGTTGCCGTCGGGGCCCAGGGCCTGATAACCGATCTGTTTGCCGTCCGGCCACCAGACGGGCCAGCCACCGGTCTCCGTCAGGCGGCGCAGGCCGGTTCCGTCGGCGTGGATAATGAAAATGCCCGCCGTGTAACTGCGGTCGGGACTAAACGCAATCCATTTTCCGTCCGGCGACCAGCGCGCCACCGTGGAGGACGATCCGGTGAGCTGCCTGGCCTCGCCCCCGGCCAGCGGGGCGACAACAATGCGCGCCTTGCCCCCTTCTGTGCGCGTGAAGGCGAGCCAGCGTCCGTCCGGAGAGGGATCGGCATAGGCATCGTCCTGCTTGCGCGCCGGGGTCAGCGGGACCGCCGGGCCGCCCCCACGTGGCACGCGCCAGACGCGGTTGGGTTGCGGCCCCCAGGTAAAGAAGAGAACTGAGGATCCATCCGGAGTAAAGCGGGGATAGATCTCCGGCAATTTCCCGGAGGTAAGCTGGCGCGGCGGGCCCCCTTCAACCGGAACCATCCAGATGTGCCAAGAGCCATCCACTTCTGTCCGGCTGAAGGCCACTTCGCGGCCGTCGGGCGAGAAGGACGGGGCCCAGAGCGTTGAGGAGTAGGTGAACAGAGTGCGCGTCTCGCCGGTCTCAAGGCTATGGAGCAGAAGGGTGGCCCGCCAGCGAGAGTTCAAGAAGGCGACGGTGCCATCCCGCGCTACGCTGGGCGACTCGTCCGGGCCTGGGCCGGTGGTCAATCGCACCGAAGGTTTACCGTTCAAGGGCATGAGCCAGAGGTTGGTGGCGCCGGCGCGGTTCGAAGCGTGCACCAGACCGCGACCCTCTGCGGTGAAAACGGGCTCGTTGCTGAAGACCCCGGGCGGATCGGCGGACAAACGACGGGGTAGTCCTCCGCGCGAGGGAACCAGCCAGATTTCGCGGGCGATCCCTCCGGTGCTGCGCACCACGGCCACCTGGCTGGCGTCTGGAGACCACGAGGGGTGCAGCAGAAACGGATAGTCGCCATCGCCCGGGAGGATGATGCGCAGATCGGTGCCGTCAGCAGCCGCTGTGGCCAGCTCTTCCGGCTGGCCGGGCTTTCTGAGCACGAAGGCCAGCCGCGTGCCGTCGGGCGACCAGGCAGGATGCAGCGCGCCGGCTGCCACCGGCACGGCTTCGCCGCCGAGCGACGGGATGACGCAGATTTCCGGCGACGCGTCTGCGCGCAAGCGGGTAAAGGCGACGTGCTCGCTGTCCGGCGAGAACGCAGGGCGGGCTTCGTGCGCCGCGTCGCTCGTCAGCCGTACACGTTCTCCGCCCGCCACGCGACTCACGAACAGATCCAACTTCCCCCCATCTTCGGCAACGTAGGCGATCATCTTGCCGTCCGGAGAGAGCGCCGGATCTTTGGCCTCGCCCTCGGAAGAAACCAGCAGGGTCAGGCGGCCGCCGGGGGCGGGACTTGCTAGGCTCCCCAGCTCGCGATTCTTCAGCAGGAAGCCGGCGACTGCCAACACAGCCAAAGCAACGCCGGCGACAATCCACAGCCAGCGCCGGGGACTCGCCCGCGCAGGCACAGGAGAGGCGAGGACGGCGTCGGACTGCAACGCTTCCAGCGCCGCGTGCACCTCGCTGGCGTGCTGGTAGCGTTGCCCGGGCTGCTTGGTCAAACAGCGCAGGATGACGGCCCGCAGGCCGGGGGAGATCTGCGTGGGCAGCGGCGCAGGAGACTCGCGCAAGATGGCCGTGCTCAGTTCAAATCCCGTGCGCCCCTGGAAAGGCAGTTCGCCCTTGGCCATCTCGTAGAGCAGCACGCCCAGGGCCCAGACGTCGCTGCGGGCGTCTGCCGGCTCGCCGCGCAGCAGTTCCGGCGCCATGCAGGGCAGCGTGCCGGCGATGGTACCTGCTTCGGTGAGCGAGAGGGTGGACCGCGTGGCAGCATTCAGTTCTTCATCCCGCAGCTGCTTGGCCAGGCCAAAATCGAGCAACTTGACCTGGGATTCCGGGGTGATGAGCACATTGGAGCTTTTCAGGTCGCGGTGAATGATGCCTCGCTCGTGGGCGTGGGCCATGGCGTCGGCCACCTGCGT
>JACQDH010000095.1 GCA_016201215.1 Acidobacteriota bacterium | reverse complement strand
GGTCACTCGACGATCTGGCCAAGAAGTTCAACCTGACCGTGGGGGAGACGCGACCGGTGGCGGCAACTGAGCTGGTGCCGGAGCTGGGCAACGCGCCGGAACTGAAGGACGCGATGTTCCGCCAGCGCCAGGGAGATCTCGGCGCACCGATTCGGACCGACCGCGGGTATGTGGTTCTGACGGTGAAAGAAATCCAACCGTCCCATCCGGGGACGCTTGCCGAGGTGCGTGACGCGGTCGCCGCCGACTATCGCCGGCAGAAAGCCGTGGAGCTGGCCAAGGCTCGCGCCGAAGAGTTGGCCAAGCGCGGGCAGTCGAGCGAAGACCTGGCCGCCGCGGCCAAAGCTCTGGGCTTCGAGCTGAAAACCAGCGAGCCATTTGCGCGCACCGGCTCGGTGCCCGGGGTGGGCAGCGCGCGGCAGCTTTCGGCCGCCTTCAGCACTCCTACCGGGCAGACGGGCACACCGGCCTTTCTGGGCGCCAACTGGCTCGTGTATCGCGTGGTCGAGCGGGAAGAGGTTAAGCCCGAGGACTTCCTCAAGCAGCGCCGGGAAGCCGAGAGGCAGGTGTTGCAGAACAAGCGCGAGCTTGCCTATCAAGCCTTTCGTACCGCGCTCGAGGAGCGCATGAAGCGGGAGGGCAAGCTCCAGTACATGCCCGAAAACCTCAAGCGGCTGACGCGGCCCTTGTAGGCAATGTAACCACAAGACAATAAAGCACTTACATCTACGCCCTTTTCCATTTGCCTTCCGGGGTGGGTTTCGGCTAGCATATTGGCGTCCGCAGCACTTGCCCCGTCGCCAGCGGGGCGTTGCGAAAAGGCGCCAGCCTTCCCCAAGCTTGATCTTGTCCAGCAGGTCAGCTCGACTCTCCCAAGCGGAGCGGTCCATGACGGAGAATCGTCGGAAGCAGAAGCGAGCCTCAGCCGTCCTCTCCGTGCAGATGTTTCCCAAACCGGGACGGCAGCAGAGGCAACGCGAAAGGCTTTCCATCCTTTGAGGTGCTTTATGTCCACGAAACTGAGCCAGCAGCGGAACGAGTACCGTTGCAGCATCGAGGTGAATCAGAACGGCAAATACTGCGTGCGGATTCGCGCCTCCTTCGCACGGCACTCCTGGGTGCTCTCAGTGTATTTTCTGGCCTCCTCGTTTGACCGGGCCATGAAGAAGCTGGAGCAGTCGCTGCAGTTCTTGCAGCGGCAGGAGGACCGGCTGTGGTTTTGGGGCGTGGACCGCTCGGACGATCCCAACCTTTCCGGCGAGATGCTGCGCGAGGCCGGGCTGCGACTGGACCGGCGCGCGGAGTTCCCGCGCAAGTCGGCCAGCATGTCGCTGCCGCCCGAGCGCCCCGTGCCTGCCTTTGCACTGGCGCCGGTGCGGCGCGGGCTGGCAGAGTCGATCGAGGGCGCACGCGCTGCTGCTGCCGCTGGCGACTGAGCGCTCGGCGCGTCTGTTCCTTCACCTAACCGAAGACGAAGATACGGAGATCCGAACGGGCGTATCGCTCTACGCCCTACGAGTTAGTCCCTCGTCAACCCCCGAGAAAAATTCAGCCGTTGGGGATCATTTCTCGCGCAGGATGATCTCGCCGCCGCCGATCATCTGCTCATTCAACCAGAGACGGTACTTGTAGGAGCCGGGCTTGGTGCCGGGGCGCGGGGTGCCGCTAGACAGGCGCATGCCCGGGGGAGCCTGGAAGACGTTGGAAGAGAAGGGACACCGATTCGGGTCGAACTCGACTTTAAGGTGGCCCGCGTCGGAGATCCACACGACCTGCTCCTGTGGCTCGATCACCATCACCTGGGGAATCAGGCCCACCAGAACTAGTTTTTCAGCCATCGTCGAGGAGTCGAAAGTTCAAAGTCGGAAGCCGGCCGGCCTTCGGCCGAGTCGAGAAGATAGCACACAACGCGCCGGGTTACATCGCGCGGTTAGGTTTTGGCGGCAATTCCGAGCGCTGCCCCTCGCCGTTTCGTTGCTGGGCGAGCGAAACAGTTGAACGCTGAGATCCTTCGCTGCGCTCAGGATGACACCTGGGTTGAGGGTGCCGCGGAGTCAAGCAGTTTTGCACTGCTTGCGGATCATTCCTGCTCGGGCAGCAGCCCCTGCAGCGCCAGCTCCAGGCGAGCAAGCGTGAACGGTTTGCGCAGCACAGGAACGCCGGCCAGTTCCTCCGCGCTCACCTGTTGCTCGGCGTCGGCCAGGTTGCCGGTCATCAGCAAGAAACGCTGGGCCAGCTCGGGGCGCTCGGCTTGCAGGAGGCGCAAGACATCCAGCCCGTTTCTTCCCGGCATTTTCAGGTCGCAAATCACCAGGTCGAATTGCTGCCCCGCGAGGCAGGCCTCGAGATGCACGGCATCGTTTAGGACCGTGCATCTCCAGCCGCGGCCGGACAGGAATTGTTCCAGGAGAAGGGCGATGGAGGGTTCGTCGTCGATAATCAGCGCGTGCCGGCCGGGCGTGACGCCGGGTTTGCCGGCTGCGGCCTTGGCCGGAGGCTCGCTCGGGGCCTCGCTGGCGGGCCGCGCCGCAGGCAGTGAGACACGCATGGTGGTGCCGTGTCCCTCGGTGCTCTCGACAGTGATGGCGCCGTGGTGCTGCTGGACGATTCCATGGGAGATGCTCAGACCCAGGCCGGTGCCCTTGCCGACAGGCTTGGTAGTGAAAAAGGGATCAAAGATGCAGGCCTGAACTGCGGGAGACATCCCCCCACCGTTGTCGCCCACGGTGGCCCAGGCACGCCCATCCTCCTGGCCGCAAGCAAGCCAAATATCCCCTTCGGAGCGGGAGGCCAGGATGGCCTGCTCGGAGTTGAGCACGAGATTGAAGAAGACTTGCACCAGGCGGTCGCGGTCGCCATCGATCCAGACGGGCTCGGGAGGGCGGTCGTAGTGCAGCTCGATGTTGCTGGCGCCGAGCTGGTAGCGGCGGAGTTCCACGAGGCGGTCGAGCACCTCGCGGAGGTCGAGCCGCACGGTGCGCTGCGGGCCGCGGCGCGCGTAGGCGCTGAGATTGGCGACCAGTGTCTTCAGGCGCAGGGCTTCCTCGCGGATGGCCTGGAGCTGGTTCCTGAGCCGGAGATCGAGTTCCGGCCGGGCCAGAATCAGCTCGCTGAAGCCCAGAATGGAAGTCAGCGGATTATTGATCTCATGGGCCACGCCGGAAATCAGTTGGCCAAGCGAGGAGAGCTTGGCCGCCTGCACCAGCTCGCGTTGCGCGGTCTCCAGCGCCGCGGTGCGCTCGCGCACCTTCTGCTCCAGGCCGTCGCGCATCTCGCGCAGGTTCCCGGCCATGTCCAGGAAACCCTGCACCAGCGTGCCAAACTCGATGTTGTCGGGCACCTCGGTGGCCACGCGCAGGTTTCCGGAACGCACCTGCATGACCATGCGGCGCAAGCCTTCGAGCGGGACCCAGATCTCCTCCCGGTGGACGCGCCGGAACTGCAGCAGGGTGAGAATCACAAATAGGCCGAAGCCCGCGAGCAACAGGCAAAGCGTCCTCGTGTATTCGTTGAGCCGCCCGGCGGTAATTTCCAATTGCTGGAGATGAGCCTGGGCAATGCTGTGCAGCAGGACTTCGATCGCCTGGTCAATGCGGCGCAACTCCTGGATCCGGTCCAGGGCGTCGAACGTCTCTGGCCGGTCGCCGAGGTGCCGGCTCGCAGATTCGATCAGGCGTGCTTGTAATTGCCGGAGGGTC
>JACQDH010000101.1 GCA_016201215.1 Acidobacteriota bacterium | reverse complement strand
GCTTCTCCGGCGAGAGATAACTGAACATCGCTTCCTGCTTGCTGTCTTCTCCGCGCATCGCTTCGCCTCCTGGCTCACTCATGAGACGAATCCGACTCGGAAAAGTTGCAGGAATCAGAGTTTTTCAACAAGCTGCTAGGATACGCCTGTCAGATTTACTGTCAATATGCTTAAATGGATGCAAAAACTGGTGGGCTAAAGCCCGCCACTATGCAAGAAAACGCCCCCAGCGCAGTTGCGTAGCGCCAGCAACCTGTCGGCGAAGTCCCGCCGTTGCGTCACAGAACGAAAATCGCCGGCAAGATGCCGGCGTTACGGCTGCAGGGCGCGGCGGAGCTTGTCGTAGGTGATGGCCAGATCCTCGGGGTGGAGGCGGGTTTCGCTGACCGTGGTCATGAAGTTAGTGTCCCCGGCCCAGCGCGGCAGCAGGTGCAGGTGCAGGTGGCCGGTGACGCCGGCGCCGGCGCAACGGCCCAGGTTCATGCCCAGGTTGAAGCCTTCCGGATGGTAGGCTGTGGTGAGCGCGGCGGTGACGCGCTGGGCGAGCTGCATCATCTCGCTGAGCGTGGCGGCGTCGCATTGCGCCAGCTCGGCGACGTGCGCCAACGGCACGATCATGACGTGCCCGGTGGTATAGGGAAACCGGTTGAGGATGACGAAGTTCTTCGTGCCCCGGCAGACGATCAGGCTCGCCACATCATTGGCGGCGGCCAGCGCGTCACAGAAGATGCAGCGATCGTCCTTCGTCGCATCAGTGATGTAGCGGTAGCGCCAGGGCGTCCAGAGGTAGTCCATTCCAGTTGTCAGCCGTCAGTTCTCAGCAAAAGGCCACGCATGCCGGAGCGTTGCGCACAGACAACTCGCCGCCGACAACTCTACACTGACAACTGAAAACTGAGAACTGTTCAGCTTCGCGAAGGCGATTCCGGCCCGGCGGGGGGCGTGGCGGGGGCGCCGCCGTTGACGAAGTCCTTGAGCTCCTTGCTGGGCTTAAAGAAAGGAATGCGCTTGGGCGGCACCTCGACCTTGGCGCCGGTCTTGGGGTTGCGTCCGGTGCGGCCGCGGCGCTGGCGCGTGCGGAAGCTGCCGAAGCCGCGGATTTCGATCTTGTCGCCGCCCTGCAAGGCCGCAATGATGCTCTCGAAGATCGTCTCCACAACGATCTCCGACTCCTTGCGCGGCAGCTCAGTGATACGCACGACCTCTTCGACGAGGTCGGCTTTGGTCATGGTGGAATCGTTCATGGTCTTACACCCCGCCTTCTATACCCTGCCGAGGCGAAACTCAAGCGGCTCTGTGTTGCTCGCCCCTCTCCGCTCCCGGGGCTTCGAGCCCCACCACCCAGCCCGCCAGCGGCCTTTGCATATCATCAATCCGGCCCACAGGGAAACGAAATTTGTATTGGCGCGCGGCCCGGGCCACCCGGCCGCAACACCGGCTACGCCGAACCGCGTTTGGAAAAGAATACGTCGCCGAGCGTGGCGGTGGGGGACGATTTCGACGAGCGGTACTCTTCCATTTCGCGCCGCTCGGCCTGCTTGAGGGCCGCGCGGTAGCTCAAGCCGATCTTGTGCTGCTCGGGGCTGAGCTTGATGATCTTGAAGTCGTACTCCTGGCCGGGCTCGAGCTGCACGCCGGGCACCGCCCCGCGCGGGGCCTTGTCCGGCTCGCCCTTCTTGCGGCGCTCCTCGATCTCGGAGATGTGGCAGAGGCCTTCGATGCCCTGGGCCAGTTCCACAAACGCGCCGAAGGTGGTCACCCGCGACACCTTGCCGCGCACCACGTCGTTGACCTTATGCGCGCGGAACCAGTTGGCCCAGATGTCGTTCACCTGCTTGACGCCGAGCGAGAGGCGCCGGTTGGCGGCGTCAATCTTCAGCACGCGCGCTTCGACCGTGTCACCCTTCTTGAACACCTCGGCAGGCTTCTTGACGCGCTCGGTCCAACTGATGTCGCTGACGTGGATCAGCCCGTCGAAGCCCTCCTCGATTTCGACAAACGCGCCGAAGTCGGTGAGGTTGCGCACCCTCCCGGTGACCAGCGTGCCCACCGGATATTTTTCCGCCAGCGCCTGCCAGGGGTCGGGCTGCGTCTGCTTCAGGCCGAGTGAGATGCGCCGCTGCTCGGGCCGCACGTCCAGCACCACCACCTCGACCGTATCGCCCAGCGAGACGATCTTCGCGGGATGCTTCAGCCGCTTTGACCAGCTCATCTCGCTGATGTGCACCAGGCCCTCGACGCCGGAGTCCAGCTCGACAAACGCGCCGTAGTCGGTGATGCCCACGACCTTGCCGGCCACGCGCGCACCCCCCGGGAAGCGCTCCGGCACGGTAGCCCACGGGTCTGGCTGCAATTGCTTGCGGCCCAGCGAGACGCGCATCTTCTCACGGTCAAACTTCAGCACCTGCACTTCGATTTCCTGATCCGGCGCCACGGCTTCCGAGGGATGCTTCAGCCGGCCCCAGGAGAGATCGGTGATGTGCAGCAGCCCGTCGAGCCCGCCCAGGTCCACGAACACGCCGTAATCGGTGATGTTCTTCACTCGGCCGGTGATCACCTGGCCTTCCACCAGCGAGTCCATCAACTTCTGCCGCTGCGCCTGCAGCTCCTCGTCCAGGATCACTCGCCGACTCACCACCACGTTGCCGCGCTTGCGGTTCATCTTCAGCACGCGGCAAGTAATCTCCTTGTCCTTCCAGGCCTCGAGGTCGTGCATCGGCCGGAGATCGACCTGCGAGGCGGGCAGGAAAGCGCGCACGCCAATGTTCACCACCAGGCCGCCCTTGATGCGGTCCAACACTTTCCCGCTAAGCGGCACGTGCGCGCGGTACGATTTTTCGATGTTTTCCCAGATGCGGCGGCGCCGCGCGCGCTGATAGGAAAGCAGGACGTAGCCTTCCTTGCGCTCGCCGGTGCGCTGCACTTCGACGGCCTGGCCAGGTTCGAGCGTGGGGCCAGCGTCGGGCTCGAGAAACTCCTGTGCGGGGATCAGCCCTTCATTCTTCGCGCCAAGGTCCACCACGACGCCGAGTTCGGTGAGGGCGACGACGTGCCCTTCGATGATGTCGCCTTCGGACGGCGCCTGTTGCGGCACGGAGTATTGCTCCAGCAGATGTTCGTCAAACGCTTCGGTGGTTTCCGTGCCGGCAGCGGGCTCGGCGGATAGCTCGGTAGCTTCGCTTGCCGCCGCAGTGGTGCTTCCTGTGGGAGTCGTTTCGCCGTGTGGAGTTTCGTTGCCGCTCGCAGCCATTGCGGGTGTCGCCGTGGCTGCCTGCGCTGCGCCTTCGGCGTGCACCTCTGCTAGCGGTGCCTGCGTCCCGGATGATTCGGAGTTTGCTGCGGACTCTTCGGCTGGGCGTTCGGCTTCCGCGGCGGGCGCCGCAGAAGGCTGCGGGTTATCAGTGTCTTGCTCGGGCGACATGCCAGCGGCCTCCCAACGGGAACTTACCCTGCTCGCCAAGGTTCAAGCCTCGGGGTCTCCCGGTTACGCGGCGCAAGCAAGGAAGGAGATACAGCGGCCGTCCACATGCTGCATCGGCAAAATGATACGCGCGCGCTGTGCGCATTGTCAACAAAACGAGGCTGTTTACCCCCGCACGCGGCCGGCCTGGCGCACTTCCTTGCGATAGTCGGGCGCGATCATCTCGACGGTGCGGCACATCTCGTACAGGCGCGAGCGGATACGCTGCCCGACGCGGTCGGCGAGAGTGTCCTCACTCGAAGTAGAGACGCCCTGGCCGGAAGGCAGGCGCGCGGATCGCGGCGGCTCGGCCGTCGAATCGAGATAGTTGGTGGTGAGCAGCGTGGCACGCTTTTCGTTGTAACGCGTGTTGAGAATGTGCCCGACGGTCTCCAGCGCCCAGGCTGAAGGTTTGCTCGCGCCCAGGTCATCGAGCAGCAGCAACTCGGCCTTCAGGACCCGCTCGAGCACGCCCATCTCGGTGGTCTGGCTGACCGGGTTGTAGCTGGCCTGGATTTCCTTGAGCAGCTCGCGGTAGTCGTAGAACAGCCCGTCGTGGCCGCGCAGGACGAGTTGCTTGAGCGCGGCCACGGCTAGGTGCGTTTTGCCGGCGCCGCACGGGCCCATCACCAACAGGCCGGCGTCGGTGCCCGCCGGATAGTCGCGCGCGAAACTCTCCACGACGAGCTTGGCCTGCTCGAGGCTGCGGTTCCACGCCGCGCCCTCAGGTGAGGCTTCATAGAAACCCATGTCGAAGTTGTCGAAGTCGCAGTGCTCGTAGCGGCGCGGGATGCGCGCGTGTGCCAGCAGGCGGCTCTCGCGGTCGCTTGCGGTGCATTCGCAGCGCACCGCGACGATGTTGGCCAGTGGGCCGAAGGGCTTTGCCTTGCCGCGCGCCGCCGCCGTCGCTGCGCTCGAATCGCTGGCAACCACTTCGGCTTCGGCAGCGCACCCCGCGTCATTTCGCTCGACGATCTTCCAGCCCGTGCCGCCACATTGGGAACAATCCGCCTGTGCCATGGGGAGAGCATAGGCGCGAGACGCGATGCGCGCAAGCCCGGCCACGTGTGGAAATTCCGCCCGCTGTGGAAACCCCTGGGGCTTCCAGCCGGCGAATCTCCGCTTGGTTCAGCGCACGCGGTGAGGTCATTTTTTCCGAAGGCCACAGCAAGCAGCTCGCGACGAAAGCGAAATCGGTTTTGACGGGTGGTTGACGGCTGAGCACTAGGAACTGACAACTGTTGACTGCTACTTGTGCACGCGGATGGGGCGGGGCGGGCTGACGCGCACGATGGCGTCGCGGGCGGGGCGCTGCTGCGCGGCGGCCAGGCCGCGGGCCAGCTCTTCCTGCACGAAGCGCATGAACTCCTCGACCTGGCGCTGCATTTCGGCCATCTTCTCGCGCATATTGAGGATGATCTCGATGCCGGCGAGGTTCACGCCCATCTCGCGCGTCAGGTTGAGGATTACTTCCAGCCGCTCCAGATCGCTGTCGGTGTAAAGGCGCGTGTTGCCCTGCGAGCGCGAAGGTTTCAGCAGGCCTACACGCTCATAGAGTCGCAGGGTCTGCGGATGCACCTTGTAGAGCTCGGCGACGGCGCTGATCATGTAGCCAGCGCGCGCTTTCTTTTTCCGTGGGGTGGCCATGGAATCCTCTCCTTACACGCCGGCCCGCGCGAACAGGTCTTTGCGCGGATCGTCGGGGGCGAGCTTGCCGAGCTCGCGCAGCAGGTTGCGCACGCGCTCATCGACCGGCTTGGGCACGACCACCTGCACCTCGACGTACTGATCACCGCGAGAGCCGGGCTTGCGTGCCAGCGGCACGCCCTTCTCGCGCAGGCGGAACTTTTGGCCGCTGTTGGTGCCGGGCGGGATGCGCAGCACCGCGCGGCCGTCCATGGTGGGCACTTCGATCTTGGCGCCGAGCGTGGCCTCGGTCACGCTGATCGGCACCACGGTGTAAAGGTCGTCGCCGCGACGCTCGAAGAATGGATGCGGCTGGACCTCGGTGATGATGTAGAGATCGCCCGGCGGCCCGCCCTGCGAGCCGGCACTGCCGTGGCCCGGCACGCGCACGCGCGAGCCGGTCTGCACGCCGGCGGGGATGCGCACGTCAATCGTTTCCGGGCGGCGCACGCGGCCTTCGCCGCCGCAGGCGCGGCAGATCGTGCGCAGCCGCCCGCTGCCGCCACAGCGTGTGCAAGTAATGTTGAAGCGCATGCGCCCGCTGGTCTGCGTAACATGGCCGGTGCCGCCGCACGCCGTACACACCTGAGGCGCGCCTCCGACGCTCCCCGTGCCGCGGCAGTCCATGCAGTGATCCAGCCGCGTGATGCTCAGTTTCTTCACGGTGCCGCGCACCGCCTCCCAGAAACCAATCTCGATCTGATACTCGAGGTCCGAGCCCGGCGCGGGCCCCATGTCCTCCGGCTGCACCCCCATGCCGCCGCGGAATAACTGGCTGAACAGATCGCGGAAGCTGGTGCCGCCGGTGCCGCCAAAATCAAATCCGCCGAAATCAAAATGCACTTCACCCGGCGCGCCTGCTCCGGGCGGCGGCCCACCCGGGTAGTTCTCCGCGTAGAAACCGAACTGATCGTACATCTGGCGCTTCTTCGAGTCGGAGAGAACGTCATAGGCTTCCTGGACCTGCTTGAACTTCTCCTCGGCGGATTTGTCCCCGGGGTTCAGGTCGGGATGATACTTGCGCGCCAGCTTGCGATAGGCCTGGCGGATCTCCTTGAGCGTGGCCCGGCGCGGCACGCCCAGCAGGTCGTAGTAATCGCGTTTGGTTGCAGTCGGCATGGCTTGTCTTGAGATGGCCTCGCGGGCCTCACGCCGGCATCTTTCCCGCGCTCTCCGTACGCCGCCGGCTGGAAGCCAGCCCTACGTGGCGGGCTCCTTCGACGGCGCCCGGGACAAGTACGGCCCGCTGCTACAGCTTCGACCAGCGGGAGTTCAGTTCGGCCAGCTCGTGCTGCTCCCGCGCCATCTCCTGACGACGGCGGCGTCGCCCCTCATCGAGACGCCCGCCCAGCGTGGCCTCTTTCTGGTTGGCGCGCTCGATCCACTGGTCGATCCAGCCCACCTTCTGCTCGACGCTGGCGCCGTCGGAGCGGAAGCGGAGCACCCCGCCGCTGATTTCGACCGAGCGCGGCGGGAATTCCGAAGCGAAGCCCTGCTGCGCGTCGTAGAAGAGCCGCTTCCAGTCCGCGCTGGGTGTTTCGGTGAGCGCCACCTGGACAACGTAGAAGTTCTCGCGCAGCTTTTGCACCGCCTGCGGGGGCCCCGCGCGCTTGATTCCGTCGGCTGTGGTCACCGGTCGCTCCTCGCGCCTCGCCGTAGGGGCGTCTGGCTATACGCCCTACCGCCGGCCGGACACGTGCCTCGCGCGGACTTCAGTTCGGCTTCTTCGATTCGTCCACGTCCACGTACTCGGCGTCGATCACCTCGCCCGGTGCCGTCCCCTTGCTGGCGTCCGCCTGCGACGGCCCCGCGCCGGGCTGGCTGCCCGGCGCGCCAGAAGCAGCGGGGGACCGGTAGAGGACCTCGGCGATCTTGTGCGTCGCGCGCTCGAGCTCCTCGGTCGCCGACTTGATCCGCTCGATGCCGCCATCGGCCAGGGCGCTCTTGCACTTCTCGAGCGCTGCTTCGACTGTCTTGATGTCGGCCTCGGAGAGCTTCTCGCGGTTTTCCCGGAGCAGCTTTTCGACCTGATAGACGCGCGCATCGCACTGGTTGCGTGCCTCGACCTCGGCCAGGCGCTTGCGATCCTCTTCGGCGTGCGATTCCGCGTCGGTCCGCATGCGTTCGGCCTCCTCCTTGGCCAGGCCGGTCGAGGCCGTAATGGTGATCTTCTGTTCCTTGTTCGTGGCCAGATCCTTGGCCGAAACGTTCAGGATGCCGTTGGCGTCGATGTCGAAGGTGACTTCGATTTGCGGCACGCCGCGCGGCGCCGGCGGTATGCCAATGAGATGGAATTTTCCCAGCGTGCGGTTATCCGCGGCCATCTTCCGCTCGCCCTGCAGGACGTGGATTTCCACATGCGACTGGTTGTCGGCGGCCGTCGAGTAGATCTCAGGCTTCCGGGTAGGAATCGTGGTGTTGCGCTGGATCTGCACGGTCATCACCCCACCCAGCGTCTCCACGCCGAGCGAAAGCGGGGTGACGTCGAGCAGCAGGATGTCCTTTACCTCGCCGCCCAGCACGCCGGCCTGGATGGCCGCGCCCACGGCCACCACCTCGTCCGGGTTCACGCCCTTGTGTGGCTCCTTGCCGCCAAACAGGCCTTTCACGATCTCGACGACGCGCGGGATGCGCGTCGAGCCGCCCACCAGCACGACCTCGTCAATCTTGTCCGCGGTCAGGCCGGCGTCGGAAAGCGCCTGCCTCACCGGGCCGACGGTGCGCTGCAGGATGTCTTCCATCAACTGCTCGAGCTTCGCACGCGTCAGCTTCTGCTGCAGGTGCTTGGGACCCGAGGCGTCGGCAGTGATGAAGGGAAGATTGATCTCGGACTCGTTCAACTGCGACAGCTCGCACTTGGCCTTTTCGGCGGCCTCCTTCAGCCGCTGGATGGCCATGCGATCTTTGCCCAGGTCGATGCCCTGGTCCTTCTTGAATTCGGCGCCCATCCACTCGATCACGCGCTGGTCGATATCGTCGCCGCCCAGATGGGTGTCGCCGGCGGTGGCCTTCACCTCAACCACACCTTCGCCCACCTCCAGGATGGAGATGTCAAAGGTGCCGCCGCCCAGGTCATAGACGGCGATCGTTTCGTCCTTCTTCTTATCCAGGCCGTAGGCCAGGGCCGCTGCGGTGGGCTCGTTGATGATTCGCAGTACTTCCATGCCGGCAATCTCGCCGGCTTGCTTGGTGGCCTGCCGCTGGCTGTCGTTGAAGTAAGCGGGGACAGTGATCACCGCCTTGGCAATCTTTTCGCCAAGGAAATCTTCGGCCGCGGACTTCAGCTTCTGCAGGATCATGGCGGAGATTTCCGGCGGGCTGTAGGGTTTGCCCAGGATCTCCACGCGTGCGTCCTCGTGCGGCCCGCGGGCCAGCTTGTAAGGGACGCGGCGGATCTCCTCGCCCACCTCTTCATAGCGCCGGCCCATGAAGCGCTTGATGGAATAAACTGTGTTCTCCGGGTTGGTCACCGCCTGGCGCTTGGCCACTTGTCCGACCAAGCGTTCCCCGGACTTGGTGATGGCCACTACCGAGGGCGTGGTGCGCGCTCCCTCCTGATTGGGGATGACCGCGGACTCGCCGCCCTGCATGACGGCCACAACCGAATTGGTCGTCCCCAGATCGATGCCAATAATCTTGCTCATTGCTGTCACTCCTCCTCAGCGTAAGTCCTCGGCTCTAAGGGCGCGTGAAATTGCCAGATCGTCTTCTCTACCTATCAGCCGATGTGTATGATAAGGTCTGAGTCTGTTGTTGTCAAGTATTTGATTTTGCTGTAATCAGCTATTACATAAGGATTTAGAGATAGACTAGCTCAGCTAAACGTCCGCTCAAACGTCCGAATGACTCGGCCGCCGACAGACCTGCCTGGCCGACACTTGGCCGCCTCAGCGCATCATAAATGGCAGTGGGCAGCGGGAGGGGTTCTGTAGCGGCGGGCTTTAGCCCGCCACTCCCAGGCTGTCACACCGAGCTATGCGATACGCGGATGGCGCGCTGGAGCGCGCCGCTCCACAGACCTGCGCCGGGCCCGCGTGTACGCTCTGGGGTCAAGCGTGGCCGAACAGCGCCAGCGTCCAGCCGAACAATGTCACACGGCGCGGCGTATCACGACGACGCAGCAAGACGACTCGGGGTAGAATACCGGCGGGCAGTGCGGTAAACGGACAGTTGGGGAGGGGATGGTGAATCGGCTCTGTTTTCTGAAGGTCAGAACACTCGGCACTTTCCTGCTCGGCTTGACCGCGCTGACGCTTACCCTGTCGAGTTCAACGGGAGGCCAGACGAAAGCCGCTGCCGCGGCGATTCTGCCCAACAAGGCATCCGGGTCGAAGTCCGCGCCGATCACCATTGAAGTCTTCAGCGATTTCCAGTGTCCAGCGTGTAAGCAGACTTTTCTACAAACGCTGCGGCCGCTGATGGACGACTACGTGGCCTCGGGAAAGGTTTACCTGGTGCACCGCGACTTCCCGCTGCCCATGCACAATCATTCACGCGAGGCCGCGCGCTGGGCCAACGCTGCGGCGCAGGCCGGCAAGTTCGAGGCCGTGGAAGAGGCGCTCTACACCAAGCAGGAGAGCTGGGCGGCCAACGGCAACATCGAAGCCGTGGTCGCGGCGGTGCTCTCCCCCGCGGCGATGAAGAAGGTGCGCCAGTGGATGCAGAGCAGCGGGCCACTGGACGCAGCGATTGACAAGGACGTCGAACTAGGTAAGAGCCGGCGCGTGAGTCAGACTCCAAGCCTGTTTGTCACTCATGGCGGCGAGACGGTGCCGCTGCCGCCCGGCGGCGTGACCTATCCGATCCTGAAGCAGTATCTCGATTACCTGCTGAAAAAATAGCCATGGGCGATTCCACTCCTCTTCCCCCGGCCGGTTCGGAGCCGGGCGCCGCCGTGCGCGTGTTGATGCTGGTCGGCCGCGTCGCTTTGGGCGCCGTGTTCGTCTATGCCGGCTACACCAAGCTGCGCCACCCGTGGATGCTGTTCGCCATGTCCATTCATTCCTATCAAGTGCTGCCCGAGTGGGGCGTGACGCTGGTGGCGCGGACGCTGCCGTGGCTGGAACTGGCCCTGGGCCTGCTGCTGCTCGCGGGGGTGGGCTTGCGCTACGTGGCCTCGGCGGCCAGTGCCCTGCTGCTTGGGTTTTTCGGTATCATGCTGAGTTCGTATTTCAAAGGGTTGGGGATCGATTGCGGCTGCTTCGGCTTCGGCGAAAAGCTGGGCGTGCGCACACTGCTGCGCGATGGTCTGTTGGTCGCCCTCTCGCTGGGGCTGACCGTGGCCGCGTTCTGGAGCGCACGCAGGGCCGTGCCCGCCGAAATGCTGCAAGATTAGAAGGCGGAGTAGCCGGCGTCACACGATTCACCATCTGCGGGCCACGACAATTTGTTTCTACGCTAAAATGAGTGTTTGATGCTGAGTCTGCCAAACCTCACGTTGAACTTCCGCGGGTGGAAGCTGATTGGCCGCGTAGCGTTTGCGTTCCTGCTGTTGTGCTCGATTGCCCTGGGTGCGGCGGCCGGGCTGCTGTTCGTTTACGCAAGCGACTTGCCCGAGATCCACGCCCTCGAAGATTACCGCCCCAACGTGGTCACCGAGCTGTATGCCGACGACGGGCAGCCCATCGGCAGCTTCGCATTGCAGCGGCGCATCCTGATGACCTACGAGCAAATTCCCCGGGTGCTCAAGGACGCCATCCTGGCCACCGAGGACCAGCATTTCGAAGAGCACTGGGGCATCGATTTCCCCCGCGTGGCGCAGGCCGCCTGGCGCAACGTGGTGCAGCGGCGCAAGGCCGAAGGCGCCAGCACGCTGACCATGCAGCTCGCGCGCGTGCTCTTTCTTTCCCCCGACAAGCGCTTCAGCCGCAAGGTGCAGGAGACGCTGCTGGCCATCCAGATCGAGCGCCACTACACCAAGCAGCAGATCTTCACGATGTACTGCAATCAAGTGTACCTGGCGCACGGGAACTACGGTTTCGAGGCCGCCTCGGAGTTTTATTTCGGCAAGCCCGCCAACCAGTTGAAGCTGACCGAAGCCGCCCTGCTCGCCGGGTTGATCCGCGGGCCCAGCTACTCGCCCGTGCTGCACCCGCAACTGGCGCTGCAGCGGCGCAACGTCGTGCTCGAACTGATGAGCCGCGACGGCAAGATCACGCCGCGCGAAGCGCAGGAGGCCATCAAGCAGCCCCTCGGCCTGCACCTGCAATACCCGCGCAACGACCTGGCGCCGTATTTCTTCGAGGAGATCCGCAAATACCTGGAGCGCACCTACGGCACCGAAGCGGTGCACGAACGCGGCCTGCGCGTGTACACCACGCTGAACGTGGCCCTGCAGCGCGCCGCCAACCAGGCCGTGCGCGACGGCCTGCACGCCTACATGCGCCGCCACGGCTGGAAGGGCACCCTACCCAACATACTTCGCGATCATCTGGTGAACAAGATCGACAGCTACGAAGACGACGACTGGCGCCGGCCGATCGAGAAGGGTTCCTACGTCACCGGCCTGGTCACCGCGGTGGACGAGAAGACCGCGGCCGTCAAGATCGGGGCGTACCGCGCGCAGCTCACTGCGCCTGACTTCGCCTGGACCGGGCGCCGCTCGGCGTCGCAGCTCCTCAAGGTGGGTGACCTGGCAGAGTTCCACATCAAGGAGATCACCGGCAGCACGGTGCGGGTGGACCTGGAGCAGAAACCCACAGCGCAGGCGGCGCTGGTGGCCATCGACAATCCCACCGGTGAGATCAAGGCCATGGTGGGTGGCTACAGCTTCGAGGAGTCGAAGTTCAATCGCGCCACGCAGGCGCTGCGGCAGGTGGGCAGTTCGTTCAAGCCGTACGTGTATACGACGGCAGTCGAAAAGGGCTACACACCGTTTGACACCATCGTGGACGCGCCGTTCACCACTGTCAGCGGCGGGCAACCCTACTCGCCCCACAACTACGACGAAAAATTCGAGGGCACCATCACGCTGCGGCGCGCGCTGGCCGGCTCGCGCAACGTGCCGGCGGTGAAACTGGCCGAAAAGATCGGCATCCAGAACGTGGTGGAAACGGCGCGGCGCTTCGGCATCACCAGCCCGTTGCCTCCCTACCTGCCCGTGGCGTTGGGTGCCGCGGAGATCACCCTGCTCGAGCACACCTCCGCCTTCACCGTCTTCCCCGACGACGGCATCCGCATCGAGCCGCACCCCATCCGGCGCGTCACCAGCTACGATGGCGCGCTGCTCGAAGAGGCGCACCCCGAGGTGCACGACGTTCTTTCTCCGGCGGTGGCGCGCACCATGGTGGCCATGCTCGAGGAAGTAGTGCAGTTCGGCACGGCCATGAAGGCCAAAGAGCTCCGCCGGCCCGTCGCCGGGAAAACCGGCACGACCAACGACTTCACCGACGCGTGGTTCGTGGGCTTCACGCCGTCGCTCACCGCCGGCGCCTGGGTGGGCTTTGACGACAAGCAGGATTCCCTGGGCAGCAAGGAAACCGGGGCCAAGGCGGCGCTGCCCATCTGGATCGACTTTATGAAGACAGCAACCGATGGCAAGTCGGCCGAAGATTTCCCCAACGTCGAGCGCCTCGAAAAGGTCGCGCTGACCAAACAGGTGCAGGTGGACACGCCCGACAGCGCGCCCACCGAGGAAGTGCCCGAGGGTCCTGCGGAGAAAACGCCTGCGAAGCCGAAGATCGCGCCGCCGAGCCCTGCCCCGCCCGCCAAGACCGCCGGCACGAGTGGAAAGTCTTCTGAATAGCTCTCGCCGCGTGGCGCGAGCTCCGCACCAGCACTACTTCGGGCGGAAGTGGTCCCAGCCGCGGGCCGCGAGCGGTGTCTTGCGGCCATCGCTTTCCACCAGGAACATTCCTCTGCCGCGCACGATTTCCCCGATGGGCGAGGTAGGCGTTCCCCGGTAAGTTCCGGGAATCCGCTGGCTCATACGGCGGGGCACGGTAAATAGCAGTTCGTAATCCTCGCCGCCGTGCAGGGCGAATTCCGCCGGATCAAAACCTCGCTCGCGCAAGGCGGGCGGAACCCGAACCGCGGGGATGCGGTCGGCCCAGACGCGCGCGCCAACGCGGCTCGACTCGCACAAATGTTCGAGGTCAGTGGAAAGTCCATCCGAGGTGTCAATCATGGCCGAAGCCAGGCGCTGGCGGGCGAGCCACTGGCCGAAATCAAGGCGCAATTCCGGATAGAGATGCGGTCGCAGCAGGGGTTTCCATTGCGGCTGGAGATACATCCCGCGCAGAACCAGCTCCAACCCCAACTGGGCCCTGCCGAGGTGGCCGGTGACGTAGAGCAGATCGCCCGGCCGGGCGCCCGCTCGCGTCACCGCTCTGCCCGGGGAGATTTCTCCGAGCACCGTGACGCTGATGGCCACAGTGGGATTCTGCGCCGTGTCGCCGCCGGCCAGTATCAGGCCAAACCGGCGCGTGGCGCGTGCCATTCCCACCAGGAAACCGTCCAGCCAGGCGCGCGTGCGCTCGGGCGGCAGCGCCAGGCTGAGCAGGAAGAACCGGGGCTCGGCTCCCATGGCGGCCAGATCACTGGTGGCGCGGGCGAGCGCTTTGTAGCCCACCGCCTCCGGAGGATGAATGGCGCCCAGAAAGTGGATGTTCTCAAGGAAGGCGTCGCAGGTCAGCACCCATTCCGCTCCACGGGAAGGGCGTAGCACGGCGGCATCGTCCCCAATTCCCAGTCGCAAACCGGCGGCGCGGGAAGAAGCAGCCATCTGCCGGCCGCAGGGGATCCTTGAGCGGATACGCCTGATCAGGTTAGCTTCAGTTTCCACGAAAAATGACCCGATTCCGGTCCGACATGCCCGGTGGGCTTGGGGGCTGGTTCATTATAGGTGCCGTATGAGAAAGAAGCGAGTGCTGGTCCTTTCACATATGAAAAAATAGAGGTTGACTCGCCTGGCAGCCTGCCTATAGACTAGGTTAGGTTTCGGACCAAGACTCGCGGTCTAAACACACGATCTGGATAGGAAGACCGTTCAGGGGAGAAGCGGCTCCTAACCTTACTCGAAGGCGAAATCATTTGCGGCCCACGCCGGGCCGCAGCGACCATACGCAATGATAAAGCCAAAATCCTACACTTTTTTCATTGCCTCAAGCGCACAGGGCAGCCTGCGCAAGATCCGTGTTCCCCTCTATGCCCTGCATTTGCTTTTGGTTCTGGCGATTGTGGGTGGAGCCACTGTGTTGGTCGCGGCCGGCGCTTACACGCGCATGTTATGGAAGGTCGGCAACTACAACTCCCTCCGCCGCGAGCAAGACACCCTGAAAAGACAGTACAAGCAACTCCAGACAACCGTAAAAGACACTAACCAGCGGCTTTCCTCCCTGCAATCCCTGGCCACTGAGGTGGCCATGACTTATGGGTTCATGCGGTTCCGCCAGGGCCCGTTCGGCCTCGATGATCTGGGGCAGGTGGCGTCGCCGGTTGGCTCGGAGGCCGCTTACGAACGCTCGGTGGAACAATTCAACTTCCTGATGAAGAATCCCACGGCCGTGGCGCTGCAGGCCGAAGGACTGCGGTTGATGCCGCGACCTGGACTGGGCGACGCAGCGTTTGAGCCCTCCCTCTGGCCGGTCATCGGGCACATCACCGGGAGTTTCGGCGAGCGGCTGGACCCGTTCAGCGGTGAAGGCGCGTTCCATACGGGCGTGGACATCTACTCCCAATACGGTGATGCCGTGCGTGCCACTGCCAACGGTGTCGTAGTGGCGGTGGAACCGCATGCTGGCTATGGCCGGGTGGTGGTGATTGACCACGGCTTCGGCATTTCTACCTGGTATGGACACCTTTCGGGTTTCCGCACCACGCCCGGTGCGCGCGTCAAGCGCGGCGACGTCATAGGCTATGTCGGCGTCAGCGGCCGGGTCACCGGGCCTCACGTCCATTACGAGGTGCGCATCCACGGCGCGCCAGTAAACCCCTGGCGCTACCTCCGCTTCACCCAGGCGGGCGATTAGACAAGGTCGTCTGGGACTCCTCTCGTCGTTCTCTTGCAAGAAACCTGAGTTGTGTCATGTCTTTCCGCACCGCTAGGGCGAGGTAGCGTTAGCCGCCGGCTTCTTCGGAGTCATGGCGTGGAGCATTTCCGGGGTGAGTTCCAGCAGCACGCGGACCCGCTGGTCGTCGCGCGAGACCCCCACCGCACCGAGCAGAGTTTCGAGGCCGGAAACATTCTCCGGCCCTAGCTTCTGCCGCGTCTTGGGATCGGCCCGCAGGGCTTGCCCGAGCACGCGCAAGCCGTCGAGGGTGCCAGCGAGTTGACGTGCGCTTTCCAGAGTGTCGCACTCACCCTCCACGGCCACCCGCAGGCGATCGCCTTCGGGGCGCGCCGCCAGGGTGACCCAGCGCAGGCTGCGCACGAGGTTGCTGAATTCGTCGGAGCGCATGCCACCCAGGGAGAAGTCCTCCGGCACCTGGCCCACCTGGCCCACGGCAAAGAAGGCTGAGCCGGCCACGCGAGCCAGGCGTTCGCGCATCGCGGGCTCGAGCGCACCGGGAGGATGCGCTGCCAGCACCGGCTCGAGGCTTGGCCCGTCGGCGAGCGCAACGCGGTTCGCGCCCAGGAAAGCGATGGTGATCGACTTCGAGGGCTTCTCGGTGGGAACCACGTAAACATCCACGCCGTTCTGCCGCTCGATCTTTCCGGTCCGCAGGACATAGCTCGCGATCTTATCGCGGTCGAAGCGCCCATCGGCAAGCGCAACGGTGAAGCTGCCGACCGGGCCGGGGCGCACGGCCAGCAGAACGCGGTCGAGATCTCGCGAGTAGTCAAAACCGGTGGCGCGGACGAACGCTGCGTAGTCGCAATCGGCGGTGGGCGGGGGCGCCGCGGCGGAAAGTTGGGCGAGGAGGGGAGAAGAGCGTAACGCGCCGAGGTCGGCGTAAAAAAAATAGGAAGAATGGGCAGGCGCCAAAGCGATCAGGTCAGGGATGGTGTCGCCCTGCGCGGCACGTGTCCCGCGGCGCATGGAATAGAGGAGCGCGGCGGTGACGACCACCGCCAGAAGCGGGAAGACAAGGACACGTTTTGT
>JACQDH010000104.1 GCA_016201215.1 Acidobacteriota bacterium | reverse complement strand
CATCCGCACGCTGAAGGAGCAGTTGCTCTGGGTGCGGACGTTTCAGAACATCGAGGAACTACGGCAGGCGCTAGCGGAATTTCGCGAGCGTTACAATCAGCGCTGGATCGTCCAGCGCTTGGGCTACCTCACACCAGCGCCGGCGCGGCAGCAACTTCTTGCGCTCGGAGCGGCTGCATGAATACACTCAGTTCAGTGTCCAATCAATCCGGTGCGAAACACTGCTGGTCGGGCAGAAACTCACCCTTGATGTCACGCTACGGCTTGGTGCGGCCCGCGAAACAGTGACGGTCACTGAAGAACCTCCCATGATCGAGAGCACGCGCTCCGACATCGGCGGTTCGGTTTCGCCCACGGAGGTCAAGGATCTCCCCGTCCGGGACCGCAACTTTGCCTCGCTGATGACGCTGGTTCCTGGAGTTCGTGCCGCGCAAAACTTTGATCCCACGAAGAGCCGCTCCGGCAATGCGACCGTCAACGGCGGGGACGGCCGCGCCTTCGACTATAACGTTGATGGCGGAGATAATAAGGACAACGTCATAGGAGGCATCGTGCAGAACTTCACTCTGGAAGGGATTCAAGAGTTTAACGTGATCATTAATCGCTACTCGGCGGACTCAGGGCGCACTGTGGGCGGCGTGGTGAACGTGGTCACCAAATCGGGCACCAACCATCTCCACGGCTCCCTTTTCAGCGAATTCCAGGTGAACACGCTGAACGCCAAGTCCGAATTCGAAACGGTAAAGCCGAACTTTCATCGGTATCACTTTGGAGGATCAGTAGGCGGGCCGGTGGTCAAAGACAAGCTGTTCTTCTTCGGTGCCTACGAGCATAAGCGTGAGTTGGCCAAGATCAGCGCTGACCCGATCGCGGCCGCAAACCTGGCGCTGGTTCCCTTCGCCGACCCGACCGATCAGATCCCAACACCTTACTTTGATCATCTGGTAACGGCGAAAATGGACTGGCGCATCAGCGATCGCCAGAATATGTTTTTCCGGTACGGACGCGAGCGCTGGCTCGCCCCTAACGATCAAGGCACCGCCGGGGGGGCGTCAACGATCGCCGATCTCACCGAGGGCAACGACAATATCAACCAATTCCATTCCTTGGTGATGCAGCACAATTTCACCGTCTCGTCGAACAAGGTGAACTCGTTCACCTTCCAGTTCCAGGATTTTGTCAACGCGATTCCCACTGCTGCGACGCGCTTCTTCACCCTGCCCGTGGCAGGCGGTGGGACAACGACTAACCCGCTCGTCACCTTCCCCAGTGCCGAGCTCGGGCAAAACGTCAACGTCCCGCAACAGACCCTGATCCGCAAGTACCAGTTCCGCGATGACTTTTCCTGGACGCGCGGCCGCCACAACATGAAATTCGGAGCGAACTGGGTCTATCTGGCCAAGTTAGGCGGGTTCTTCTTCTTTGGCGCGAACGGCTATGAGATCGACTTCTTTGACGACCCCTTAGATATCTTTGGCTCCAAGAGGATTTCAAGGTCACCTCGCGGCTCACCCTGAACCTGGGCATCCGCTGGGACGCCAATATTCGATTTTTGCCAAAACAACTGCGTGACAGCGCGACGACCAGCAACCGTGTAATGAACGTCCTACGGCAGCTCATTGCCGCCAATCCGACCTCTCCGGCGGCGGCCGACGGTCTGGCACGCGCCAAGCTGCTCGCCGGCGATGTTGATGCCCTCACCCGGACGACCGCCGACTGGAAGGAGTTCCAGCCACGCATCGGCTTTGCCTGGGATCCAGTAGGCACCGGCAAGCATGTCATCCGTGGCGGCTATGGCATTGCCCGCGACCAGGTCTTCCAGAACCTGACCTTGTTCTCCATTCAGCAATCCAACCCAACGCTCTATCAGACGGTGATCGATCTGTCGAACTCGACCGGACCGCCAAGCCCGTCCGGGGATCTGGCCACGTTCCGCTTTGGCGTGGATCCCCTGCCCGCCCCGGCGCCCGGGCTCACTGACCTCGCATTCGGCGGCCGCGGCCGGATCAACGATCCCGGGATGACAGATCCCTGGGCGCAGCAGGCCTCCATCGGTTGGGCGTGGCAGTTCAACCCGAACTATGCGTTCTCCGCTGACTACTACCACGTGTTGGGAACGCATGAGCCGCGTGTGCTCAACGACAATCCCAGGATCTCGTCCATATGCAACCCAGCCTTTGGGGGTAACCTCGCTGACCCGCGCTGCGTCAGCGGTTCCACGACGCGCCTGCTCGACGCTGCCTTTGCTGCGGCTGGGATAGGCGCCGGCCGCTTCGCAGAGATTCGCGACGTGAGCACGACCAATCGCTCCCTCTTCGACAGCGTCAACTTCCAGCTTAGGAAGCGCATGAGCCACAACTTCATGATGCAGGCGAGCTATGTACTTTCCTGGTCGCGGTCGTGGGGCGGCCGACCGACGGCTTCCTATGGCGGCACGGCCCAGGCGATCTCGCGGGAGCAAGAGTTCAAGCCCGAGGAGTTCGGCTACACGAACAACGACGGGCGCCATCGGTTTGTCATCAGCGGCGTCTTCAATCTGCCCTGGGGCTTCGACCTAGCTCCCATCCTCCAGGCAGCCTCGGCCCCGCCCATCAACTTCCTTGCCGGTACGGACATAGATGGAGATGGTCGTTCGACAATCGACCGCGTGTGCGTGGGCAGCACGGTGCAACCTCTCAATGCGATCACTACTAAAGGCTGCCAGCAGGTAGCGCCCAACTCGGTGCGGGTCGACCCGTTCTTCCAGCTTGACCTGGCCGCGGCCAAGCGCTTCAAGTTCGGCGAAAAGGCCTCGCTCAGGCTCTTCTGGGAGTTCCACAACCTCACCAACCGCTTCAACAAGTGCAATGCGGTCCAAGACAACGCCACGAGCGGCTCCTTCCTTAAGCCGCTCCAAGGTCCCATCAGCGGGCCGTACTGTGCTGGTTCCGGCTTCGGGCCCGGCTTCGCTAGCCCGTACCGCTCGCAGTTCGGCTTCCGTTTCGAGTTCTAATCCGCCAGTCCACTTCCGGGGATGCGGCCTCCGAGGCCGCATCCCCGCATTTTTTCTCCCTTGCACCCAGCCAAATCTTGGAGTAGGGAGACTTCTTGGAGTGCCTGTCCGAGAGAAAGTGGAGGTGTGCCGTGCCGGAGCGTTTCGCAAGGTTGGTTTTCTGCGGGGTGTTAACTTCAGCTTGTTTGCTGGCGCAGACAAGTCATCGCCGACCGAACCCTTTACCGCCGCGAGAGCCAAACATTTTCGGACAGTTGGAGAAACAGTCGACGCAGCCGCCGCAAGAACAAGCTGGCCGTCAGGCGGCCGCTCGGGAGCGACGCAAGGCGAATCACGCGGCGTTGAACCGGGAATTGCCCCAACTGATTGAACTCGCGCAGAACCTGCAAAAGCAACTGGAAGCAGCGGACCTGGAAAGCGCGGTTCCCGCTGACCTCGAACGCCAAGCCAGACAACTCGAGCGAGTCGCCCGTCAAATCCACCAGCGTGTTCGCGGCCTGTAACAGGTTCTGGTTCTCGACACGATAATCCTGCCCGCGCGCCCCGTGCTGGCGGCGCGATTACGGGGCCTCTAATCCTGGGTGTGGGCTGTGAATCTTTCGGATGCCAGCAGGGCAGGCCTCACTAGCAACGTTAACAGCCGCGCGCTACGGCTGGGGTTTGGCCGGGTGGAGGAATTTTTCCACGGCGTCGAGGAACAGCGCCGGCTGATCCACGAAGGTCATGTGGCCGCTGCGGGGGAAGATGACTAATTGGGAGCCGGCGATCTTTTCGTGCATCTCGCGCGAGAGTGATGGGTCGGATTCGTCGTGGTCGCCCACGGAGATCAGCGTGGGCACGCGAATGGCGGAGAGCTGGTCGCCATACTCGACGGCAGCCAGGTTGCCGTCAATCACGTACTCCCCATGAGAGCCCCACATTTCGCGGTAGAGGTCCCAGGCCATGACGCCCTGCGCGAGGGGGTCGAAGTTCGGGTCGGGTCGGTTCTGGTAGAGATACGGAAAGTAGCCTTCGCCCCAGGCCGCGATCATGTAGTCGGCCGTGTAGCGTTTTTTCTCGTAGTCTTTCCCGTGGCTGAACAGGCCCTCTTTTTCCATCCGATTGATACGTTCGCGCAGCTCGGGCGCCATTTTTTCTTTGATCCGGCCGAGGACCTGATTCATCTCGCGGGTGCTGTGGAAGGTGCTGCACAGGATCAGGTGCGTGAGGTTGCGCTGATATTTGAAGGCATAGGCCTGCGCGAGCACGCCGCCGTAGGAGTGCCCCAGCAGGGCGATCTTGCCCAGTTGAAGCGCATGGCGGACCGCTTCCACGTCCTCGACCATATTCTCGACGGTGTAGCCCGTGGGGTTCTCCAGCTTCTGCGAGCGCCCCGAGCCGCGCTCGTCAATGAAGATCAGCCGGTTGTGCCGGGCCAGCGGCAGCAGGTAGGGGAGAAAATAATCGTGGGAGGCGCCCGGACCACCGTGCACGATCACCAGCGGCGCGCCGCGGCCCACCGTCTTGTAATAGATGAGCACGCCATGGGCATCCACGAAGCCCTCCTGGATGGCGTAGGCGGCGGGTATCTCCGCGGGCGCGCGGGTCTGCCCGCGGGCGGGCCCCACCACCACGCTGATTAGTGCGCAGAGCAAACAGCCGGCCAGTACTCGTTTCTTCATGGAATTCTCCTCGACTTTCCTCAGGGTCTCCCTAACGGGGGAAATCTTGTTGCTCAATTGTTCGCTGCGGGGGCCTTCCCCTCACTTGTGACGCTTCTGAACGAGAGGCCCCCGTATTTTCAAGCCGACCGCGGACGGAGTATACGCTTCCGGGCACGAGAGCGCCCCGCCCTCATTCACAGGATGAGATCCAGCATGCGACTGAAAGGACACACGGCAACGAAGCGGAAATGCGGGGACGAGCGCGTAAGCAGGCACCGGCATTCCCCGAAGAGGAGCCGCACCCAGCTCTGCCCAGCTTCTGCGACCGGGGCAACGGCGGGAGTTGACGGCCGGCTACTTGGCTCGGCTGGACAGCGCCAGCACCAAGTCAATGCGTCCGGCCCCCAGATCTTGTGAGACCTTGGCGGCCTTCGAGAAGCTGCCCTCCACCTTGTCGGGGCTCATCTGGGGATCAAGCTGAAACAGCAGAGCCGCACCGCCCGAGGCCAAAGCGGTGCTGAACGAAGTGCCCCACGCGGCAGCGTAATGGTTGCCGGGATAGGTGGTGATCAGAGCCTCGCCCGGAGCCGCCACGCTCACCAGCGCCGCGCCAAAGTTGGAGAATGAGCTGCGGACGTCGAGGTTGTTGGTCGAGGCAATACTGATGACGTTGCGCAGCGCGGCCGGAAAGACCAGCACCTCTTTGCCGGAGTTACCTGCCGAGGCCACGCAGGCCGCGCCGTGCTCGGTAGCAAAACTCACGGCGCGAGCGAATTCTTGCGAGGACCCCGCGAGGCTGAAGCTCATGTTGATCACGCGGGCGCCGTTTTGCGTGGCGTAGTAAATGGCCCGCAAGATGTCGAAGACGTTCGAGCTGCCGTCCGCCTTGAACGCTTTCAGAGGCATGAGCTTGGCGGTTGGGGCGACCAGATGGACCAGCCCGGCGACCATCGTCCCGTGGCCGAACGATCTGGGAATCTGACTGGTGTCCAGAATGGACGCGGTGGACTGGTCGAGAATCGAGGCCGTGGACTGGTTCAGGATGACCACAGTTTGATTGTCGAGGATGGAGGCGGTGGACTGATCGAGAATCGAGGCGGTGGACTGGTTGAGATCGGCCCAATCCGAGGCCAGGCCCGGGAGGTTGCGCGTGAAGTCGTAGCCCGGCACTAGGACGGCACTGAGGGCCGGATGCTTGGGGTCAATGCCGGTATCAATGACGGCGACAACCCCGGCGCCGGTGGCAAACAGTCTCTGCGCCTCGGCCACGCGAATAATCGCCGCGGCGGGCTGGTTGACGTAGCTGGTCCAGACCGAGCTCCCGAAGTACGTGATCAGCGTCCGATTGGCCAGCGCGCCCAGGATCGAAGCGGTGGACTGATTGAGCGCGGCCCCTTGAAGCGCTTCGGGGATGAAAACATCACCGTTCAGCTCGCTCTCGGCTACGTCCGGATCCTGGCGTAGGTCTGCAACTAGAATCTGTGGATCGGCGCCGACGGGGCCCTGAAGCAGGAAGATATCCTGCTGGTTCACACGGTCCAGGACTTTCAAGCCATGGCGGTCAGCGACGCCGCCCACGGCTGCGGCCGGCGCACGCACGATGAACTGATTCTGCGCAGAGGCCGCTGCCGGGAACAGGCCTGCCAGCAAGATGGGTGCGATCCCTATTAGAATCTGCCATCCTCTGCCGTTTTTCATGGCCCCTCCTTGTCCTTAATCCTCACGCCCGAGGAACCCGGGTCCGTCTGCCCAGATCTACTTTTTCCGCTTGCGCTTGGAAGCCGGTTTCGCAGCCCCGAAGCCTTTGTCTTTCCTTTGGTCCACTTGCAGGTCGCTGAGAGGCACCTCGATGCGCCGGGCGTGATCCTGGAGAACGGGCACGTACAAGCGAAGGTGAGTTCTCGGGTGGTAGTCCAGGTGAAACTCTCCAAACTGATTGCTGACGGTCCGCGCCAGGATTTTCTTGCCCGCGGCCAGCAGAACCGGCACGTTCGCCACGCGCTGGTTGGGTTCCTTGCGGTTTTCGATCTGGCCGACCAGCGAGACTTGGGGAGAACCCCGCTCATGTTCTAAGCGCAGGTCCAGGCGGAAGTCGCCTGCCTCGTACAACGCCTGCCGGCTCAGCCGCTGCTGGGTGCGCACACCCGCCGGCAGGGGTTCACGAAAACTGTCGTACAGCGGGCGGGCCAGGATGCGCGGCAAGATGTGGACTTTTTCCGGCTGCTGGAGCGCGAAAATGGCTCTTGCACAATGGATCGCGTACTGAGGTACCTGGTATTGGGCTTCCGACGTGGCGATCGTTGCGAACAGGCGGAGCAGGTCTGCTTTCTTCCGGCATTTCCGGCAACCGGAGGAGAGATGCGTCTCCATAGCCGCGTGCTCGGCCTTACCGGCCGCGCCGCGCACGAAGTCTGCCCACTGCGTGATCTCGAAGTGTTTCATAGCCTCCCTCCGGGCCGTACGGGCGGGGTGCCGCAGAGGTGGAGTCGCATCATCACGATATATAGGGCGTTGAAGCCCCGCAAAAAATATAGGGATGGGCCAAAAAACTAGGGCCGGGACCCACCTTAGCTGGCGCTTGCCTTCCCGGCCCGGTGTAAGTGTCTCCTGCCTTGGAAGTCAGCTTAACCGTTTTATTTTCAATCACTTACTTGGTCATTGGGCGCGCAGTCCCCAACTCCCCGGAAACCACTCGGCTGGCCCCATGATACCCATCGGATGGCTCCGGAACCTGGACAGCAGAAAACTGGTCATGCGACTCAGTTCGCATTGGCTTTGCCGATCAGCGCGAAGGGCGCCCAGTAGTAGGGATGCGGGAAGCTCTGCCGCAGCTCGCGCATGGCACTCTGAACGGCCATGGCCTTGTCGGGCTGTGCCTGCAAACAGTGGTAAAAAGACTTCATGAACTCTGCGGTGCTGATGTCGTTCACGTCCCAGAGGGTGACCAGCAAAGCCTGGGCTCCGGCGTAGAGCAACCCCCGCACCAGGCCCAGCAACTCGTCCCCGCCGACGACCAGGTTGAGACCGGTTCCACAGCCGCTCAAGGTGACCAGCTCGGCTGGAAGCTCCAGATTGTACAAATCAAAGAGCGTCAGTTGTGAGGTCCCCAGACGCAGAGACGAAAACATCGGATTGTCCTGGCGGAACAGCCCGTGCGTGGCGATGTGCACGAAGCGGCTTTGCGGACCGAAGGTTTTCAGGCATTCCTCGTTGGCCTCCTGGCCCACGAAAAGCCTCGCTTGAGGGAGCGCGGAGGCCACGGCCTGCACCTCGTCCAGGATATGAGGCGCCAGAGGGTCCGGAACGCCAAGCACCAGGGACTGGTTCGCCGCCGGCGTTTTCTTCATGCCACACAATTGGTACACGCTCGCGCTGGGAGCGTAGGAGATTGAGAAGGCGTCAATGAGGTATCCCTGGCCATCGAAAAGTGCATGAAAGGGCAAGTAGTGCAGGAAGTCGTGGGGCACCACAATCAGATGCCGTGACCCCAGGCGAGGTCGCACCGGCGCCACTAATTCTTGGTATAGCTCGCGGAGGTGAGCTTCGGTGGCCTGCAAGAGCAGCCCCGAGGTGGAGCGCACATACTCCGCACCAAGACGGAATTTGGAAAGCTGGAACTGCAACAGACGGAGCAGGTTGCGCGCCCGGCTGGCCGGCCCGAGCGGCAAGATTTCCAACAGGTCGCGTCCCAGGAGAGCAACGAAGAGGGTCCCGCGGGCCTGATAGTATTCGAGGAGGAGCGAATCGGCAGGAATGGCGTGCCGGATGGCCTCCAGCGGAAGGGTTCCGGCATTTTGCAGCGAACTGAATTCTCTCTCAGTGGCGCGAAGCTGCTTCAGGGCCCGGAGCAACTCAGCCTCGGATTCACGCGTTTCCCGACGCAGGCGCTCCAGATGCTCAGGAGAGCCGGGCTGCTGCCCGGTCTCGTGCAAATCAATTTGGCGGTAATGCCAGGTGAGGGCTTCGCGTAATCTGCGGACGCGTTCGACCAGGGGGCTGGCGGAGGGTGTGTGTGCGGACAGCGCCTGCGCTCGAAAGGCGATCAGATCGGCAAGGCTCCGAGACTTGGCGTACTCGATGTAGGCAAAGGCTGTGGCGAGATTGCTGGGTGCGGGCCGGCCCGTGAGGCTGAGCCAGACTAGGCTCTCGTACACCGCCAGCTTGTCTTTCAGGAAGGAAATCTTAAGCTCTTCTCCGCTCAGGTGGCTGCGCAAACTCTCCAGACCCGCGTGGGCTTCCTCGTAGGCTTCGTAAGCAAGTTCCGGCTGACCCAGCGCCTCCTGAATCTGTCCTAGAACGAAATAGGCTTGATAGCGCAGCGTGGGAGCCTCAACCCTCTCGAGTTTTTTGAGCGCCGAGCGGCATTGTTTCAGTGCCTGCCGGGATTTTCGAGTCTGAAGTAGCAACCGGGCCAACAGGAGCTCGCAGAGTACGGTCTTGTTGGACAGAGACGTGCGGGCGAAAAAGCGAAAGGCAGCCGCGCAGAGCCGGCGCGCCTCCGTGTAACGCTCTGCCTGATAGAGCACGAGCGCCTGGTAGAGATCGATCAGGGCGGGCCAGACGCGGTTCTGCTCCCGGACAAAGCGTTGCCGGGCATCGCGAAAAAAATCGAGCGCCCGACCCGTTTTTCCTTGCTGGCTGTGGGCGATGGCAAGAAAGGCGAGAGCCTTGGCCGCTTCGTAGCCCATGCGCAGGTCTTCAAAGCTGAAAAAGGCCTGCTGTGCGAGTTGCCCGCCCTCCTCAACCAGATTGAGCTCGAGGTACATCTCGGACTGGTCGAGGTCGCAGAGGGCCTTGTGGTAGCGGTCGTTGAGAAGTTCGGACTGCTTGCGCGCCGCGTCGTACAGCTCGATGGCCCGAGTGTATTCGCCCCGGAGGTAGTGGAGGTAAGCCACGTTGTAGTCCGCTTGGACGACGAAGAGCGGGAGGTTGTGAGTCTGGCAGTAGCTCCGCGCTTTTTGGTACGCGTACAGGGCCTTCTGAAAATCGTTCAGGCTGATGTGGCAGACGGCGATATTGCTGAGGACCGCGGCGACATCCTGGGGTTCTCCCAGGCGACGCAGCGCTTTCTCCGCGCGGTGGTAGTGTTGCAAGGCTTCTGCAAAACGGTCTTGCCGGTAGAGCACATTTCCGAAGTTAGTTTCGAGACGCGCGAGGCGCAGTGAATCGCCGTGCTTTTCGAAGATGTTCCGCGCTCGTTCCGCCCAGGAGAAGGCCTTTTCATACTGGCCAAGATAGATGAGGGGTTGGAGGGCACCGTTGAGCGTGCGGCCCAAATCCAGCTCCTGTCCCGTCCGTTCAAAAAGTGACAGCGCAGCCTCATAGCGTTTGAGCGCGAGCTCGTGTTTGCTGCGCATGAAGAACATATGCCCTG
>JACQDH010000100.1 GCA_016201215.1 Acidobacteriota bacterium | reverse complement strand
GGCGGACTTCGGCGCGCTCGAGTACTGCCGCTTGGGGATAGGCCGTCGAGCGGAACCCCCCGGCGCGTTTCAGGACCGAGCTGAACCGCTCGCCGGGCCGGATTCCGTACGCGCCGGGATGCTCGATTTCGCCCTGCACCGTGACCGCCGCACCGATTTCGTTCCACCCGGGTAGCTGCCGGATCGTGAGCACGTCGCCATCGCGCAGCGGAAGATCCTGGTCCGCGTCGCCGGCCAGCGCTGCGGCGATTTTGACTTCGTGGTATTCGCTGCTCTGCGGGCCGGAGGCTTGCGGCGAGTAACGCACCAGATCCGCGCTCTCCGAGTACGCGCTGCGCTTGAGCCCCCCGGCCAGACGGATCAGGTCCTCGACGCGCAGGTTGGTGGTCAGCGGGTAGCGGCCCGGCTTGGCGACTTCGCCTTTTATGTACACGCTGGGCGGGTCCACCCGAGCGGGATTGCGATGCACCAGAATGCGGTCGCGCGGCTGCAGCAGCAGGTTGTCGATGGGATTGCCGGCCAGGGCCTGCTCCAGATTCACGCTGAAGATCTTCAGCTTGCTGTCAGGCAGGTAGCGGTAAACCTGCGCGTTCTCGAGCAGGGCGTCGGGGGTCACTCCGCCGGCCAGTTGCAAGGCGTCGCGCAGGTGCACCTGGCCCGAGGTGAGATAGGGTCCCGGGTTGCGCACCTCGCCGCCGACCCACACCGTGGGCGGGTTCTCAAAATCGTACCGGCTGAAGATGCGCAGGGTGTCGAGCGGCTGAAGTTTGGGAGCCGCGGCAGGATTGGCCAGTGCAGCCGCCAGCTCGAAGCTCTCCACACTCGGCCGGTAGTCCGGCGGGTTCAAGCGCACGATTTCGGCATACTTGGCTGCAGGCTCCGGCAGAAGATCTGCATAGGAGGAGACGAGGTCGGCGAGTTTCATGCCGGGATGATAGGAGTAGCGCCCCGGCCGCAGGACGTGTCCCTGGAGGAACACAGCATCCTGGTTGTAAGGCGCGATGGGAAAGATGTGCACGCTGTCTCCATCCCGAAGCCTCGGCGATGTCCAGGCTGAGCATTGTGCGCTTCTGATGCGCCTCGACGCGCTGCACCTCGATGTGCCTTAGGGTCGCGGTGGGAAGAATCCCTCCCGCCAGCTCCAGAACCTCGGTCAGCGTTTTTTCTCCGCGGAGTTCATAGATGGCCGGTCGGCGCACCATCCCTTCCACGGTGACCTGCGCGCCGATCGGGGGAACCAACAGGGTGTCGCCTGATTCCAGGCGCTTCAGGTCCGAACGCACCCCGCGCACCAGCAGGTCGTAGATATCCACCTCCTGCACGAGGTCCTTGCCCCGGAAGTGTTTCAACGGACGAAGCGAGCCGCGCTCGGTGGGCCCTCCGGCGGCAACCAACGCATTGAGCGGGGTGGAAAGCGAACTGATGTCATAGGCGCCGGGCTGTTCGATCTCACCGACCACGTACACGCGGATCGAGCGCAGCCGGGAGAGAGAAACGTCGGCGGAGACGTCGCGGAACTGCGTGCGCAGCAGTTTCTGCACGGCCTGCTGCACTTCGGCCATGGTCCGGCCGCTGACCAGCACCGGGCCCACTTCAGGCAGCGAAAGCCGCCCTTCGCGGTCCACCACGCGATACAGCCGCTGGGCCACGCCGCCCCAGAGATCAATGGCCAGGCCGTCTCCCGGCCCGACGGTGTAGCCCGGCCCCACGGGAAGATCCATGGGGAGCAACTCAGAATCCCGCGTGCCGTTGCGGAAGATGTCCAAACCGAAGCGTTCCAGCGCGGGCGGCCGGGCGGAGGCCTGCACATACATGTCGTACAACGAGGGAATATCGGAATAGGGATTCGCCCGGCGAACCATCGCTGCCCGCCCAGGTTCGATTTCCCGCTCTTCCCACGACGCGGGCAGGGGCCGCGGACGGCGGTGAGAAGTCCGGTCGGACGCGAGCGACGCAGCAGTGCTGCGGTCCTCCGCCGCACCGGGGCGAGCTGCGCGAACTTCTTCGGGAACCACCTCGAGGCCGCCCACCGAAGCAAACGGTTCATTGGGACGCTGCGCGGGTCGCTGCCCCACCGCGGGGCTGACCTCCCCGGAGGTCTGGAGCAACTGCCGGGAACGAATCTCCGGCTCCCCGAGTGGGTTGCCCAGATCCTGGCGCGGGGAGGTGCGCTCGCGCAGCTCTTCCGCATCGGCCTTGGGCGGGGTCGCCGCGGCGCGTGTCTGCTCTTGCCGGCGCTCGCGCGGACGCCGCTGTTCTTCGCCGCATTCCCGGTCGCGTCGCGGATCGCAGGCACCAGTTCGCTCGAGCTCTCTCTCCGAGCCGCGACGGTCCAGGCGGTCTTCTTCTTCGGCTCGCGCCAACCAGCGGGTCCGTTCGCGGAGCAGCAGTTCACGCTCTTTGGCAGTTTCCGATTCCGGGTTCAGTTTCGGCATCAGGTAGCCGTAGCGCTGGAGCAGACGGGTGGCCACGGCGCGAAAGGCGAGGTCGGAGGCCAGGCGCGCGAAAATACCCGGCTCGGTCAATTCCGAATCTTCCACAATCTGCCCGTGGTCGGTGGCCTCCTTGGCCACCCAGCGCGTCAGTTCGACCAACAACCCCGGGTCCCGGCGCAGCACTTCCTCGATCTGGGCCGCCGACGCAGCCACACGATTCAGATTCTCCGAGGCCAGATCCGAGGGACGCGACACATTGCTGCCCTGCTGGGATTGTGCCGGCGGACCACTGACCAGCGCCGCCAGCACGCAGGCGGTAATCTGCCGAATCACTTTTCCCGTCACCGAAGCCGTGCGGAAAGCTCTGCATGAACAAGTCGAATTCACTGCTCCCCTCCTGCCGCGTGGGATCTGCCCCGGAGGGCGTTGAGGATTCCTTCCTCGGAGGTCTCCACGCGGTGGGAATGAATGTCGAGCGAAGCCCAGTAGAAAACCGTGCTGTTGTGCTCGGGCGCCAGCGCCAGAATCTTCATCTCCGGGTATTGCCGCAGCAGGGAATCGCACAGGCTCGGCCGCTGCTCGGGCCGGTCCATGGCCAGGATCAGGAACGCGGGGTGGGAGTTCTCTACGGCCGCGGGGATTTCCGCGTCGTCCTGAACTTCCCCCACGATCTCGATGTCGGGCTGGTCGGCAAGGGTCGCCAGGACGAGTTCGCGGATCAGGCGAGGGCGGATAGCGACCAGGACCCGGACGGGTTTTTCCATGGTGGGCTCCGTGGAAAGGCAAGTATTCGCGAAGGTGCAGAAGCGAGAAGGTTCAATTCGAGGGCTAGTGCCTGGGCGAAAAGATGCCCAGCCCGATATCTGGACAAGTGGTGTACCGGCAAATCTCCGCCGAAGTACTAAGTTCGTACCAAACATTCCATCTCCCCGCCCGGATGGCTATGGGCTAGACCACAAGGCCCTGACCCCGTACCTTTTCGACCACGGCCAAGCGGTCGTTGACCCCCACTTTTTGCAGCATGCGATGAACATGGTTCTTAACGGTCTGCTCAGAGAGGTGCAGATGCGAGGCAATCTGCTTGTTGCTCAGGCCCTGGGCGATTAAAGGAACCAGTTGTTGTTGACGCCGGGTTAAGCCGAGGTGCACCTTGACGTGAAAACTGGGCACCGCGGTCCACTCCCGGGAGACGTACTGGAACAGCGCCAGGCACAGCCGTGGCGGGCAGACAGCTTCGCCCTGGGAGACCGCGCGCACCGCCGCGACCACGTCCATCGCCGAAGCATCCTTCAGCACGTACCCGACGACTCCCGCCCGCACGGCTTTCAGAAAAGTTTCCTCGTCCTCATGCATATCAATCAGAACGACTTTCAGCCCGGGGACCGTGTGAATGGCTTCTCGAATAAACTGCAGGTCCGAGAGTGCCGTGGCCACCGAATCCACCAGCAGGATCTGGCACCCGGAACTGACTATCTGCTCGATGGCCTGGGGACTGTAGGGGACGACCCCCGCGAGCGAGAGATCTCCCTGTGTTCTCAGAATTCGAGCCAGTGCTTCGCGCAGCAATCGGTTGCCGGCAAGAAGGAAGACACTGTCCCTTGTGCTCACTGTGGCGTCACCCTCAGGAAATGTTCAACCCTGGACACGTATCCCACGGAAACAGTTCACGGGAGCGGAGGCAGGCCTACGGGAGTTCGTCCCCCCGAATGGGGGGTTCAGTCCTCTAGCTCGTTATTGGCCAGTCCATCGTCCCCTTCCCGCACCGGGAGCCATCTTTCAGATTTCCCCAAAATGGAACTCCA
>JACQDH010000091.1 GCA_016201215.1 Acidobacteriota bacterium | reverse complement strand
TGCTTCAACACGCCCACAATCCTGTGGACTGGTATCCCTGGGGTGAAGAGGCTTTCGAGAAGGCGCGGCGAGAGCAAAAGCCGATTTTTCTCTCCGTGGGCTATTCAACCTGCCACTGGTGCCACGTGATGGAGCGGGAGTCGTTCTCTGACCCGGAGATTGCCCAGATCATGAACCGCGACTTCGTCTCCATCAAAGTGGACCGCGAGGAGCGGCCGGACATCGACCAGATCTACATGAGCTTCGTCCAAGCCACCACTGGCAGCGGCGGCTGGCCGATGTCGGTCTTCCTGACACCAGACCTAAAACCCTTCCTCGGCGGAACTTATTTTCCCAGAGAAGATGGGTTTGGCCGGCCGGGATTCCGAACTCTGCTGTTGCGCATCGCGCAGGCCTGGCACGACAAGCGGGAAGCCATCCTGAAGTCGGCAGATCAAGTCACCAGCGCCCTGCAAGGAATTGTCAACGCGGAGGCGGGAGGCAAGGCCACACCGCAGGAATCGGTCCTGCACAACAGCTACAGCCAGATCGCCGCGAGTTACGACGCGACGTATGGCGGTTTCGGTGGTGCTCCGAAGTTTCCCCGCCCGGTCGTTCTCAACTTCCTGTTCCGCTTTTACGCGCGCACAGGCAAGAAAGAAGCTCTAGAAATGAACCTGCACACGCTGCAGGCCATGGCACGCGGCGGCATCCACGATCATATCGGTGGCGGCTTCCACCGCTATTCCACAGATGGGCGCTGGCACGTGCCGCATTTCGAGAAGATGCTCTACGACCAAGCGCAACTTGCGTCGTCGTACCTGGACGCTTACCAGATCACGCGCGACCCCTTCTTTGCCAACGTGGCCCGCGACATCTTGGACTACGTGCTGCGCGATATGCGTGACCATGGTGGAGGCTTCTACTCGGCGGAAGACGCTGATAGCCAGCTCAAATTCGGCAAAACCGAGCATGCCGAGGGTGCTTTCTACGTTTGGAAGGCGGAGGAATTGAAGCAAATCCTCGGCGAGGATACGGCCGCAGCCTTCAGCTTCCACTATGGCATCGAGCCCAGCGGGAACGTTCCGCCTCAGCAGGATGTGCAGGGGGAGCTCCGCGGCAAGAACATACTGATCGTGCAGCATTCGGTGGCAGAAACTGCCAAAAAGTTCAATCGTTCGGCCGGAGAAACCGACAAGCTGCTGGCCGCAGCTCGGAACAAGCTTTTTGAAAGGCGCTCGCACCGCCCGCGGCCCTTCCGGGATGACAAGATCCTGACCGCGTGGAACGGTTTGATGATTTCGTCGCTGGCGCGGGCCGCGCAGGTACTGGACGACCAGCGCTATCTGGAAGCAGCGGAGGCTGCGGCCGAATTTCTCCGATCGCGGCTTTACTACGGGAAGACCGCGTTGCTGAAACGGCGTTATCGCTCCAGCAGTGCTGAAATCGGCGGTTTCGTGGACGACTATGCATTTCTGACTCAGGGACTGCTTGATCTTTACGAGGCCTCCTTCAACGTCAAATGGCTTTCCTGGGCCGTTCGGTTACAAGAGAAACAAGACGAGCTATTTTGGGACAAGCAGCACGGCGGTTACTTCTCTACTGGCGGCAGGGATCCCTCGGTGCTGCTTCGTATGAAGGAGGCCTACGACGGGGCGGAACCTGCGCCGAATTCCGTTTCGGCTATGAATCTTCTGCGCCTCTGGCAGATGACGGACAGGGCCGAGTGGCGAGAAAAAGCGGAGAAGACGTTTGCCGCGTTCGCCAGCCGGCTGGAGAAGAATCCTGAGGCTGTGCCCCAGCTTGTCGCTGCGGTCGATTTCAGCCTATCCAAACCGAAACAGATTGTCATTGCCGGGAAACCCGGGGCGCCGGACACCAAGGCGCTCTTGCGGTTGGTTCACGAACGCTACATCCCAAACAAGATTCTTATTCTTGCAGATGGAACCCAAAGCCAGAAACAGCTTGCGCAATGGCTCCCGTTTCTTGAAGGGGTAACCCGCAAGCAGGACCGCGCCACTGCTTACATCTGTGAGAACTACGTATGCAAGCTCCCAACGAACGACTCGAAAGTCGTGGCGCGCTTGCTTGACCAAACGAGATGAGAAGCAAGAAAGGGCAGAGGCAGAGTTCGGGCTAGGGAGTTGTGCTTTTGGATGCGGGTTTCACCTCCAAGTCGTCCAGCACCTTGAGGACCTCTTCCCCCTTGGGCCGTACGCGAAAGCTTTCCGTGAGGTTCACCCAACGGACCACACCGGCGGGGTCTACGAGCACCTCGGCGGGTCGGGCGATATCCTCCGCGCCATGTCCTCCAGGGTGGAGCAGGTCGTACCGGCGAATGACTTCGGCCTTGGGATCAGATAGAAATATGAAGGTGTAACCCTGTTTCTCGCAATGGTGCGCGGTCACCTCCACAGGATCGACGCTGATGGCGACCAGGCGCACGTTCCGCTCGGAAAACTTCGGCAGATACTCTTGGATGCTCCGCAACTCGGAGTTGCAGTACGGTCACCAATAACCTCGATAAAAGACCAGCAAAATCCATTGGCCCGTCTTGTTCGGAACCAAACGAGAGAGCGTAAGGGTCTTCTCTTCGGGATTCTGCGAGCCGGAAGCAATCGGCAAGGTGAAATCGGGAGCCTCCTCGCCAACCTTGGGAGCGCCTTTCGATGGAGGAAGCTGTGCCGCAACAGAAAGCCCAACAAGCACTGTCGCTACAAGGGCAACCTGGAGTCGCAGAAATGCTCCTCGGAATTGCATCTGGCTCCTTTCGCTCGCTCTACTGATGCGTCTGGCCCCGAATAGGTTACCAGAACTTGGGTGGTGGGAGTCTTGTTCCCGGAGTGCCTCAGGTCGGCAAGTGATCGTAGTGAAGAGGGCCTCGTGCATGAATCGTCCGCGCTGGCTGCGGTGTCTCACTTAGGTCATGAAACGCCGTCGCGCAATTTGGTTGGTGGGAGTGTCCATCAGCATGGTGGCGCTGGCGAGGGCTGGACTCAGCTACGTATCGCGCTTCGTGCACTCGATGAACCGGGGCGAGTGGAGACCTATCTCGCCACCAAGGCAAAACGCGTTTTGGTCAGGCAGGCGGCGCGTCACATCGGTCGTTCCCAGCCGGCGGATCTTTCACAGTCGGTGATCATCGGCCAGCTGCAGTTCCCGGCGAGATGCGTTGCGTGTCACGGGCTGGACGGGCGCACTCCGAGCGACATCGGCTCAGCTAGGTACCCACGCGCCTCAGACCTAGGATCAGCGGAAGTGCAGAGATGGTCGGACGCCGAGTTGTTTCGGATCGTCAAGAATGGCATTCGGCTGACGGGAATGCCGGGCTTCGGAAAAAGCCTTTCGGACCAAGACATTTGGCCGCTTGTGGATTACATCCGAAGCCTAAGATCGACCAGCATGGGCCACGCAACCGGTTCAGGGCGGAGTGCGCCCCCCAGCGGGGAGCCTGCAGAACGAAGCTGGCGGCCCCGGTAAGCTCCCCGGCCCTGCTGGGAGCGGAATCCTTTGGGGCGCAGGTTGTGTCTCATAAGTTGAGGTCCAATGTGCCGGAAAGTGGGGGGATGGCTCTCAAAGGGAGCAACGCTGGGGATCAGGACCTGCCGCTGATTGATCGCGCGGTCGAAGGGGACGCTCAGGCCTTCGAAGAGTTGGTGAAGCGCCACGAGGCCCGCGTCTACCGCACGGCGCTCGGCATTCTGCACAAGCCGGAGGACGCAGAAGAGGCCCTGCAGGACACATTCCTGAACGCATACCAGCACCTGCGCGAGTTTCGGCGAGATTCGCGATTTACCACGTGGTTGACCCGCATCGCCATCAATGCGGCACTGAACAAACTGCGAGGGCAAAGAGAGGCAATCTCACTCGACGCGACTGATGGATCGAATCAGGAGTTCATGCCCCAGTTATGCGACCCCTGGCAGGAAAACCCGGAGCACGTGTACGCGAGAAAAGAAATCCAGCAGATCGTACATGAGGCAATCCAAGAGCTTCCGCCCGACTATCGCGTGGTGCTTGTGTTGCGGGATATCTCCGAGCTTGACACGGTGCAAACCGCCGAAGCGCTGGGCTTGACGATCGCGGCAATGAAGTCCCGGCTCCTGCGTGCCCGCCTCATGGTCCGAGAGAAGTTGGCGGCCCGGTTCGGAAAGAAGACCGGCTGGAAGTCGAGGTGGATTCGTGCGGGATGGATGATTCGAGGAATGGTGGCGGGAGGCTCTGTGCCTTTACCGCGCAGAAAGGCAGAGTGACCATGCTGGAGTGCAATCAAGTCTTGTCCGAGCTGTCCAATTACCTCGACGACGAAGTGAGCTTGGAGCTCTCGCAGGCGATTGCTCAGCACCTAGTGCGGTGTCACCGTTGCTGGGTGATCTACAACACGACGAGTCGGACGTTGGAAATCGTGTCGGATGCACTTCCGCCTGCTCCGCCGGTCGCGGTGAGCGAACGTCTGCACGCCCGGCTGCGAAAGCTCTATCCCGCGGGCAGCTAGACCCGCGCAGCCTTGGAAGGCCTGGCGGGGAGGAGTTGTAGAACCACGGGCAATACCATTCCAAAGGAGGAAAACAACATGAGAAAGGTTCCGTATTTGATTCTCGCAGCACTTGCACTGACCCTTGCAGTCAGCGTGGCCTGGGCCCAGAAAGATGCCGCGTTTGAAGGCACGCTGGTGGACAGCAAGTGCTACTTGAAAGACAACTCACTCACGGGCAACGACCACGGCCCGGTGAAGGAATGCGGCACGATGTGTCTGAAGGGCGGCACCCCTGGCGGACTGCTTACCAAGGACAAGAAGTTTCACGCCATCCTCGCGCCTTCACTCGTGCTGGCTCCCTATGTTGGTCAGAAAGTGCGTATCAACGGGAGTCTGCGCAACGGCGCGATTCTCGCTTCCAAGGTGGAAGTCATCAAAGACGGTAAGTGGGAAGAAGTGAAGCTCGGGATAATGATGTAGCTTTTCCGGGTCTGGGGGAGCTACGGGTGCGCAGGGAGCGGGTGACGAGTCTCGAATCCATGAACCACAAGGTCAAAATCACGGTTTACCGCTGGGCCGGGCAGAAATGGTTCTTCCGCATCAGCGGCGAGTGCGTGGAATGCGACCTCGTCGTGGGGCAAGTAAGGCGCCTGCTCTCCGCGCATCCGGATTGGCCAGTGGAGCTTGAAGTCAAGCCGTGGCTCACGCATCTTTGGGAGGCGCTACGCCATGGTGGCTGGCACCCGCCAGTCGTTTTCGTTGGTGAACGGCTAGTCCGTCAGGGAACCATCGCCACGCGCGCCGAATTAGAAGCCGCTGTTTGGCAGGCCTTGGAAGCAGATATCGAGATTCAACCAGGACTGTGGTCCCGGATCGCAAAACGGCTGCCACCTGCGCCGTCTTGAGGATTGCCAAGACAGCCGGGCGGCTGTCACAACGACGTGCCGTGAGTCCGTTTGAGTGCACGCTATCTCGAGCGATTCCCGCAATTGAGCGAGGGAAAACATGAAGAAGGCAATCCTTCTAGCTGCTGTGTTGGCCTCATTAGGGGGAGTCCAAAAGCTCTGGGCGCAAAACCGCTCTTTCCAGCAGGAAAAGATCGGCGACAGCACGATGGTGACGGTACTTGTACCCGATGCCATCCCTGCATTGAGCCAACCCGTCTTCGTGAGCCGGCAGGAAGCGGAGAAGTGGATGGCGGACGATGAGCCTGTGCTGGGCCTGGTGGACCCCGTGACAGGCGTGGCTAAGGCCTATTCGCTGTGGCACCTCGATCGACACGAGATTGTGAATGACCGGATCGGCGGGAAGCCCATCGCCGTCACTTGGTGACCGTTGGCGCACACGGGTGTCGTGTACACCCGCGAGGCCAACGGAAAGGAGTTGGAGCTCCGTGTCAGCGGAAAACTTTATAAGGATGCATTGGTGATGTTTGACCGGGAGACGGGCACACTCTGGACACAGGTGGACGGAAAGGCGCTCCGTGGACCATTGCTCGGTTCGCGCCTGACAGAGGTCCCAGCCTTGCAGACCACATGGAAAGCGTGGAAGAAGCTCCACCCCGATACGCTCGTGCTGCGCAAGCCGGGCTCGCTGCGTGGCTCGACGTACGACGGTTACTTCCGGGACTCCTCAAAGCGCGGCCTCTTCGGCACCCAAGGTGATGAACGCCTCGGCGGGAAAGACAAGATCATCGGTGTCCGTGAAGTAGGCGACGCTGTCGCAGTCCCGCAATCGGTGCTTGAGAAGAAGACCGTCGTCCAGTTTTTGCTCGCCGGCAAGCCGGTCGTTTTGATGTACGCCCTAGAGGCCGAAACACCGGGCGTTTACCGGGCGGTTCTGGAGGGTAACGCACTCTCCTTCCGCGTCCGCAAGCTTGGCGGCCAAACGCAGATAGAAGACATCGAAACGGGTTCGGCCTGGTCTCCACTGGAAGGAAAAGCCATAAGTGGCCCGCTCGCGGGGAAGCATCTGGATCGCGTCCCTTACCTTTACAGCTTCTGGTACGCGTGGTCGGCCTATCGTCCAGAAACTCGGGTGATCTCAGAATGAGTGTTTCTTCTCTTCATAACATGCGTGAACTCACTCCTGTGAGCCGGGACTTTCCCGCTCTGCCGTCTGAAAGTACCGGGCGGCAGGAAGTGATTCTCTCCATCATCATTCCGGTCCTGAACGAGGCCGGGCAGATTGGCGCTGCACTGCGGCAGATTCCACGTACGGAAGACGTCGAAGTGATTGTTGTAGATGGCGGAAGCCATGACTCCACGACGAAGATTGCCGAAGCCTTCGGCGCGAGGGTGATCCACGCGGCGGCCGGTCGCGCCCGCCAGATGAACGCAGGCGCAGCCGTTGCCCGCGGCGGGGTCCTGCTGTTCTTGCACGCGGACACCCGCCTCCCGTCTGATTTTGTCCGTGTGGTTCGCGAGACGCTGTCACACCCGGAAGTTATCGGCGGGGCATTCCGCTTGCGCATCGATTCTCCCCGGTGGAGCTTGCGCATCATTGAAGCGCTCGCAAACTTCCGTTCGAAATGCTTGCGGGCGCCCTATGGGGATCAAGCCTTGTTCCTGTGGAAGCACCATTTCCGGACAGCAGCCGGTTTTTCGAAGCTACCCATCATGGAAGACTTCGAGTTTGTGCGCCGGCTTGGACGGTGGGGTCGTATCGCGCTGGCCCCATCTGTGGTCTTAACCTCGGCGCGACGCTGGGAGCGGTTGGGCGTCTTGCGCACCACTCTTCTGAATCAGGCGATTATCCTGGCCTACCTGTTGGGTGTTTCGCCGGCCCGTTTGGCCCGCTGGTACCGCGGTCACGCCGGCGCCGCCAGGAACAACTCCCAGACAGCACACAACCCGGAGGCACCAGCAGTGCTTGCGGATACGTTTCCTTCGGCGCACGGGCGCTAGCAGCAATCGTTCGTTCTCGAGGAATCAAAGGAATTCATGAAGGCAACGCACATCATGGCCGCTGCAATTGCCGTTGTTTTGCTCGTGGCCGGTGGCTGGTGGTATCTGAACCGCCGCGAGCCTCGTCTGATCCAGTTCCCCGCGGCAAGTGCGTCTGCCGACTCCGGGGCTTTTTCCTATGAGCGTTATGCCGTCGCGCTCCTGAACTACGTGAATAACCGTGGCATGGTGAATTACCGCGACTTGAAGGCCAACAGCGGCGATCTCGACGCTTTCTCCGCTTCCCTGTCCCTCGTCAAGCCCGGCGAGTTCGACTCCTGGAGCGATCAACAGAAGATCGCCTTCTGGATCAATGCCTACAACGCTCTCACCCTGGAAGCGATCATTCGCAACTACCCCATCGAATCTTCGCTCGTCCGCTCGGTCGTTTACCCCAAGAACAGCATCCGTCAAATCCCCGGAGTCTGGGACCAACTCCGCTTTGTTATCGCCAGCCGGGAAATCACGCTGAACGATATCGAGCACGGCACTCTGCGCGCCCAGTCCAATGAGCCCCGCATCCACGTCGCGCTTGTATGTGCCGCCGTGAGCTGCCCGCCGCTGCGCAGTGAGCCGTACAAAGCCGATAACCTCGACCATCAGCTCGACGATCAGGCGCGCACCTTCCTGCGTAGCTCGCGAGGCCTTCGCATCAACCGCGGCGAGGCCAGGGTCTATCTTTCCCCCATCTTCAAATGGTTCGGTTAGGACTTCATCAAGACCTACGGCACATCGGACAAGTTCGGCGGCAAGTCCGACACCGAGCGCGCTGTCCTCAATTTCATCAGCCGTTACGTGAACGAATCGGACCGCGAGTTCCTTCTCAGCGGCACGTACCAGGTCGAATATCTCCACTACGACTGGACCCTCAACGAACAAGCGGCCCGGTAGACATCCAGGAGCAAGGATGATGAGCAATTACGAACAAGTCGCAGACACCGCCAGTTCGAGACAGAAATCTTCCAGCGGCGCTTGGGTGCGCCCGGTCATTCTTGTGGCCGTGCTCGTCGCGGTCCTTGTTCTCGCGAAAGCGCTAGGACTCGGCAACCGCCTCGGGGAGCTGCGGGGCTGGATTGATTCTCTTGGCGGCTGGGGTCCGGTCGTCTTCGTTTTCCTCTATGCGGCTGCCACCGTAGCTGCGCTTCCCGGATCGGCACTCACCATCGCAGCCGGCGCCCTATTTGGGTCCGTCATTGGCGTCATCGTTGTCAGCATTGCCGCCACACTCGGCGCAAGTCTCGCGTTTCTGGTGTCCCGCTACTTCGCCCGTGATGCAGCGGCTCGCTGGCTTTCGCGGAACGAGAAGTTTCGCAAGCTCGACGAGATGACCGAGAAACACGGCGCCATCATGGTGGCTATCACTCGGCTGGTGCCGATTTTCCCCTTTAGCTTGCTCAATTACGGCTTCGGGCTTACCCGAGTGCATTTCTGGACGTATCTGTTTTGGTCGTGGCTCTGCATGCTTCCCGGAACCGTTCTGTACGTTGTTGGCGCCGATGCGTTCACCAAAGGTTTACGCGAGGGCACGGTCCCATGGCCCTTGGTGGGTGCCGGGCTCGCGGCTGCGATCATTCTCGCTCTGTTAGTACGCCATGCTCGCCGCATATTGAAAAGCCGCGAATCCCGTCCGGAGGGATGAATGGTAACTCTCGAAACGGCGACGTTCAAAACGGACGACGTGGAGGTGCTCCCCCGCGACGAACACAACGCGCAGCTCGTCCGAAACGTTCACCCACCCGATTGGGTGAGCCCGGACCCCGCGCCGCGTTACAACCTTGTCGTGCTGGGCGCCGGCACGGCTGGCCTGGTCACCGCGGCGGGAGCAGCAGCTCTAGGCGCAAAAGTCGCTTTGATCGAGCGCTACCTCATTGGAGGCGATTGCTTGAATGTCGGTTGCGTCCCTTCCAAGGCCATCATCCGCGCGTCACGCGTTCCAGCGGAGGTTCGCGATGCCAAGCGCTTCGGCACCTGTGTTCCCCCGGGCGTTCATACGGATTTTGCCTCAGTCATGGAGCGCATGCGGCGCATACGTGCGGGCATCAGCAACCATGATTCCGCTGAGCGTTTCCGCTCGCTCGGGGTGGATGTTTTCCTCGGCCACGCCCGGTTTTCTGGTCCGGATACGGTAACCGTCGCCGGCAAGACTCTGCGTTACAAGCGCGCCGTCATCGCCACGGGCACGCGGCCGTCCATTCCTCCCATTGAGGGTCTCGCTGAAACGGGATACCTTACGAATGAGACTGTCTTCTCCCTGACCGAACTTCCGCGGCGCCTTGCGGTCATTGGCGCCGGACCGATCGGTTGCGAGCTCGCCCAAGCTTTTGCTCGTTTCAGTTCCCAGGTCGTGCTCATCGAAGCAGACAAACAAATCCTCATCCGCGAGGACCTCGATGCGGCCCGTTGCGTGGAATCGGCACTCTCCCGCGATGGCGTAAAGATCATCTGTGGAGGGAAGGCGTCCCGCGTCCGCCGTCGGAACCTCGAGAAAGTTATCCATCTTGAGTGCAACGGTCAGTCTCATGAGTTGATCGTAGACGAAATCCTCATTGCGGTCGGGCGCAAACCAAATGTCCAGAACCTGAACCTGGAAGCGGCCAGCGTCCGGCACGACCCACATAGTGGCATCGCGGTGAACGATCGCCTACAGACGACGAACCGGCGCATCTACGCCGCTGGCGATGTCTGTTCCCAATACAAGTTCACGCACGCTGCCGACGCTATGGCTCGAGTGGTCATACAGAACTCTCTCTTTGGGGGGCGAAAGAAGGTCAGCGCATTGGTCGTACCCTGGTGCACTTACACAGCGCCTGAGCTTGCCCACGTTGGCCTGTCCCAACGCGACGCTGGATCCAGAGGAATCGAGACCGACTGCTACCAGATTCCGTTCAGTTCAGTGGACCGTGCGGTAGCTGACGGGGAAGTGGAAGGCTTCGTCAAGATTCTCACCAAGAAGGGTACGGACAGAATTCTCGGTGCTACCATCGTTGCCAACCACGCCGGCGAAATGATCAGTGAGATCACACTCGCCATTACCAACAGCATCGGCCTCTCCGGCATCGCCGCAACGATTCATCCCTATCCGACGCAGGCGGAAGCCATCAAGAAGGCTGCCGACGCGTACAACCGAACGCGGCTGACCCCATTCGTCAAGAAGCTCTTTGACCGCTGGCTTGCCTGGACACGCTAGGAAGCACACGGAGGCAATCTATGGCTTGGATTCGCGTAATTCCACCTGCTGACGCGACTGGGGAACTGCAGGACTGCTATTCGCGGATGAAGGATGCCGATGGAAATGTGGCGAATATCCTGGCCGTGCACAGCCTGAATCCGGCGGCGTTGCAGGCCCACTACGACCTGTATCGAACGGTCATGTTCGACCCCTCGGAACTGAGCCGAGCGCAGCGCGAGTCGGTCGCCGTGGTGGTTTCCGTGACCAACCAGTGCCACTATTGAATCCACCATCACGCGGAGGGTCTCCGCTGTGTAACGCGCAATGACAAGCTTGTGGAAGCGATCGTCAAGGACTACACCGCCGCCCCGATCTCCAAGGCCGAGCGCACCCTGCTGGACTTTGCCGTCAAACTTACGCGCGCGCCATGGACCTGTTCGGAAGCGGACGTCAACCATCTTCGTGAGGCAGGATGGAGCGACCGCGCCATTCTCGACCTGACCCTCGTAGTGGGCTACTTTGCCTTCGTGAACCGGATCGCCAACGGCCTCGGCGTTGAATTGGAGAAAACGAAATAGGAGAAACGATCCGATCTTGGTTTCCCAAAGCCATGCTCTGGGTGTTCCCCAAGGATCGCGCTGTCATAAAAATGTCTCACAAGTTGCGGAAAAAAGTGGCAAATCATCTTGCAGTTTCGTCGTCGTCTCCTTTGTATCGCGGTTGAGGCCGCGTGCTTTCTAAATTAG
>JACQDH010000099.1 GCA_016201215.1 Acidobacteriota bacterium | reverse complement strand
TTGCATACCAGCCTTGAAGAGACCAAGCTATTTCCGGATCTGGCCGTGGAGATGATCTAAGTCGGCGAAGCCAGCGGCGCGCTGGCCCCCATGCTCACCAGCGTCGCCGAGTTCTACGAAGAGGAGGTCAACCTCCGCCTGGCCAGTGTGCTGGCCTGGGTGGAGCCGGCCATCCTGGTGCTGATGGCCATTCTGGTAGCCATCATCCTGATTTCTCTGTATCTTCCCATTTTCAGCTTTTCGACAGGAGCCACGCCCGGTCAATAACTCATGGGAGCTGCTGACCACAATCTGAGCCCACAGCTAGCGCCGGATGAGCTGCAGGAGATCGAACGCAGCCGCCGGCTGGCCGAGCGCTATCGCTGCCCTTTTGTGGACCTGAACGAGCAGCACATCGATCCGGAGTTGTTCCGCAGCATCCCGGCGGACCTGATGTTCCGCTTCAACTTCGTGCCGCTCGAGCTGCACAACAACGCCCTGGCGGTGGCCGTGGCCGAACCCAGCCTGGTGCTGCTGAGCGACGAACTCCAGTTGCTGCTGGGCAAGAAGCTGATCATCAAGGTGGCCACCGCCCGGCAGATCGGCGATCTGCTCAAGCGCACCGAGCAGTCCCAGCGCGTGCTCGAACAGGCCACTGAAGCTTTCACCCTCCAGGTCGTGCAGGAAGAGGAGGAAAGCGAGGAGACCATCTCCGGCGACCGGCTCACCGCCGACACCGCGGTCAGCCCGGTGGTTCGCCTGGTGGATACGGTGATCTTCACCGCCCTCGAGCGCCGCGCCAGCGACATCCACATCGAAGCCCGGGACACCGAAGTGGTGGTCAAGTACCGCATCGACGGCGTGCTGCAATACGCCATGCCGCCCATCGCCAAGGACTGGCATTCCACCATCCTCTCGCGCGTCAAGGTGATGAGCGAGCTCGATATCGCCGAACGCCGCGTGCCCCAGGACGGCCGCTTTCGCGTGCGCTACAAGGGGCGCTACGTGGACTTCCGCGTCTCCATCATGCCCTCCATCCACGGCGAAGACGCCGTGTTGCGCGTGCTCGACAAGGAGACTCTCTCCGAAAAATTCCACAACCTCAGCCTCGACGTCGTGGGATTCTCCGATGAGGACGTGCGCAAGTTCCGCCGCTACATCCGCGAGCCGTACGGCATGGTGCTGGTGACCGGGCCCACCGGCTCAGGCAAAACCACCACGCTCTATGCGGCCATCAACGAGATCAAGACCGACGAGGACAAGATCGTCACCATCGAGGACCCGGTCGAATACCAGATCCGCGGCATCACCCAAATCCCCGTCAACGAAAAGAAGGGCCTGACGTTTGCCCGCGGCTTGCGCTCTATCCTGCGCCACGACCCCGACAAGATCATGGTCGGCGAAATCCGCGACGAGGAGACCGCCCAGATCGCCATCCAGTCGGCGCTCACCGGACACCTGGTCTTCACCACTGTCCACGCCAACAACGTCACCGACGTGATCGGCCGCTTCATCAACATGGGCGTAGAGCCGTATAACTTCGTTTCCGCGCTCAACTGCATCCTGGCCCAGCGCTTGGTCCGCGTGATCTGCGAAAGCTGCAAGAAAAAGGTATATTATTCGCCGGAAGCCTTGCGCCAGTCGGGTCTGGATCCGGCGGTCTGGGGCAAAGTGCCCTTCTCCGAGGGCGCCGGTTGTTTGGAGTGTTCGGGAACCGGTTATCATGGCCGCGTGGCCATCACCGAGTTGCTGGACCTCTCCGATCGCATCCGGGAGATGATCATCAATCGTCGACCCACGTCGGAGATCAAGCGCGCGGCTCGCGAAGAGGGCATGACGTTCCTTCGGGAATCGGGCGTGGCCAAGGTCAAAGCCGGCGTCACCACGCTGCGCGAAATCAACAAGGTGACTTTCATTGAGTAGCGCCACCGGAATCCGCACGGGCATCTATCAGAGCGGCCTGGTCCGCCGCCTGGCCCGCTGGCTCGACGTTGTGCCGCATCCCCTGCTGGCCTGCGAAATCGCCCCGGATCACGTGGCCGCGGCGCGCTGGACGCGCAAGGGCCAGATCCTGGATGGCTTTGCGGTCGAGCCGCTGCCGCCCGGCGCCATCGTTCCTTCGGCCGTGGAATCGAACTTGGCCAACGCCGCGGCGGTGCGGGCGGCCGTCGGCCGCGTCTTCGCGCGGCTCCACGCCAGGGGTCAAGAGGTGGCCTTGCTGGTGCCGGACCCGGTGGTCCGCATCTTCGTCCTGCATTTCGACGAGTTTCCGCGGGCCGCGTCGGAAGCGGTGCCCATTCTGCGGTGGAAGCTGAAGAAGAGCGTGCCCTTCGAGGCCGAAGAGACGCTGGTCTCCTACATGCGGCAAGCCCCGCGAGGTGATGGAGTGGACATCGTCACCGGCTTGGCGCGGCTGCGCATCGTGCGCGAATACGAGCTGCTGATGGAATCGACGGGCATGACTCCCGGGGTGGTGATGAGCTCGACGCTGGCCTCGCTCCCGCTGCTGGACGACCGCCGCCCCACCATGCTGGTGCGCATCTCCGGCTCTACGCTGACCACGGCCATCGTCCGCGAGGGCATCCTCTGCGGTTATCGCTGTACGGAACTGCCCAGCGATCTGCCGCGCCTGAGCCCGCAAGCGCTGCTTGATGAAATTTACCCGGTGGCCGCCTATTATCAGGATTCTTGGCGCGAAGGCATTCAGGCCGTGCGCCTGGCCGGCTTGGCCGACCGCATGGAGGAGTTCGGCGGCCCGCTCGAGAAGGAGTTGCGCTGCCCGGTGGGGTCGCTGCTATCCTCGGCGACGTCGGAAGGCCGCGTCGCCGAAGATGCCCGGCCGCTGGCGGACCGCCAACTGGACGCCTTGATCGGCTGGATGATGAACCTGGGAGCCTGAGACCCATGAAGATTCGGCTCAATCTCGCCACCACGCCGCTGGAAAGCCACCGGCGCTTCGCTATGGGCGCCGCGGTGGTCGGTACGCTGGCCCTGGCCGCGCTGTTGCTGCTCTCCTGGCGCACCTACCGCGTCTGGAACGCCGACCGCGATTTCCGTGCGAAGATGACGCAACAGCAGAGGGAGATGGCCGATCTCGGGCGCCGCCGCCGGGAGCTGGAGGCCTATTTCAATCGCCCGGACGTCCTCAAGGTGCGCGACCGCGCCGCCTTTCTCAACAGCCTCATCGAACAGCGCAGTTTTCCCTGGACCCAAATCTTCATGGATTTGGAGCGCAGCCTGCCGGAAGGCGTCCGCGTCGTGAGCATCTCGCCGAAGATGAGCACCGGCCACGTGGAAGTGAAGCTGATCATCGGCGCGGCGACCGACGAAGGCAAACTGAAATTCTTGCGCTCGCTGGAAACCTCGAAGGAGTTTTCGCGCATTCAACTGCTGGCCGAAACACGCCCCAACAAGCCGGAGGAGACCGACCGCGTGCTTCTGGAGCTGACGGCCTGGTATTCGACAACGTAAATGGATCGCAGCCTCGAGCTCGGGAAAAGCTGGATTCGCTGGGCGCTGGCCATCGTGCTGGTGCTCGACGCCGCGCTGGCAGTGGTCAATTGGCGCACGGCCGGGGCCTCGCGCACGCCGCAAAGTGAGCTGACCAGGCTACAGCCCCAGCACAAGCTGCTGGATGCCGACGTGCGCCGCGCCCAGAAGATCCGCGAACTGCTCCCCGAAGTGCAGAAACAGGGCGATCAATTTTTCCGCCAGGAGCTGCGGGAAGTTTCCAGCGGCTATTCCTCGATTGCGTCGGACCTGGGCGCCATCGCCAAGGACGCGGGCCTGCGGACCAACTCGATCACCTTCCGTCAGAGGGAGCTCGCCAACCGCGGCGTCGTGGAAGTGGAAGTGGTGGGCACGGTCGAAGGCGATTACCCGAGCTTGGTGAAATTCATCAACGGGCTGGAACGCTCGCAGAACTTTTATGTGTTGGAGAGTCTCTCGTTGGCCTCGAGCACGGGCGGCAGCCTGAAACTGAACTTGCAGTTGCGGACCTATTTTCGGTCGTGAGCATGTCGCGCCGCACACAGATGATTGCTCTCGTGGCGCTCCTGGCGCTGCTGGCTGTGATCGTCTATTACGAATTCCGGAGTCCCGAACCGGTGCCCGGCGTCGCCGTGGCCAGCGATAAGTATTCGCCGATGGAGATCGAGAATCCTTCCCTGCGGCCCGACAAGATCGAGAGCGTGCGCAACTTTGTTTACTCCGGCCACCACCGCAACATCTTCAGTGCCACCGCCCCGCCACCGGAGCCCCCGAAGGACGAAGTGAGAAAGATAGAGCCGCAGGGGCCGCCGCCGGAATTGCCGTTGGTGGTTCCGGCCAAGTTCTTCGGGTACGTGGCCGATGTACGAACGGGAAGCCGGCGGGCCTTCTTCGCCTCGAGCGACGGCGAAGACATTTTCATCTTGGCGGAGGGGGAAACGCTCCTGAGCCGCTTTCGCCTCCTGCGCATCAGCAACAACACCGCCGACGTCGAAGAGATCGGCACGGGTAAGCGGGCCACGCTCGTGCTCGAAGAGCAGAGTCCGTCGGCATGAAGCCTCCGTCCAGGACCCGGGAACGATTGCGCCGCGATGCGGGCTACGCCCTGTTGATGGTGTTGTTCCTCTCCGCGGCCATGCTGTTGCTGGCCGCCGTGGCCACGCCCAGCCTGCTGACCCAGGGCAAGCGCGACAAAGAAGAGGAGCTGATCTGGCGCGGCGGGCAGTACGCCCGCGCCGTGCGCCTGTACTACCGCAAGTACGGCCGCTTCCCGCAGTCGCTAGAGGACCTCACCAAGGAGCACACGGGAGTGCGCTTCTTGCGCAAGCCGTACAAGGACCCCATGAACAGCGAAGATGGGAGCTGGCGTTTGATTTACGTCGGCCCCGCCGGGCAGATCATCGGCAGTGTGAAACGTCACAGCATGCTGCAATCGCTCGAGCCACAGACCGGCCGGCGCGTGCCACCGAGGCCGGTTGTGCCCTTCGACGATTCCTCCGAACAGAAAGCGCCCTCCGGCCCGGGGGCGCCAGCCGCACTCGGCAATCCGCCCGCGCAGGAGCCGCAAGCCGCGTCGCCCGATAGCCTGGAGGGCAGAGTGTTCGGTGGGAACGTCATCGGGGTGGGCAGCAAGGTCAACAAGCATTCCCTTCGCATCCTCGACGGTGGAACGACCTATCGTGAATGGGAATTTATCTGGGACCCGACCAAAGAGGCGCTGAGCGGTGCCGGCCCGGCCACGCCCGGCGCACCGGGCTCCACCCCCGCGACCCCGCCCGGAGGAAACCCTCCGGGTCCTTCGCCTATGATCCGGCGCCTTCCGCAATAGAGCTCCACCACCGCAGTCCCATCGGCGCAGAACACTCTCTACTCTGTGGGTCATGGGGTCCTCTGCGGTGAAAGCCCTCTCGCCTTGGAGGAAGGTAACTGCGCGCTCCTGGAGAGCTTGGAGGCGGTGGGCTTTCGCGTTTTGCGTTTGCTGAGATCCTGAGTGACGCGCCGCACGTAATTGCGCGTCTCGTAGAAAGGCGGCACCCCACGGTATTGCTCGACACGGTCCGGCCCGGCGTTGTAGGCCGCCAGCGTGAGCGCCAGGTCCTGGTTGTAGCGGGCCAGAAGTTCCTTGAGGTACCGCGTCCCGGCGTCAATGTTCTGCCCGGGATCAAACACGTCGGCCACCGCGAACCGCCGGGCCACCTCGGGCAGCAATTGCATCAGCCCGCGGGCGAGCTTGGGCGAAACGGCGCGCGGGTTGAAGTTCGACTCGACCGCGATCACGCTGGCGATCAGCTCCTGCTCGACTCCATGCTTCTGCGCCGAGGCGCGGATCATCTCCGCGAACGGCACGTTGAGCGGCACGGGCTTGGGCGGAGCGGGGAAGTAGTCTTCCGGCTCCATGGCGACGATGTCCTCGGACGCGACTTCCACGCGGCCCCCGGCCATGTGCAGCCGGACGACCGAGCCCGCGCGTTCGTAGCCGGTGATGTGCAGTCGCTGCCCGCTGCGCAGGACCGCGTATTCGGCGCGCGCTGCGGGCGCCGCCGCGCCAAGCGCCAGCCACAGCAGGATGTAGCGGGGGGCTGAACTTGTCCCCAGCCCCGTCGAGGGAGCCCGCCGTCTGGATTTGCAGCCGCTCATGTGGGTCCCAACGCGTAGGCTTCGATCGCTGCGGCCACGCCATTCTGGTCATTGCTCAAGGTCACCCGCCAACCCAGCCGCTTGAGTTCGGGCACGCTATTGCCCATGACCACGGGCAGGCCGGCATATTCCAGCATCTCGCGGTCATTCAAGTTGTCGCCGATGGCCATCACGTCCTTGCGCTCGAGGCCGCGCAGCGTGGCCCATTCGGCCAGCGCCGCGCCCTTCGAGCAGGCCGGATGCAGCACGTCCACGAGGCTGAAATTGCGGGCTTCGTATTCCGTCATGACCACGGCGAAGCGATCCGCGCTCGGCATCGCGCGCAGCGTTGTCGCGACCTCCCGCATCCGGTCCACAGGCCCGCTGTACATCACCTGAATGGGGTCTTCGGTCAGGCAGGCTTCCAGGGGAACCACCTGTGCAATGAATTCGCGGTTGCGCTCGAAATAGCTCTTCCGGCCCGGATCTTCCCAGTCCATCTGATCGTAAATGACCTGGTTCTCGCGCGGCCGGTCGAAGACCACCGCGGCTCCGGCGCGAAATTCCATCGTGGCCTCGAGCAGCGCGCGGGCTACGTCCCGAGCGAGCAGGTGGCGCAGCAGCGTGGCCCCGTCCTTCGACTTGATCAGCGCGCCGTTGTTGAGGATCAGCGTCAGCGAGCAATCGAGTTGCCGGGCAATGGGCAGGGCGAAGTCGAACCGCCGCCCGGTCACCAGCGCCACCTCGATCCCGCGCCCGCTGGCCTCGACAATGGCCTTGCGGTTCGCCTCCGGCAAGTGCCATCGGCTGTCCAGCAGCGTGCCGTCTATATCAATCGCAATGAGCCTCACGGACATTCTGGAGGTTGGAGGCTAGAGGTTAGAGGTTGGAAGGCAAGCCTGCGGCCTATTCCCAGCCTCCTGTAATGCTAGTCTCGGCTTCCTTTCTCCTTCCAATTTGCATTGTACTTCTGACCTTTGATTCTCCAGTCTCCAAACTCCAACCTCTGACCTCTAGCTAGCCCACCCCCCTACTACTTTCGCGTAAGTGCTGATTCTGCGAGACTTAAGCTCCCCAAAATGGCTAAGTGCAGATTGTAAAGGAGTTACGGCCGCGCGTCTCCCAGGCAATGTCGTGAGATGCGCGGATTCTAAGGGAGTTATGCGGTTGGAGGAACCTCTAGCAGGGTGTGGATCAGAGATGTACCGCCGGCGCCCGCTCCGGCTCTTTTCTGCTGCATCGCGGCAGGGCGCGCAAACGGCAACCGTGCGCAAAACCGCCGGCGAGACCCTTCGACTGCGCTCAGGGCGGGCGCCGGCGCTACGAACCCCAACCTCCCCGGGGGCTTGGGTATGCCGGCAAAAGAATCGCGCTGCGAGAGCAAGCATAAGCCATCCGTTCCGTGTAAGCCGAGAGCGAGCGCGTAATTTCCTGGCGAGCCTTACAATCCATTATACCGTGCAGGTCAATCAAATTTTCCGGGGCATACGTTCTTCCCAAGGATGCGGATTTCAAATAGCATTTCGACAAACGATAGAGGAAAAGCCCCACCCTCGCTTCGCGAGAATGGGGCACCCGGCAGTGGCAACCAAGCAGCAGTGCTGAAGGTCGGAAAGTGGGAAACCTACTCTTACAGGAATCCCGCCTGTGAGCCAATGAGGAGATGATGCTCTGCGGCAACCAAGACTACAGACCAAGCAGAGGCTTGATTTTCTCCCACAACTCCGCCAACCCGGTCGTCGCAATCTGAGTGCCGATACTGGTAACGAGCGCCTTCAAGACTGCCCAACTTCGGGATTCCTTCGGTGTGGCGGCTTGCTTCGCTATGGTGGCGAGCTGCTCCAAGATCTCATTCTTAGTCTCGTTTGGAAGTTCCGTCGAATGCGCCACAGCAGTAGTGAAGTCGGCTAGAGCCTTTGCGAGTTCCGGGGTTCCAGTGGCCTTGATGTGGCTCAGGGCCACGTCGATTTGCCGAACGTGGCCAGTATTGATAGCACCGACAACGCTTCCTTCAATTTTGATGTTGTGGAAGTTCACAGCCCCTTGGTGCACTACAGGACTTGAGATTTGATACCTTGGCATGACGTCGTAAAGGCCCGTCAGTGCCTCTACGTCACCCACTAACCGGTTGTGCTCTTCCATTAGCATAACATCGCGCACCCGCGCGGCCTGGTGCCGCATCCATTCAGCCTGTTGAAGCTGTGAATAGCAACCAACGCAAAGCAGACTGCGATTCACGGTGACGATCGATGGTTTTCCGCATTGAGTGCACTCGGGCAAAAGGAATCCCTGCTTGCTGAAGAGGCAGTTTACTCTCTTAGTCTGACTGAAATTGGGGTTTCTCCCCCTAGCACCTTGACGACGCTTTTCCGGATGTTCTCTTGGTCGATTGTGAGTTCACCGAAGTATTTCGGGTAATAGACTTCCCGCTCCAGAGTTACTTTCTCAAATTTGTATTTAAGTGCTTCGGCCATTGCCAGGAGAAGCTCTAAGAAGAGAGCAAAATGTTTTGCTTGCCATGCCGCGAACGTGTTGTCGTCAAAGGGTTGCGCCAACGCATTTGAATAGTTACGCCAGGCCGCCACTACTTTCTTGTTTTCCTCTTTATCGCCATAGAACTCCACTTCGATTGCGTTCAGGGCCTCGACATGGTTGGGCGCAAGTCTTGTCGCCCGCGTCGCCATCAGCACCCGAAAAATGTGAAGCTTGCGGTCCAGCTGTTCTTTCATCCGGTTCAGCTTGCCCTGGATAATCAGCGCTAAGATTGGGCCGAGGGCAATCGCGGTAATTGTCAGCCAGGAGACTAGCGTAATGCCGAGCCACATGGGCATTACTTCTAGCATGACACTCACTTACGATTCAAGGCGTTTCAAGAAAAGCCTTCGGCCAGGGCGGAGCTCCTAGGAATGACAGGCCAAATCATTTTATCAAGACGCTGCCAAGCCTCGACGCGAGTGTGGGTAGGCTGCCGAACGCCGCGGCCTACTGTGCTAGACTTCATCGCTGATGCTGGCCACTGTGGCTTCCACGCTGACGCATCTGGAGTGCTCGAGCTGCAAGAAAACCCATCCGCATGACCGCTTACAAAACCTCTGCACCTGCGGGAAGCCGCTGCTGGCGCGGTATGACCTGAAGGCCGCGGCGAAGACTTTGACGCGAGCGGCGCTGGCGGGCCGCCCGGGCAACATGTGGCGCTACGCCGAGGTCTTGCCGGGCAACCCGCCGGTTTCGTTGGGCGAGGGCATGACGCCGCTGCTGCACGCGCGGCGCGCGGGCGCGGCGGTCGGCCTCGAGAATCTTTACGTGAAGGACGAGGGCCTCAATCCCACCGGCTCGTTCAAGGCGCGCGGGCTTTCCGCGGCGGTGACGCAAGCGAAAGCTTACGGCGCCAAAGCGCTGGGGATCCCGACTGCGGGAAATTCGGGTGGGGCACTGGCGGCGTACGCCGCGCAAGCGGGGATTCCGTGCGTGATTGTGATGCCGGCGGACACGCCGGTGGCCAATGTGATGGAGTGCCGTGCGTTTGGCGCCGACGTGCGCAAGATTGACGGGCTGATCTCCGACTGCGGCAAGTACGTGGCCGAGCACAAGGACCGCGAGGGCTGGTTCGACGTCTCCACGCTGAAGGAGCCTTACCGCATCGAAGGCAAGAAGACGATGGGCTACGAGCTCTGGGAACAGTTCGAGGGCAAGCTGCCCGATGTGATCATTTACCCCACCGGCGGCGGCGTGGGCCTGATCGGAATGTGCAAGGCCTTCGACGAAATGGAAGCGATGGGCTGGATCGGCTCCGGCCGGCCGCGCATGGTCTCGGTGCAGGCCGCCGGCTGCGCGCCGATTGTCCGGGCGTTTGTGACAGAGCGCGACACCGCGGAGTTCTGGGAGCACGCCGAGACGATTGCCTCCGGCCTGCGCGTGCCCAAAGCGCTGGGCGACTTCATCATCCTCGCGTATCTGCGCGCCACGCGAGGCACCGCCGTCGCCGCCACTGACCAAGAGATGCTCGCCGCGGGCAGGGAACTGGCCGCGCTCGAAGGTATCTACGCTGCGCCGGAGGGCGCCGCGACGCTGGTGGCTGCGCGCAAGCTGGTCGCCGCAAGATGGATTCGCCCGGGCGAGACCGTCGTGCTGTTCAATACCGGCACCGGCTACAAGTACAGTGAAGCCTGGCAGAGGGCGCTCGACGCGGGAGGCTGAACACCTACGGACAGATCCAGGGGAGAAGAAGTCGGAGCGGGGAAGCACCGTTGACCGAAAGACTTTACTACCACGATTCGTTTCTGCGCGAATTTGATGCGCGGGTGGTCTCGGCGGAGCCTGGCGGCGAGCGGTGGGAAATCGTGCTGGATCGCACAGCGTTTTATCCTACCTCGGGCGGCCAGCCGAACGACCTCGGGGTGCTCGGAGGCGCCGCGGTGCTGGACGTTCTTGAGCGCAACGAACACAGCGTGGTGCACGTCACCGACCGCGCGCTCGCCCGCGGCCCGATCCACGGGGTCCTCGACTGGCCGCGCCGCTTCGACCACATGCAGCAGCACACCGGGCAACACTTGCTCTCCGCGGCTTTTGTGGAAGTGTTCCATTTCCCCACGGTCTCCTTTCACCTCGGCCGTGAAGTCTCCACGATTGACCTGGCCGCGGCCAAGCTCGAGACGCGCCAGTTGGAAGCAGCCGAACGGCGAACGAACGAGATCATTTTTGAAGACCGGGCGGTCCGCGTCACCTTCGGCACGGCGCAGCAGTTGGCCGAAGCGGGCGTGCGCAAGCAGGTCGAGCGCGAAGGTATTCTGCGCGCCATCGAGATCGAGGGTTTTGACCGGCAGCCCTGCGGCGGGACGCACGTGGCGCGCACGGGTCAGGTGGGGCTGGTCCTGCTACGCAAGTGCGAAAAGGTGAAGGAGAACTGGCGGGTCGAATTCGTCTGCGGCGAACGAGCGCGTCGCGCGGCGCGTGGCGACCTTACGACGCTGGCCGAGGCGGCGCGGCTGCTCAGTTGTGGCCAGGGTGAAGTTCCCGCGATGGTGGCGCGCGCGCTCGAGGAGCGCCAGTCCAGCTATCGCGCCCGCCAGCGCCTGGTGGAGCAACTGGCCGAATTCCAGGCGCTGACCCTGCTGGCCACCGAAGCGCGCGCGGGAAAATCAGAGGCGGCCCGCGTGGTGTTGCGAGTGTTCGAGGATGCTGACGCGGACTACTTGCGGATGCTGGCCGGGAAGCTGGTGGCCGAACCGGGGGTCCAGGCGCTGCTCGCCGCGCGCGCGGGCGGGCACGTGGTTTTTGCCCAGTCGGCGGAACTCGGCGCGAACATGAACGCGCTGCTGCGCGAGAGCCTGCAAGCGGCGGGCGGCAAGGGCGGCGGCACCAGGGACTTTGCGCAGGGCAGCGTGCCCGATGCGGGCGCGCTCGAGGGGATCCTCCAGCGGGCCCTCGAGCGCCTGCGAGCCTGAGCCGGACGACCGCAGCGCGCCCTGAATTGCCTCCCTGGCGCCTCCTCCGACTTTCCCTTGCCTGCCTGCTGCTGGCCTCGGCCGCGCGGGCGCAGACCCGACCGCCTTCCCCCGTGGCTTCCGAAGTTGAACCCGAGGAACCGGACTTTGCCTTTATCGCGGGCAGCGCCTACCTGCAAGGCAAGAACTCGGTCCAGTTCATCCATCAGACCGCCTACGGCACGCGCCGATTCCGCGAGCCCGATGGCTCGCGGCGGAACGAAGACGAATTCCTCTTCTTCCAGCGCGCGGAATACGGCCTGACCGACCGCTGGGAATTGGATCTTGTCCTGCCCGCTGGAGGTAGCCGCGCGCGCCTCAATGGTCGGACGGTTGCCAGCGATTACGCGCTGGCTGATGGCCGGGTCGGCGTGCGCTATCAATTCCGCACCGAAGGCCAAGCCCGGTTCGCCCTGGCCATGGGGCCGCAAGTGATCTTCCCTTCGGGCAGCGTGCGCAAGGGCACCGGCAACGGCTCTGCGGGGTTTGCCTGGGACGTCGGCGCGTCGAAGGATTTCCACGGGCCCTTGTTCGTGTACCTCACGTCGAATTACCACGCGACTCCTTGGGCTGCGGACACCACGCCGGGCTCGCCGCGCCGCTTTCTGCTGCATGGCGCGGATTGGGCCGTGGCCCTGGGCGTACGAGCCATCGAACGCCGCATCCGCGGCCACAAGCATGACCTTCACCTGTTTCTCGAAGGCGGCGGCGCGTGGGAGCAGGAAGTGGAGCCCGGCCCGACCGTCGGTGAGCAGAGAGGGAAACTGTCCTGGGTCTTCTCGCCGGGCATCCGCTACGGTTTCCTAACCTCGCGCCGGACATTGCTCGAGATTGGCGTGGCGACGCCCATCGGCCTCGGCCCCAACGGGCCGAAACGCAGCATGGTCATCCAATTCCAATACGAGATTTACCTCACCCCGCCTGCGCGGGACTAACGTCCTACTGTCCCCCGCAGGTTGAAGTGCGCGGAGCGCGCCTCGGGATGGCCGGCGCGGTACGCCCCATCCCCTGGAGACATTTCGTATGTAATGCCGCGAAGTCGTCCAACGTAGTAAGCTGAAAGGGAACTCCAGGGGAGCGACCTATGAAGAGAAGTGTCGGGTTCGCGTGGTTGGCTCTTCTGCTGGCGAGCGTGGCTGCTGCTGGGGCACCAGGTCAGGCGCCGCAAACGCCCGCGGCAAAGGCTGTGCCCGCGCTACCCACCGTGGATCAGATTCTCGACAAGTACGTCCAGGCGCTCGGGGGCAAGACGGCCATCGAGAAGCTCAGCAGCCGTGTTTCCAAGGGCACATTCGAGATTCCCGACTAGGGTGTGAGCGGATCGTTTGAAGCCTACGCGAAGGCGCCGAATAAATCCGCCTCGGTCGTGGACATCCCGTCATTCGGGGCGGTGCGCCAGGGCTACGACGGGGCTGTTGGCTGGGCCGAGAATCCTCAGCAGGGCGTCCGGGAATTGAGCGGCCAGGAGCTTTCCACCATCAAGCGTTCGGCTGAGTTCCACCAAGTGCTCAAGCTGCATCAGCTTTATCCGAAGATGGCCGTCAAGGGCGCGGAAAAGGTCGCCGAACGGGACACCTACTTGATCGAGGCCGATCCCGGCGACGGCAGCCTCCGGCGGATGTATTTTGATACGCAGACCGGGCTACTGCTGCGCAATGTGGTCGAACGCGACGGCCCGCAGGGCCGCCTCACCTTTGAGAGCTATCTGGAAGATTACCGCGAGGCGGGCGGCGTCAAGGTCGCCTTCACCGTGCGGCAGACCAACCCCAGCGCGAGCTTCGTCATCAAGCTGACCGAGGTCCGTCACAACGTCCCGGTGGACGACGCCAGGTTCTCCAAGCCCGCGTCGAACTGAGCCCTGCTCGATGATATAAACCCTTCCGCGCCAGGGAGCGTGAAGGGCCTAGGAGGGTGCTGAAAAAGGGATACACAGGCTAGAAGCCTGTGCTACGGGTACGCGTAAGTGGTGGAGTTTGTAACACCCCGACTTGTCGGGGTGACGTTTGCGTTGTCACCAGACAAGCCTTTTTCAGCGCCCTTCTAAGGCAGCTCGGAATCGCGTGCTGACCCCCGGCTAGTGCCAACTGAAAACTGACGACTGACCACTTCCGCTTCTGGCTCCCCAATCGTTCTCCTCTGCGGTGCTTGCGGAGAGTGGCGCGAAACCAGGGTGCGCCGTTAGCGCCGTTGGCAGCGGCACGCGGCTTTGCTAGAATTGTGTGCGACGTGGGCGGCTAGCTCAGCTGGGAGAGCGCCTCGTTCGCAACGAGGAGGCCGTGGGTTCGAATCCCATGCCGTCCACCACTTTCCTCTATCACTTGGGGAGCCCCAGAAGGTTCCTGGGCCGTCAGCGCTGTTTCGATTCGTCGAATGGTCGGCAGGGAAGTAGGAAGCGTCTAAGCTCACTCCGACCGTGAAATCGGAGCGGCTGGTCAGGTTTCCACGCTTGTAAATCACCTCCTTAGTGATTCCACTTGACACCCGTAGTTCTGAAGCAGCACAATCTGCACGATTGGCTCGCTCCAAAGCGGGTTCCTAACCGACCGCGCCCCTCCCTCGGCGAGCCAAGCGTTGCCAACCCCCAAAAGACAACCAACCACCCAAAGCTAACGGGACAAAACAAGAGGGACGAGGGCGAATTTGCCCTGAATTTGAAGAGATTCAAGTTTCTTGAACCTCACCTAAGTGAGAGGAGGAAACATGCGCACGATCAGACTGGCCATGATGCTCGGTGGGCTCTCTGTTCTCGCTCTGATTTTCCTGGCGAGGGCGACGGCTCACGGAGGCAATGGCTTCGATGCCGACGATCTGAAGGGCACCTACGCGTTCCGGATGGTTCCGGTGAAAAGCTTCTCCGCTGATGACTCCAGCACTTCGGGTCTAAGCTCGGCGCCCTATCAAGACATCCTTCGGGTGGGCGTCTTCAAGGCAACCCCGGACTCCGGCACCTCCGCCCACGGGTCACTGTCGGGGAAAACGATTGCGACCATCGACAACAACTCGGGGAGCACCAGAGTCGTCGTGTTCAGATGGACGGGGCATTACGGGGTGAACCCGGATGGCACAGGGGTCTTCACGGTTGAGGCTTTGGCGTCTCTGCCTCCGCCGAACATAACCTGCTTCGACTCTGCTAACAACGCAGTGGTTGCTCCAGCAGCCACGCCGCCGTACCCCCCGCCACCCCTTGCAGGCGCGCCGCCCAGTGGTCAAACCTGCACCTTTAGTGGTGCTGGCTCCGTTGAGGGGCCAGAGAGCTACGCGTTCGTGATCGTCGAATCCCGCAAGCACATCAAGTTCATTGAGACCGACAACGGCCCCGACGGTGGCGGAGCTAAGATCTTCCTGACCGGAACGGCAACGAAACAGGAACGGGAGGAGCACGACCGAGACCGCGACTAGAAAACGTGCTACCAACCTGGTTGAGGATTTCCAGCAGGGGCCTGCTGGGTGAACCAACCGTTGAAGCAACTAAGCAGCGGTAACCGGTTGCCGTCCGGCAGGCCCCCAACGCTTGCAGCGGCTGAGGGAATCGCTATATCGGACGTTTGTGACGTCCTTCGTGACGTAACCCTGGCTGCGGGGCTACGTAGGCATCAATTGGCAGCACGGGCGCGGCAAGGGCGCAGAGGCCCGCAAGCCCCATCAATACGGGAAGAACGCTACTCGTGCTTCTAGCTGCTCTCATCGTCGGGTGTCTTCGCCACGAGGAGGCCCTGGCTTTGTATCCCATGCCGCCCACCATTTCCTTCCATCGCTCGTAGGTACCGCCCGATTGCTTGCGGCGCAAGTGTGGCGCGGTGGCGTCGAATTGATCCTCCCCTTTCCCCTGGTTCGCCGCTTCCGACCTCCGGGGACGGCTGTCTTGCATGGATGACGAGGGCTAGGGAGCTGTGAGGCGCAGAAGCTGCGTGAGCCAGGGCCAGGCGGGGTCCACATTCTGTTCGACCCACTGGTGCTCGTACCACCAACTGGTGTGCCCCGGCAGGACTTGCAGGGAGATGCGCTGCAGCCAGGTGAGCAGCAAGTAGGCGCGCAATTGGTGGGGACTCAGGCTGAAGCCCATCCTGTCGAGGTAGGCATCCACCAATCGGGCGTCGTCCGGATCCAGGCCGTCGAGCAGCAGCTTGGCGACTACCTCGGTGGCCCAGCCGGCGTCGGCTTCGATGCGCACCGAGAGAATCAAATTCAGCAGATCGATCAGCGGCAGCGAGTGGGGTCGCGCGCAATCCCAGTCCACGACACCCCGAAGCTGCTGGCTGCGCGGATCAAACAGGAAATTGCCCGGCCAATAATCGCCGTGACTGAAGACCAGCGGCAGCGATTGCCCGAGCACATCCCGCATCAGCCGCTCTCGGATCAAGCCGGCATGAATACCGATGCGTTGCTCGATACTCTGCAGCCCCGGGTCCAGAACGGGCAGGACCCACTGGTTCCAGGCCGTTTCATCCAACTTCACGTCAGAGCGCGTCGCGGAATGGAGCCGCACGAGGAAATCGAATGCCGGCTGCCGCCATCGCCCCGTGCGCCGCGCCGCATGCAGAAAGCGAAGACCGGAGAGCCCGGAGAGGGCCTGCTGCGCAAAGTAAGGGACCTTGCGGAATTCCCCGGCGAGGAGGGGCTTGGGTATTTCCGGCCAGTGCCCCGAGGAGCCCAGGAGCTCGTGGATGGACTGGAGAGTGGCGAAATCGGATTTGGCCCGGCCATGGGCGGCTTCGCTCAGGGGTAGCTTGACGAGGATCTTCGAGGAGCCCGGCTTGATTTCCAGCTCGCAGGCGATGGTCTCGCGCGGGCTCACTTTGAACTTGGTGCAGGTGATGCGCGAGCCCGGCTCGCCGTAAAGTGTGCCTGCCAGGTGCCTCCCGAGCGACTCCAGGAAGGACTCCTGCGCCTCGCCGCGGTCGGCGATCCAACAGAAACTGGTGGCCAGAAGTGTAGTCAGCGACGACCGGGCCTTGAGTTCCAAGGCCTCGAAACGCGAAGCTTCGCGTTCGGCAAAGTAGCGCTCCACCGCCGGTTTCTCCGACGGTTCCACGAGGGCCTGGAAGGAACGAAAGTCCGGCAGGGGGACATAAGCCCTGGCGGGGCCGAATCCCGCCTCCCGCAGAAGGCGCTTGTAGCCCCAGAACGAATAGCTGGGCGTGCGATAGGGTTGGCGGCTGCGGAGTCGCGAATAGAAATCCGCCGCCGCGCGGGGAAGCAGGCTGATAAAAGGGAGCTGGCTGTGATCTTCCGGCTTGCCCAACCAATGGCGCAAACTCCAGCGGTTCTGCTCGGCGAGGAGCAATTGTCCGCCGGGCGCCAGGAGCCGGAAGGCTTCTTGCAACAGGGTCCGCTGGATCGCCTGGGGGTGTCCTGCAAGCGTGGTCGGCAGAAGGGCTAGAACGCCGTTCAGGATGACCAGGTCGAAGGACTCGTCGGCAAAGGGCAGGCGCGCCGTATCACCGGCGCAGAGGATTTCCACGTTGGCAACGCCATCCTGCTGGGCCCTCGCCTTCATGAAGCGCAGGCGTCCGAGGTTCAGGTCACAGGCGACCACCGAGGCGACTTGAGGAGCCAGGCTGAAGGTAATGGCGCCCCACCCGCAGCCGAAATCCAGCACACGCCAATGGGGCTGGAGGTTGAGCAGGGGCCACCAACTGGCCCGGCAGGGGCTAACGATATATTCGACCCGCGTGAAGGGCTGCGAAGACTTGTGCGCCATGCGCTCGAGCGCCTGCTGCCAAGGAGAGTGTTCGCAGTCCTCCAAGAGATCGCGCATTTTGCTTGCGCCGATCTCCTCCGAGCTGGCATCCCAGCGCTGGGCCAGGCAAAGGATTCCATCGGAAGTGGGAAACTCGCGCGCGCAGCCCGCACACTTCAAAGCCCCGGGAAGCTTCTCCAGCCGGGTCTGGCAGGACGGGCAGCACAGGGTCACCCCCTGATTTTCAGTCTTTGAGGTCATGCGCTTTCGTTGCACCGTCCGAGAGGGGATCAGGGGCGAACCAGTGCACGCCCGGAGCATGGGTGCTTTCCCGATCGCTTGCGGCAGCTCGCAGCGCGCGAGTTCATGGCGAGAGAGTTCTGCGCCTTCCCGCGCGTTGCACGATTACCCGGCCGGGGGCTGGCGAGGATTCGATCTGTGTTCCGCCGAGCGTCCCTTGGCCAATGCGGACGCCGGTCTCCGGCGCGGGCGTGAGCTTCGGGCCGGGTTCTCCGCCAGCTTGTTCTCGGTTAGCACCGCTAGGAACATCCTGCCACGAGAAACCCGCAGCAGGCAAAATTCTCGGTTACTTATGCGAATGTGTCAATGCGGGGGGAAGTAGGACTTGTTCCAGATGCCAGGCGACGGTGGAACGCGGAGGCAGTGCAAAGCGCTGGTGGGGTTGCCCGGGGCGGGGCGGCCGAGGAAGCGTGTGGACTGGAGCGCGCGGCTAGTCCTGCTCGATGGTGATGCGGATGGGTTGGCCCGGACGGAAGCCGGCCGCTTCTTCTTCCGCCACGTAGAAATCAAAGCAGTAGTAGCGCTCGGCGGCAGGCACCTTACCGGAGGGCACGCGATCGAGCGGCACCTGCACCATGAACTGGGCGCGTTTCCCCCAATGCCACATCCCCTGCCTCTGAATCAGCTTGCCACTGCGTATCACTGAAGCCATAGGGGCTTCCTCCTAGAGAATCCTGTGGACTTGGGCCGCGCCATCGCTGCGCGTCGTGCCCGGTGGGATCCACGCGGGCGGCACGCGAACACTGGAGCGCGAAAGCGCGTCCAGGTTCGTCTTGCACGAACGCTTCTGAGTTCGCCGCATCATAAATTTCCTGGCGCCGAGGCATCTTCGGAGTTCCGCGGCCGATTCGGAAAACACTCTCCTAGGCCTTAGGCTAGGTGGCGTGGCCGCTGTGACCAATAGTCCGCCCGGCTCAATCGGGGCGTCCAAAAGTACGCCGGCCAGCGGAGCGCAGGTGGTACAAAGGGCATAGTACTGCCTCGGATTCCCTCCGGGATGTTGCGGGACGCAGAACCGTCTTGCACCGCAACTTGGACAGGGAGAATGGATTAGATTGTTGGGGTGCGTGATGAGCGGCGATGCCGAAACGGGAGAGCACTACCAAGACAGCAGCGATGCCACGGAGCTCGAGGAGTTGCTCCGACGCGCGGCCGAATCTCTCCGAGACGCGCGCAAGCATCGGGCGGAAACGGATCGCCCGTCGCAGCAATCGCAGGCAAGTGCGGACGTTGTCGGGAGCTTTCGAGCGCGGTTCTAGCGCAGCGTGGACTGGCGGGCGATGCGCTGCGCGGTCACCTTCTTGGCTTTTTCGTAAAGCGCGCGGGCTTCCGGCAGAGCCTCGACGGCTTTCTGCACCTGCGCGTCTTCCTCGAGTTCCACCTTGTAGCCCTCGGTCAGACCGAACACGGAGGTGAGGACTTCCTTCTTGATCTTCCGCTTGATCCAGGCGAGGTTTTCCGCGATATCCGGCTCGGTATAGGAGATGCCCTGCTTTTGGAGGTAGCGGCGGAAATCGGCCAGCACCGCTTCCTCGGCAACGAAGCTCCGTGTAATTTCCGGCTTGGTGCCCAGGAAGTGGCGGGTAAAGCCGCCGACGCCGGCCTCGTAGCGGAAGAAGACGTCCCGGGTCAGCAGGGTGTCCTGGAATTTGTTGAGCTTGGGCATGGGCACGATGACGTCGGGAGCGATTCCGCCGCCGCCGTACACCTGGCGGCCGCCGTCGGTGAGCTTGATCTCGGTCGGCTGTTGCGGACCCTTGCGGTTGTAATGGTAGTCATAAAGGGACACGGCCTTATAGTCGCGCTGGATCAGGCGCCCGCTGGGCGTGTAGTACTTCGCCGTGGTCAAAGCCAGGCCCGTGTTTTCGCTCAACTGCGAGACCGTCTGCACCAGGCCCTTGCCGAAGCTGGTTTCCCCCACCACCAGCCCACGGTCGTGATCCTGAATGGCGCCCACGACGATTTCCGCGGCGGACGCGCTGGTGCCGTTGATCAAGACGACCAGTGGCACCTGCACGCCCTGATTGCCGCGCACGGCGTAATACCGCCGTTCCTGGGAGGCCCGCCCGCGGTGCGACACGATCAACTGGTTCTTGTCCAGGAACATGTCCGCCACCGCGACACCTTCGTTCAGCAAGCCGCCGGGATTGCCGCGCAGGTCCACGACCAAACCGCTCAGCGCGCCGGCGTTTAACTGCTTGAGTGCCTCGGCCAAGTCGCGGTCGGTTGTCTCGTTGAAGCCGGAGACCTTGATGTAGCCCACGCCCGGCCGCAGCAGGAAGGCCACGTCCACGGCGTGCCGCGGGATTTCATCCCGGGTGATGGTGAACACGATGGGATCGGCATAGCCCTCGCGCGCCACCGTGATGCGCACCACGGTGCCCTTGGGGCCCTTCAACAGATCGGCCACCTCGGCCGTGCTCAGCCCGTCGGTGGGCTTGTCGTCCACTCTCACAATGACGTCGCCCGGACGGATCCCCGCCTTGTAGGCGGGCGAGCCGACAAACGGCGCCACGACCACCGTATGGCCGTCGCGCGGAGCCACGGTCATGCCCACGCCGTAGTATTTCCCGCGCTGTTCTTCGCGGAGCAGCGAGAATTGGCGGGAGTCGAAGAAATTCGAGTGGGGATCGAGCACCCGCAGCATGCCGGGGATGGCGCCCTGGTAGAGGGCGTGGTCGGTGTCCACCGGCTCGGCGTAGTTCTGCTGCAGGATGGCCAGCACGCGGGTGAAGTTTTTGACCGCCCCCTGTAGGTCGCTGGCGCCGGAAGCCGTGGCCCGCACGGAGGGCCCGTAGAGGCCGCCCAGTACAGCCGAAACAACTAGTACACCTACGACCAACAGCGCACTGCGCCTGTCCGCCCGCATCTACGCCTCGCTTTCTCCACTCGTGGATTGAGTATAGCATACCAGCACGGGCGGTTTGACACCCCGGAAACGCTCTTCTATGATGCCGATGAGGAATGCTGCGCAATGGGTAATCTGGGCTTCTCCGAGCTGGTGGTCATCTTCGTTCTGGCGCTGATCGTCTTCGGGCCGCGCAAGCTGCCGGAACTCGGACGCACCCTGGGGAAAGCCCTGGCCGAATTCCGGAAGGCTTCCACCGACCTGCGCGTGGCCGTGGATGAAGAGATGCGGGAGCTCGAACGCCACAGCAAGGAACTCGAGGCCAAGGCCAGCGAAGTGGTCGAACCGCCCGCCGAACCGGCTCCTCTGGCCGAAGGTTCCACCGAGTCCAATGCGATTCTCCCGCCCCAAGTCGCGCCGCCCGCGCTGGGATCCGAGGAGCTCCACGCCGGAGAGAAACCCGCTGATGGCGATCCCAAGCCAGCCTGAAGGCCGCGACGCTCCTGCCGAAAAGGAAGACCCCACGTCGAAGATGTCCTTCTTCGACCACTTGTCGGAATTGCGCACGCGCCTCATCCATGCGCTCATCGCCGTCGGACTCGGGCTGATCGTCGGGCTCTACTATTCCGACAAAGCGTTCGTCATCCTGGCGCGCCCCATGCTCAAGGCGCTGCGCGACGCCAAGATGGACGACAAGCTCGTGTACACCAGCCCGCTGGGGCCCTTGCAGATGTTCATCACTGTGGGCCTGTATCTGGGCATCGTGCTGGCCTCGCCCTACGTGTTCTATCAAATCTGGCTGTTTGTCGCGCCGGGCCTTTACCGGCACGAGCGCCGCGCCGTCGTGACGTTCATTTTCTCCTCGCTCTCCCTCTTCCTGGCCGGGATGGCGTTTGCCTATTTCGTGATGCTGCCCATGACGCTCAGTTTCCTGATCAGTTTCCCGGGGCCGTATCGAGCCATGATCAGCATGAACGACTACTTCGAGATGACCCTGGTCATCCTGCTGGGCCTGGGCATCGTATTTCAACTTCCTGTGCTGGTCTTTTTCCTGTCGCTGTTCGGCGTCGTGACTCCAAAGTTCATGTGGAACAACTTCCGTTACGCCGTGCTGATCATCGCCATCCTGGCAGCGGTGGTGACGCCCACCACCGACGCATTCACCATGACCCTCTTCATGTGCCCGATGATGCTTCTCTACCTGCTGGGCATCGGTGTCTCCGCGCTGGTGGTGCGTAAGAAGCGCCGGGCCGCCGCGGCGGCTGGCGCCGCGTCACCCTAACCTGATGCCCGCGAAGATCCAGCGATGATGCGTGGGCTGCTTTCCGGGCTGCTCCTGTGCTGCCTGGTGACCTCGGCGTGCCGCGCGGAGCCGCAGAAGACGGCAACGCAGGCGGCCGCGCAAGGCGTCCCGGAGCAACCACCCGCCGCGCCGCCGGCTGATACCACCGGTGGCTTCGACGGCCGGAAAGCCTACGCGCATGTCCAGCGCCTGGTAGCCATCGGCCCGCGGTGGTCTGGGAGCGAAGGCATCCGCCGCGCGCAGGAGTACATCCTGGGGCAGCTTCGTAACTTCGGCTGCGCCGTCGAGCAAGATGATTTCCACGCGTCCACGCCCCTGGGCTCGGTGGCGATGAAAAACATTCTGGTCAAGATCCCCGGTACGCGCCCCGGCGTCGTCTTGCTGGCCGCGCACTACGACACCAAGCGCCTGGAGAACTTTGTCGGCGCCAACGACGGCGGTTCCTCGACCGGGATGATGCTGGAGATGGCCCGGCTGCTCTGCGGTCGTAAGAACAAGCTGACCATCTGGATCGCTTTTTTCGATGGCGAAGAAGCGTTCGTCGAGTGGAGCGCCACCGACGGCACCTACGGCAGCCGGCAGATGACCGCGAAACTGGCTCTCTCCGGTGAGCTCCAGCGCATCAAGGCCCTGCTGCTCGCCGACCTGATCGGGGATAGGAGCCTGCGCGTCAAGCGCGAGTCGAATTCCACGCGCTGGCTCACCGATCTGGTCTGGTCCACGGCCGCCCGCCTGGGCTATCAGAACATTTTTATTGCCGAAGAGACGGGCATCGAGGACGACCACATGCCCTTCCTGAAGCGCAACGTCCCCGCGGTGGACGTCATCGACCTCGAAGCCCCCTACTGGCACACTGCTGGCGACACGCTGGACAAGATCAGCCCGCGCAGCCTGGCCATCGTCGGCCACGTCTTCCTGGAAACTCTCGCGGAACTCGGAAAAAGGTTCCGCTAGGGCCATCCCCGCCAACCCCTGCCGTGCTCTCCCACTCGCAGAGAAGCGGCGCTCCGTCAAAAGGCTTAGAGGTCCGCGGCCCCTCCAAGGATCAAGGCTGAAGACGGAAATCTGCGCGCTGAGCACTGAAAACGGAAAATTGACGGCTGAGAACTGAAAGCTGAAAGCTAGTCACTTCTCGAAGCAGATGTTCTTCCCGCGTGCAA
>JACQDH010000092.1 GCA_016201215.1 Acidobacteriota bacterium | reverse complement strand
TACCTCGAGGCTGGCGAATTCCCGCCTGGCAGCATGGGTCCGAAGATCGAGGCGGCGCTCGAGTTCCTGCGCGCGGGTGGTCACCGCGTCATCATCACCTCACCGGAGAAGGTAGGGGCAGCCCTTCGCGGCGAGGCCGGCACCGAAATCCTTCCCCCGGTCCGGAGCGTTGGCGAGCACATCGCCGTGGCGTAATTGCTGCCCAGCGAATCGCCGTGCTGCGCCGAGCGGCTAGTCCCCGCTGCCCGGTGACGAGTTGCACCCGCCCACCGTTTCGTTATCCTTCCAACTCCTGAGCATTCTAGGTTGATCGGACTCTCTGACCGCGCGGAAGAACACGTTGCCGAGGAGGTGCGCGAGCTGGACGAGCACGCCGAGGAAGGGCGTCAGGATTCGTCACTGGCGCCAGTTTCTCTCGCTATGGTGATTCCGGCGGTGTTAGTCGCCGGTGCCACCCCGCTGGGTCGGGCTCCTCTTGCACTGAACGGGGCAGCATGACGACGGCGACAACGCGCGGTTAGGTGTCCTTCCCCACCCAGCACGAGTTCTCTGCGGCTAGGCCGGCGGAGGCGATTGCATTCTCCGCAATTGTGCGACCTCCTGGATCACCTGGTCCAACCGCTTGAGCACTTCTACATGCCGTTCTTCCTCCGGCGCCGGCTTCTTTCCGACGAACGATAGTGTGCCGCCCGGCTCGAGCACCGCACTCTGAACCTCGTCGAGCGAGGCGAACCCCTGTTTGTGCGCGGCAGCCTGAAGTTCCTCGAGAGTGATAAATTCCCTGCCAAGCCGGCTCTTCTTCACCTTGCCGTTCTCGATGAGTACTTCGGGCTTGCCCTCGACAATCCGGTCGAGTCGCCGGTGCGCGTACAGGAAGCGCACAACCAGGTAGTTGACCAGCAGCAGAGTGGTGGCGCCGATAATCCCTCCGGTCACGGAGTTATCTTCGCCGATGATGGCGTTCTGCACGGTGTTGGAAAGCGTCAGCAGCACGACCAGGTCAAACGGATTGAGCTGTGCCAGCTCTCGCTTGCCGGCTAGCCGCAATCCGACTACGAGAAAGAGATAGACAATCACCGGGCGGGCGATTTTCTCCAGCACCGGCAATCCCAGGATAAACATGTCCGTCCAGATCTTGGTGTGCATTTTTCTCCTCCTTGGCGCGCCGGAGCCCGGTTCGTGGCCGAATCGCCCCGATCAAGTACCGATGTGTCGTGCTGCGCGGGCGTTCCGCCGGGAGGGTAACACGCCGTCAATCGCCGACGGAAGCGTTCGCCAGCGGCTGATGATCGGCGGGGCGGAGCGTGGGTTTGGTTGCCTTTCTCCCCCGAATCCTATTACGTTTTGGCTACACCTCCTCAGGCCCGCCGAGGCTCTGCCCTAGCGTCCGGGTAGAATGATCCTAGCTCTCTCAGCGGTCGGCGATCCGCGCGCCATGCAGAAGGACCTTGAGTCCACAATACGGAAGTTCGCGCCCCGAGTGGATTCGCAGATCCGGCTCGGTGAGAGAGTCCCCACCATCTTCTGGTCCACCGACTCCAATCTCCGCGTGCTCTCTGTGCAGGGTACCGGCCTGGCGCTGCTGAACCTCAAGCCGGATGAGTTGAAGGACGTCAGCCTGCTTGACTACTTCCAGCGACAGGATCCTGATCTGCGCTTTATCGACGCGCACCGCCGGGCGCTCCAGGGCGAGTCTTCTACCTTTGAAGCCACCTGGGGTGAGCAGGCATTTGATGCCCACATCGAACCGCTGCGCAATCCGGAAGGAAGAATCATTGGAACGATGGGGGTGGCCCGCGAGTTGACGTCCCACTGGCGCTCGGCGACCGGCGCCTCGGTCAGCGAGCAGCGTCTTCGCGCCCTGATCGAGCACAGCTCGGACATGAAGGTGCTCGTGTCGGCCGACGGTACCATCCTCTACGCCAGTCCCTCCACCACCCGCATCCTTGGCTATCCGCTCGAAGCATTAGTGGGTCGAAATGCTTTCGAGCTCATCCATGCGGAGGAGCAGGAGCGCGTCCGAAACCTGCTGGCCGAATTGCTCGGAAAGCCCGGGGGCATCCTGAACACGGAGTTCCGCCTGCAGGCCAAGGACGGTGCCTGGAGGTGTGTCGAAGTCTCCGGCCACAATCTGCTCGCCGATCCAGGGGTCGGTGCCGTCGTCGTCAACTATCGCGACGTCACTGAGCAGAAGAAGGCGGAAGCCGCGCTGCGGCGAGCGGAGGAAAAGTACCGCAGCATCGTGGAAAACGCTGTGGAGGGGATTTTCCAGACGACGCCCGAAGGGGGCTACCTCAGCGTGAATCCTGCGCTGGCGCGCATGTACGGTTACGCCTCGCCCGTAGAGTTGATGGCCAGCGTCACCGACATCGGCCAGCAGGTCTATGTGGATCCCCGGAGCCGGGCCGAGTTCAAGCGACTCATGGAGAAGGAAGGCGTCGTCGAGGGATTTGAGTATCAGGTTTATCGCAAGGACGGGAACAAGCTCTGGCTTTCAGAGAATGCCCGCGCGGTGCGCGATTCGAACGGAACGATTCTCTACTACGAAGGCACGGTTGAGGAAATCACCGCGCGGAAGCGGGCCGAGGACGAACGCCAGGTGATGTTCGAGATCACTCACGGGCTGAACGTCACGGCGAACCTCGACGAACTCCTGCACCTGATCCATCTGTCCCTCCGCAAAGTGTTGTATGCGGAAAACTGTTTTGTCGCCCTCTACGATCGCGCCACCTGCATGTTCCACTTCCCCTTCTTCGTGGACCAGTTCGATACTGCTCCGCCGCCCATGAAAGTCGGGAGAAGCTGCACGGCGTACGTGTACCGCACCGGCCGCCCGATGCTGATACCTCAGAGGCTGTTTGATCAGCTGGTCGAACAGGGCGAAGTCGAGCTGGTAGGGACGCCCTCGCCGACGTGGCTGGGTGTGCCGCTGCGGACCCCTTCGGAAACCATCGGTGTGCTGGTGTTGCAGCACTATGAGGACGAGCGTGCCTACACCGAGCGCGACCTCGAATTCCTGGCTTCCGTCGGAGGGCAGATCGCCCTGGCGATCGAGCGCAAGAAGGCCGAAGCTGCACTCCGGGCCAGTGAGAATCGCCTCCGCGCCATCATCAGTACCGAGCCGGAGTGCGTCAAGCTCGTCACGCCGGACGGCACCCTGCTGGAGATAAATCCGGCCGGCCTGGCGATGTGCGAAGCCGATCATCCTTCTGAAGTCATCGGGAAGTCGGTCCATGAACTGGTCTGCCCCGAATACAGGGAGAAGTTCCGCCAGTTCATCGAGCAGGTCTGCCGGGGCCATAAGGAAAGCATGGAATTTGAGTTCAGCGGCCTGAAAGGCACCCGTCGGTGGATGGAGACCTACGCAGTGCTGCTCCCGAACGAGTCCGACGCCTCACCGCTGGTTCTGGCCGTGACGCGCGACATCACCGAACGCCAGCGGGCCGAAGAGGCATTGCGGCGTTCGGAAGCGAACTACCGTTCCCTGGTGCAGGGCGCGCCCTACGGTATCTACCGCGTCAACGCCGAGGGGCGCTTGCTCGACGTCAATCCGGCCCTGGTGGAGATGCTCGGATATGCCGCGGAAGCCGAGTTGCTGGCGGTGAACTTCGATACGGACGTCCATCGGGATCCCGGCGAGCGCTCGCGGATCATCCACAGCCACCCGGAGCGGATCGAGGGCATCGAAGTCGGATGGAAGCGCAAGGACGGCACCGCGATTACGGTGCGCCTGAGCGGGCGGCCGGTGCGCGACGCGGACGGCGCCGCGGCCTGCTACGAGATGATTGCTGAGAACGTAACCGAGCAGCGGCTGCTGGAGCACCAGCTTCGCCAGGCGCAAAAGATGGAGGCGGTGGGGCGTTTGGCGGGCGGTGTGGCCCACGACTTCAACAACCTGCTGATGGTCATCAAGGGACACACCGAGCTTCTGCTCGACCGCGTGCGCACCGATGACTGGCATTACCGCAAGATCGAGCAGATCGAAAAAGCGGCCGATCGCGCCGTGGGCTTGACCCGTCAGTTGCTTGCCTTCAGCCGCATGCAGGTCCTACAGCCCAAGGTGATTGACCTGAACGCCGTCGTCGCCGAGATGGGCAAGCTGCTTCCGCGTTTGATCGGCGAAGACATCGAACTGGCCTTCCTGACCGACCCCACGCTCGGGCGCGTGAAAGCCGACCCGGGACAAATGGAGCAGGTCATCCTGAACCTGGCCGTGAACGCCCGGGACGCCATGCCGAGAGGCGGCAAGTTCATCATTGAGACCAGCAACGTGGATCTCGACGAGGCCTACGCCCGGCGGCATCCGCCCCTGGTCGCCGGTTCCTACGTCATGCTGGCCGTCACCGACAATGGTATAGGCATGGATGCGGAAACTCAGGTGCACATCTTCGAGCCGTTCTTTACAACCAAGGACAAGGGGAAAGGGACGGGGTTGGGTCTGGCCACCGTATACGGGGTGGTGAAGCAGAGCGGCGGATACATCTGGCTGTACAGCGAGCCCGGGCGAGGCACTACCTTCAAGATTTATCTGCCGCGGGTCGAGGAACTCGTCGAAGCAGGGCGGCCGGCGCCATCCTCCGCCGAGTCCCCCCAAGGAACCGAGACCATCCTGCTCGCCGAAGACGAACGGGACGTGCGCGAAGTGGCGCGCGAATTCCTCGGCCTCTCCGGCTACACCGTGCTCGAGGCCAGGAATGGCGCCCAGGCCATCGAGATTGCCACGCACCACCCGGGCCCCATCCACCTCCTGGTCACCGACATGGTCATGCCGGGCATGGGCGGTCGCGAGCTGGCCGGGCGCCTGGCTCCCCTGCGTCCGGAGATGAAGGTGGTGTACATGTCGGGCTACACCGAGTATGCCACGGTCCGCCAGGGCGAATTGCACGAAAACGACGTGCTGCTCACCAAGCCCTTCACCCGCAGCCTTCTCGCACGGACGGTTCGTGAAGTGCTCCGCGGGGGCAAAGTCCAGTAACTCTCCCACACCAACGCCATCGGCCGAGAAATGCACTCAGCCGCATTCCGGCTGGGCACCAGCCAGAATGCTCAGAAGGCAGCACCACGGGCCTCCACTCGGAAAAACCTGAGGTGTAATCCGCGCGGCAGTGCGGCGGCGATCGGAACCTACATGGCATCCGGCCAAAGCTGGCTTCGCTTGCTCGGCGGTTTCGGAATTCTGGGGCTCCTGATTCTCGGCCTCATCACCGGTCGAAGCCTTCCCTCGACTCTCTCTTTGCTCCTGCTCAGCCCGGCGGGGTCACGTCTTCCCGCCAATGGCATTTCTACCCTCGGCGTGGAGATTCGCGCGGGCAACGGCCACGCCCCCGGGTGGCCTGGGAGTGAGCACGGTCCTGCTCCGAGAGTCGGCGAGAGAGATCATTTGTGGAACCGACGTAGTAGCGCCCGCTGGAGTGGCTCTGCAGGATGTAGACGGAAGCCATGGGCGATGAAAGATGGTAGGCCCGTGGGGG
>JACQDH010000088.1 GCA_016201215.1 Acidobacteriota bacterium | reverse complement strand
GCTTCTCCGGGGTAGTGACCCGCTGTTTTTTCCCTGTGACCCAAGAGTACTGACGCTGCCGTCGCTCGGTGTGGAGCGATGCCTGCCGCTGTGGTACCTTTCTACCACGAACGATCCATGCGTTGGACATAAACTCCGTTTCGCAGACGCCTAAATTCGTCTTCGAAGGAGGCCGTGCTTGACCACCTCGAACGCTCCTGGCCATCGGGGTTTCGCGTTGGTTATGGGCGCTGGCCGGCTTCGCAAGTACTTCTTTCTGCAAGACCCTCCCAGTGAACGAGTCCTCTGGCCACTGTTTTTGGTGAGCTTTGCCGCCCTCTACATCGAGATTCTGCTCATCCGGTGGATCGGCACCGAGGTTCGCGTCTTTGCCTACTTCCAAAACCTCGCCCTCGTAGCCTGCTTCCTCGGATTTGGTCTGGGGTGCTATCAGGCCGGGCGGAAGAAAGTACACCTGTTCGATGCGGTTGCGCTTGGACTTCTCGTCGCTCTGGTCGAGGTGCCTATCCCCGTATGGAAGGAAATTCTGGAAAGCATTTCTTCGGGCCTGGCTTTTTCGTCCAATGCATCGCTGTGGGCGCGCTTGGGAAAGCCCCGGCAGGTTTCTGAACTGGTGAGATTCTTCATCGTTTCAGCGTTGTTCGTGGCAGGCTTCCTTCTCCTTGTGGTAGCAACGATGATCCCACTCGGGCGGTGGGTTGGAACGTACCTGGACGCCGCGAAGAATCCCGTGAGCGCCTACACAGCCAACCTGGCGGGCAGCTTGGCGGGCATCTGGCTCTTCGCCGGACTGGCCTTCCTTCGCCTTTCTCCGGAAATTTGGTTCGGCTTGGCCCTCCTGTTTTTTGTGTTGGTCCGTGATCCATCGAGGCGGTTTAACGTGGCCGGTGCGGTGCTCCTGACCGGAAGTCTCCTTCTTTTTCACCTTGCGCATTCCGGCGGCACAAAGACGTACTGGTCTCCCTACCAGAAGCTCGAAGTGAAGAGTCTCGGCGAGCAGGAATACAAAATCCAAGTCAACAACACCTTCTACATGACGCTCGTAAGTCTGTCCCCGGAGTTTTTGTCCCGGCACGCGGACTTGGCCCCGGAGTACCAGCGCAGCTCCTATGATGCCCCTTTTCGCTTTGTCGAACGGCGGGACCGGGTCCTCATCGTCGGCGCCGGGGCTGGGAACGACGCTGCAGCGGCGTTGAAAAACGGAGCGGCCCAAATCGACGCAGTGGAGATTGATCCGGTGATCTATGCGCTTGGGAAAAGCCTCCATCCGGACCATCCGTACAGCTCCCCGCGTGTCCACGTGATCCTGAATGACGCCCGCGCATACCTCCGACAAACCACAGAGAAATATGACGTGATCATCTTCGGGATGCTCGATTCGCATACGCAGTTTTCGGGCTACAGCAACATGCGCATCGACAACTACGTGTACACCGAAGAGGCGTTCCGCGAAGCGACAAATCTGTTGAAGCCGTCCGGGGTGCTTGTCGTCAAGTTTGCGGTGGTCGAGCCATGGACCTGGATGGGCGAGCGCTTTTACGCCATGCTCGGGCATCTTTTCGGAAAGCCTCCCGTCGTCTTCTATGCGCGGCCGGCCACCGTGTTCCTCGCTTCCAACGATCCGGACTTCTGGAGGCGCGCGGCACGACCCGACCTGCGCATGCTCGTGGCAGAGAATCCTCCGCCCTATTCTCCTGCGTCCGATCCGCCTCAGCTGACCACCGATGACTGGCCCTACGTCTATCACCGGGGCCACACGATCCCGCGCGCGTACCTTGCGATTTCGTTGATTCTCCTGGTGATGGCAGTGGCGCTGACGCGTCGGGACCTCGCGCCAGCGAAAATCTCCACCTGGAATTTCTTCTTTCTGGGCGCGGGATTCCTCCTTCTTGAGACACAGTTGGTCAGCCGGCTGGCCCTGTATTTTGGTGCGACCTGGTGGGTGAACTGCGTGGCGCTCTCCGCCATTCTGCTGATGCTCGTATTGGCGAATTTCTGGGTGCAGTGGCGGAAACCGGACCGGCTGGGGCCGTACTATGTCGCGCTGATTGCATCCTTGATTGCGATTTACGTCGTCCCGTGGCAGCAGTTGCCGTTTGGTCCGCGGAGCCTGGGCATTCTCTTGGCCGCCGCCTACGGTTTGCCGGTTTTCTTTGCCGGTGTCATTTTCACGGAGACTTTTCGCCGCTGCGAAGACAAATCCAGGTCGTTTGGGAGCAACATCGTCGGCGCTGTTGCCGGGGGGCTAGCTCAGAACGCTTCGTTTGTCATTGGCCTGAAAGCCTTGCTCCTGTTGGCTGCCATCTTCTATTTGTTCGCGGCTGTTTGTGGCGGCCATCCGAGGGCGTGGTTTGGCCCGCGCCCACCTACACGGGCAACGTCGTAGCGTCCGGTCTGTGGAAACAGCATGAGGCAGCGCTGAACGGGAGCTCAGTGCGGCCCTTCGTGCTCGACTCGCCGCGGAAGTCGTTGCCGCCGAGGAAGCCAATGTCTTCCTCTTTGACATAGACATTGAGAGTGGCATCAGAATCTACCAGGTTCGTTGTCGGCACGTTCGCCTTAGCGTGGAACCCACCGAACAGAACATGGGCGAACGGGCTCACTTTTTCGATTCCGTGGTACGAAAACTGAGGCCCCCCCGCGCGTGTCAATTTTGTGCCCAGCTCCTTGCCGGGAGTTGCTGATTTTGCCACTTGGAGCCGCCTGGCGCGGTGAGCAGTAGAGCGGAATTGACTCGTAACTCTTTTACTTGCAACGGTTGTTGAGTGTTATCTCCTGGGTCTCCCAAAAGGGGTCGCAGACTGGCGGGATGCCCCCTTCCCTGCAGGTTCCCCTGGACCAAAAAGATATTTCTTGCATTTTGCCCGTTTCGTGTATACTTAAAATCAGAGTTTCCCTCCCCGCAGCTCTCCTCGAATCGGTTCGGGCGTAAGAAACGTATAAGTCGGCGATCAGGATTTCAAGAGTCGAAGGCGGCTCGAGCTGGATCGAGGTTGGCAATAGGAATGCTCGGGGTGAGCCGAGAGATTCGGCTTCTCCAATGCGCAACGGAGGCAAGCCAATGAAGAAACTGAAGAAACTGTTGCTTCGCCTGTGGAGAGAACAGTTGGGGCAGGACATCGCGGAATACGTGTTGGTGATGGTTCTCATCACCTTGTTTGCGGTGGCTTCGTTGAAGAACGTATCAAATGGGATCAACAAGGTGTATTCCAACTACGCCAGTAACCTAAAAAGTCTTGCTAAAGGCGGCGGTGGCGAAGACTAGTCGGGGTGGGCCACGCTGGATGCACCAAAAAGGGTTCGTGGACTGGCGGGATGCCTCCTTCGCTTTTTCAGCGCCTCGCTCAAGTTCGCCTAAGTACTAGTCCCCAGCAGTAAAGCAAGTCGGCACAACCGTCGTGCCAGCAGATCTGCAACCTATCCGCCTGCAAGTTTTCTTGGACCCCCCAAAATAGTTCTTGCATTTTACCCGTTTCGTGTATACTGGAAGTGCGAGTTTTCCCTCCCCGCAGCTTTCCTCGAATGGGTTCGGGCGTAAGAAACATATAAGGCGGCGATCAGGATTTCCAAAGTCGAAAGCGGCTCGAGCTGGATCGAGGTTGGCAAAAGGAATGCTCAGGGTTAGCCGAGAGATTCGGCTTCTCCAATGCGCAAGGGAGGCAAGCCAATGAAGAAACTGAAGAGACTCTTGCTTCGCCTGTGGAGAGAACAGTTGGGGCAGGACCTCGTCGAATACGTGTTGGTGGGGACCCTCATCGCCTTGTTTGCGGCGGCTTCGATCCAGAAGGTGTCAAACGGGATCAACAAGGTGTATTCCAACAGCACCAGCACCCTGAAAAATGCTGCTGGGGGTGGTGGTGGTGGCGATGACGGCGATAAAAAGAAGTGACAGCGGTAAAGGTGACCACTAGTCGGGGTGGGCCACGCTGGATGCCTTGGCCGCCCACCGTAAGCAGCGGCTGACCGCCCGACCAGCGCTGGGGAACCGAGCGAAGCCCAAGCCTTGCAAGCGCTCCAGCTCCCCTTCTGAGTATGTCCAGTGCGGGACTTGGCTCGCTAGGCGAAAGACGGAGCGTGGAAGCCAGCGCTCGCTGGTGTTTTTCATTTCCTGTGATATTCGTGGTGATTCTGGGACCTGAGGTGGTTGCTCGTGTGCGACAGTTGCTATCAAGCTTGAAATAGCGGATCGGAACAGCTTCAAGAAAGGCCGCTCTTCTACTTCAGCGATTCGTCAAATTCCCGCATCCAGTCTTTCTTCTTGAGGACCTCGCGCGGCTTGGTGCCGTCGGGCGGGCAGATCGGGGATCACCTCGAAATAGCGCCTCTGCGGTGAGAAGGCAACCTAGAGAGGCAAGTCGAAAGCGGCACACTTAGATCATTCGCAGTGTGTTGGAGCCCAGGTGAGATAGACCTAGGGATTTGGAGACAACGTGCAGGGTTCGCAGGCGACGCAAAACTTGCTGGTCGACTGGGTTTCCCAGAGGAGCGATCCCTTCAGTTGTCTGGCCACTGAGTAGGGGTCCTTATTTGTGGCGAAATCTTCAACAAAGCAATTCGTGAGTCCATAGTCGCCCGGAGAAAGACACCTGGGGCTGTTATCGACCTTGTTCATCGTGGGCGTAGATTCCGCGCTTATCGCGGTTGGAAACCCCTTGCGGAAGGCGGGGTGCCGGCGTTCTGCTCGGTCCACGTCAAGATGCACAATGCAGTAAAGTACGGCTACGTTCCACCAGGTCGTCGGATATCGTCCCGTCACTATTCTTTTTTGATCGAGGGCCCACCACGCTTGGAATTCGAGAATTGGTTCCACTCGCGCAGCGCAGCGCGGAAAAAATCCTTGCGGCAACTCCACGTAACTTCGCAAGAGCTTCCGAGTTTCCCAAGAGGTTTGTGCTAGAAATCTTTTCTGGCTGAATGGAAGGCCGCCTGGAACGTGGCTGTGACGATGCGCCGGAGACACAGGCAGCGTAGGGAATTGGAATGCTGGCTGCTGGCCTAGCGCACGGCGTGCTTCAGGCGTTCGCGAGTCTTCTTGAGTTCACGCGCGAGAGCTTCGACCTGCTTCGTTAATTCCGTCAGTTGTTCTCTGGCCACCTTCGCTGCTTCCCCGACGGTGCGGGCCGTGCGGTCAGCCCGCCCCAAGGCGGTTCCGATTTTCACCGCGACTGCTGTGAGTTGACTCTTCTTGGCCATTTCCCTCTCCAGTCCTGCTTGACAATATCCTACCTGCCGCGCGCAGGCCCGTCAATTGACGTGGCGGCGGAACAACGCGCCTAGAGTCTGCCCGGGGAATCCGTTCGTGCCTGATCCGAATGAGGCGAGCCCACCGCAGACTTGCGTGCTGCTCTCCGGCGGATCTGCCGGCCGATCCCGATCACGCGGAGTGGTGCCGGAGAAGCTGCAGGAGTGACCCGCCCCGGCTCGCCAATAATTCTGAGAGTCATCTGCGGGGCGCGTCGAGAATCTTCAGAAGGAACAACGCAGGGCCCCCGGTAATGGCGCCGTGAAAACGGCGGTTTGGCCTCTGCGTCTTCGGGCGGAAGGGGCACCGGAGCGCGCCGTGCCCGAGCGCCTTGTGCTCGCGGTTCTTTGCTAACTACAATACGCCCAGCCGCCGCCTCCCGTGCAAAGGAGCCAAGCATGAAGCGGATGACATGCCTATTCACGAGTGCCACGCTGGCTTTTTCCCTGGGATTCGCTGGGTGCAAGGGCACCGGCCAGAAAGGCGGGACAGGCAACACCACGCGGATCGGGGTCATCACTTCGCTGACCGGCAGCAACGCCGCGTTCGGCCAAGCCCACAAGAAGGGCTACGCCATCGCGCTGGATGAGCTGAATGCCAAGGGCGGCTTGCTCGGGAAACCCATCGAGCTCGACTATTACGACGACCAGAGCAAGCCGGACCAGGCGGTACAAGGCGTGGCGAAGCTGGTGGACCAGGACCGCGTTCCCATCATCCTCGGCGCCTACTCCAGCGAAAGCACCCGAGCCATTGTTCCGGTGGTGACCCAGAAGCAGATTCCTCTGCTCATGCCTACGGCGATTGCGGACAACGTCATGCAGAGCGGCTCGCCGTGGACGTTTCGGATCTGCGCGGGCTCGGGCGCGTACGCTGCGGCGACGATCGACTTCCTGAAAAACAACGGCCAGCCCAAGACCATCGCCATTGTTTATGAGAACACCAACTTCGGCCAGTCCAGCCAGAAGTCCATGCTCGACGCCGCGAAGGCAGCCGGGATCGAGGTGGTGGACACCGAAGCCTATGAAGCCAGCTCTCCGGATTACAAGGCGCTGCTCCAGCGGGTGAAGGCGAAGAACCCTGCGGTTGTCTATTTTGCGTCCTACCTGCTCGACGCTACCACGCTGATGCGCCAGGCCGAGCAGGTCGGGCTCAACCCGGCCTACTACACTTCGGCCGGCACGGGTTTTGCCGCCGCCGAGTTCCCCACGACCGACAAGGGCGCGGGCCGCAGCGCCGAGTACACTTTCTCCGTGTCCCAGTGGTTGCCGTCGGCCAAGTGGCAGGGGTCGAAAGAATTTGACGACGAGTATTTCAAACGATACGCATCCCATCCGGCCTACCACGCCATGGAGGCCTACATCACGCTAATCACCGCGGCCGAGGCGATCAAGAAGGCCAACTCGGCTGAGCCCAGGGCGATCCGGGACGCGCTCAAACAGGTGGACACGCGGGTGACACCGTTCGGGCCGATCAAATTTGATCCCACTGGGCAAAACCAGCATCCCGTGCTGGTCACTCAGGTGCAGGGCGGACAATACCGGGTGGTTTGGCCGCCTGACGCTGCGGAAGCCAAGCCGATCATTCCCGCGCCGCGGTGGAACCAGCGGTAGAGGATGGGGCGCGAGTTCGCCCGGTCTGCTGTGCAAAGCAGCGCCACGCGGTTCCGCCACCAGCACATGCCGCCGATTCTGAGGAGGAAGGGAGACCCGGGGTGGATACATTCTTCGCCGCGCTCCAGGCCATTCTCAACGGGCTGCTGACCGGAGCGCTCTACGCGCTGATCGGCATGGGCATGGCGCTGATCTTCGGCGTCATGCGCATTGTCAATTTCGCGCACGGTGCCTTCCTGATGCTCGGAATGTACGCCACCTACCTGCTCTTCCGGGGCACCGGGGTCAGCCCTTATTTCGGTTTTGTCGCCACCGGGATCCTCCTGTTCCTGCTCGGCTATGCGGTTTACTGGGGGCTGCTGAGACCCATCCGCGGTGAGTCTGACTTCAAGCAGATCCTGCTCACCCTGGGCTTGGGCCTCATTTTCACCGATGGAATTCAATTGCAGCTTGGCGCTGACTATCACCAGATCAACATTCCGTTGCTCAGTAAGAACCTGCATTGGGGAACACAGATCTCCCTCAATGCCCCGTGGCTGATCTCGTTCGGCATCGCCCTGGTGCTGGGTGTTGCGCTCTACTTTCTGGTGATGCATACCAAGCTCGGGCGTGCCGCGCGCGCCATCGCGCAAAACCGTTATGCCGCACCGTTGATGGGAATCAATATTCACCAGGTGCAGGCCGTCTCGTTAGGCCGGCCCCACGCTGCGCCTGTGCCGGTCCTCGGAGAGCGCGAGCGCAGAAGCATGCGTTCCAACGTTCTCCATGGCAAACCGGATGAAAAACAGACCGCGCCGGGCAACCGATTTCGGTACAATCTTGGCCACTTTCAGGATGGGGGCCATGCCCAACCCGTTCATGAAGAAGGCCATCGAACTGGCTGTCGAGAACGTGCGCACGGGCCGCGGGGGGCCCTTTGCCGCCGTGGTGGTCAAAGACGGAAGAATCCTTGCCGAGGGCACGAACCGGGTGACCTCGACGAACGACCCCACCGCCCATGCGGAAATGGTGGCCATTCGCGAAGCCTGCCGGACGGTCGGCCATTTCCAGCTTACTGGCTGCGAGATTTATACGACCTGCGAGCCTTGCCCGATGTGCCTTGGCGCGATCTACTGGGCCCGGCTGGCTGAAGTGTTCTATGCCAGCACGGGAAAAGACGCCGCCGCAGCGGGATTCGATGATTCGTTTATCTACGAGCAGTTTGAGCAGCCTATTTCCGGACGGAAAATCCCCATGATTCAACTCATGCGCGAGGAGGCTCTCCAGGCCTTTCGCGCCTGGGAACAGAAGGCCGATAAAATCCCCTACTGAGCGGGACTGGACCGCGATGGGAGCGCAAACGGAAAAACGACTGGTGGGGCGGCCAGTTCCCCGGAAAGAAGGCCGCGACAAAGTTACCGGGCAGGCGCGCTATGTGGACGACCTCGTCTTCCCTGGGATGCTACACGGTGCAACGGTGCGCAGCCCGGCCGCGCGCGGACGCATCCACGCGATCCAGTTCGGCGAGGGCATTCCGTGGGACGAATTCACAATCGTCACCGCGAAAGACATCCCCGGCGAAAACGGCGTGGCGCTGCTCGTGCCCGACCAGCCCTGCCTGGCTGACAGCGTGGTGAACCATCCGGAAGAACCGATCGTCCTTCTGGCGCACCCCGACAATTACCTGCTGGAAGAGGCGCGGCGCGCGGTGCGCATCGAGGTCGAGCCCCTCCCCGCCGTCTTCACCATCGAAGATTCCGAGAGCAAGAAAGAAGTGATCTGGGGCGAGGACAACGTCTTCAAGTCCTACCTGGTGGAAAAGGGCAACGTGGACGAGGTCTGCGCGCACGCCGATTTCATCGTGGAAGGCGAGTACCGCACCGGGGCCCAGGAACAGCTCTACATCGAAAACAATGGGATGATCGCCGTGGCCGATCCGCTGAAGGGCGTCACGGTGTGGGGCTCGCTGCAATGCCCCTATTATGTTCACAAGGCTCTGATGACCCTGTTCGGACTTCCGGCAGAAAAAATACGTGTCATCCAGGCGGAGACCGGCGGGGGTTTCGGCGGCAAAGAAGAATATCCCTCGATAATCGCGGGCCACGCCGCGCTGCTGGCGTGGAAGTCAGGGAAGCCTGTGAAGATCGTCTACGACCGCGCCGAAGACATGGCCGCGACGACCAAGCGCCATCCCTCGCGCACCCGGCATCGCACCGCCGTGAGCAAAGACGGAAGACTGCTGGGGATGGAAATCGATTTTGTCATCGACGGCGGGGCGTACACCACGTTGTCACCGGTGGTGCTCTCGCGCGGCACGATTCACGCCGCGGGACCTTACTTCTGCCCGAACGTCCGCATCCGCAGCCGCGCCGTGGCCACCAACGCTCCTCCCCACGGCGCCTTCCGCGGCTTTGGCGCGCCCCAGAGCATCTTTGCGCTCGAACGCCACATGGACCGCGTGGCGCGCGCGGTTGGCTTGAGCCCGGAGGAGTTTCGCCGCAGGAATTTCATCCAGCCGGGCCAGGCCACGGCCACCGGGCAGGTGATCCGGGAGGACGTCAACATGAACCACCTGCTCGACCGCGGCCTCGAGCTGAGCGGCTACCACGAAAAAACGGAGCGCTTCGCCCGGGAAAATCCCGGGCAGCAGCGGAAGAAGGGCATCGGATTCGCTTCGTTCATGCATGGCGCGGGCTTCACCGGCTCGGGCGAAGAGCACCTCGCGTCCGTGGTAGAAGTGGAGGCGACGCCCCAGGGCCGCGTTCGAGTCCTGGCTGCCAGCACGGAAATCGGCCAGGGAACGAACACAGTTTTTTCGCAGATCGCCGCGGAGGCCCTAGGGCTGGAGTACGACCGCATCGAGATTTCCAAGCCCGACACGGCCAAGGTTCCCAACAGCGGCCCTACGGTGGCCTCACGCACGTGCATGGTGGTGGGCAAGCTGGTGGAATCGGCCACCCTCGGATTGAAACAGACTTTGATCGGCAGCGGTCTCCTCCAGGAAGGCTTCTCTTCGGCGGAGTTTGAGCGCGCGTGCAAGCGCTACATCGAAACCCAGGGCCCGCTGCGCGCCCGCAGCCAGTATCAGCCTCCCCCGGGCATCCACTGGGACGACGTCAGGTATCAAGGCGACGCCTACGGCACCTACGCCTGGGCCGTTTATGTCGCCGAGGTGACCGTGGACATGGTGACGTTTGAAACCGAGGTGAATGACTTTGTGGCCGTGCAGGAGGTGGGCAAGGTGATTCATCCCGTGCTGGCCGCAGGACAGATCGAGGGCGGCGTGGCGCAGGCCATCGGCTATGCGCTCTACGAAAACGTGGTCTGGAACGAGGGCCGCATGCTCAACAGCCAGATGACCAACTACCTGATGCCCACGGCCGTGGATGTTCCCCGCATCCGCGTCTTCTTCGAGGAGTTGCACTACCCGTACGGCCCGGCGGGGGCCAAAGGCATCGGCGAGCTGCCCATGGACGGCACCGCTCCGGCCATTGTCAACGCCATCGAGAACGCCACGGGCGTGAGCCTCCACCAGATTCCCGTGACGCCGGAGTCACTCATGGAAGCACTCGCACCGCTCGAACAGGCAGGCGCACGTGGCTGACGGCGCGGGCAAGGTCGAAATCGCCTGCACCGTGAACGGCGAGCGTCGCCGGTTCCGCGCCTACCCCATGGCGCGCCTGCTCGACGTGCTGCGCGAGGACTTGCGGCTCACGGGTACCAAAGAAGGCTGTGGCGAAGGCGAGTGCGGCGCCTGCACCGTGTGGATTGACGGCGAGATCGTCAATAGTTGCCTGGTGCCGGTCCTGCAAGTCGAGGGCAGCCAGATCACCACCATCGAGGGCATCGCCAGCGGCGACCAGTTGCACGCCGTGCAGGAGGCGTTCATTTCCTGTGGTGGCGCGCAATGCGGCATCTGCACGCCGGGCATGGTGATGGCCGCGGTCAACCTGCTCGAGCGCACGCCACATCCGAGCGAGGCCGAGATCCGCGCCTGGCTTGCGGGCAACCTCTGCCGTTGCACGGGCTACATGAAGATCCTCGAGGCGGTCGTGCGCGCGTGCCAGGCCAAGGGGGTCAGGCGGTGAGGGCCTACTTGCCCGCGTATGAGCTGAAGGCGCCCGGCAATCTGCCCGCGGCGCTGGCGCTGCTCGAGCGCGAACCCGACGCCTGGCGCCCGATGGCCGGCGGCACCGACTTAATGGTGCTGCTCGAAGCCGACAAACTTCCGCACAAGAAATTCATCAGCCTCTGGAGGTTGTCTGAGTTGAGGGGCATCGAAGTCACGCTGGAGTACGTGACGCTGGGCGCGCTGACCACCTACACACAGGTGCAGGCGCACCCCATCCTTCAACAGGAATTTCCGTTGCTCTGCCAGGCGGCGCGGGAGACCGGCGGCATCGCCACGCAGAACCGCGGCACGCTCGGCGGGAACATTGTCAACGCGTCTCCCGCGGCTGATTCACCGCCAGCGCTGCTGGCTTACGACGCGCAACTCGAACTGGTGTCGGCGCGCAGCTCGCGCTGGGTGCCCTACCAGGGTTTTCATACCGGGTACAAGCAAATAATCCTACGACCTGAGGAACTGGTCCGGCGCATTCGCCTGCCTCGCGCGAAGCGCGCCTGGCGGCAGTACTACCGCAAGGTGGGCACGCGCAAGGCGCAGGCGATTTCCAAAGTGTGCTTTGCCGGCGCGGCCGAGCTACAGGGCGAAACCATTCGCGATATCCGCATCGCGCTCGGGAGCGTGGCGCCCACAGTCCTTCGCTGTGTCCGCACCGAGACCCTTCTAAGAGCCGAGAAGCCAAGCCCCGCGGCCATCGCCGCCGCGAAAAATGCGCTGGCTCAGGAGATTGCTCCGATCGACGACATGCGCTCCACAGCGAAGTATCGCCTGCGCGTGGCCCAAAACCTCTTGGAAGAATTCCTGCGGCAACTGCGCGCATGAGTCCGGAACCGGTCATTTGCGGCAACCGGGTCGTCACGCCCGAGATGGCTGCCCGGCCGCGATTCACCTCCGCAACGGCGCGATCAGCGACCTCACGCCCCGCAACGCTGTTTCGCCGGGTTGCCCGGTGTACGATGCACCGCTCCAAGAAACGTGACATCACCGGCAGCGTGCTGAAGATCTCGGCGAGGGCTTCCGAGTAGCCCGGTCCGGCGGGCGATTCCGCGTTGTACTTGGCGAACTGGAGAGAATCAGGGAGCAGGAAGGCATCCAGGCGAGAAGCGGTGCCGGCGGTTGAGTAGCCGGGATCGATCCGCGCCGGGCGCTCTTCTGCCGCGGTGAGGGCAACCTGGGCGAGCAGGGCGGGCGCATCGAGCGCCGCGGCCACGACGCTCTCGCCCAGGCTCGCGAGAGTCTCCGCCACCTGCCGGACGCGGCGCTCGTCCTGCTCGCTCAGGAAAACAGCGGGAGAGACGGGCAGTGAACCCGTTCTCCGAAGGTGAGCCGCGCCGCGCGCATGCGCGCGGCGAGCTCGTTGCAGAATGCCGGGCTGAGCTCCACATCCGACCGCAGCAGCGCGTGCCACACATCGGCGGGCGTGGCCGGCGCTGGCGAAGCGGTAGCTCCGGCCGGGCTCATCAGGCCGCGGCCGCGACCGCTTTGACCTGCGGCGCGCCGACAAAGCCGGTGGCACCGCCCAGGCCTAGCATCTCTTCCCAGCGCGGCCAGGAATCGACCGGGCTGCCGCTCAGGGCGCGCTCGATCACCAGGTGCGCCATCTTGTCCACCACGCGCTCGAAGTAGCCCTCGGTGATGCGGTCGCGCTCGAAGTCGGGCGCGGGATTCATAAAATCGATCGCGTAGGGAGTACCGTCCTTGATGGCAAACTCGACCGTGTTCATTTCATAGCCGAGCGCCAGGCTGAGGGTCTGGGTGTCGCGCACCACGCGCGTACCGAGCTCCGGGGTCAGGTCCACCTGCTCGACCAGGTAGCGCCGCTCGTGCGGGTTGTAGGCCACGGGCAGGACCTCGGTCTTGCCGAACGTGAAGCACCGCACGTACTGCTGGAAGTCGATGAATTCCTGCAGCATCATGCAGTAGTGCCCCGTGCCGTCATAGGCGGCCAGGAGCTCTTCACGGTTGTTCACTTTGTAGACGTGCTTCCAGCCGCCGCCCATGAACGGCTTGAGGATGGCCGGCCGCCCGACGAAGTCCAGCAGCGCGTCCCAGTCCAGCGGGTACTCGAGGTTGCGCAGCGACTCCGAGGTGATGTCCACGTCCTGCGGATAGGACTTCTGCGGCAGCAGCACGGTCTTGGGCACAGTGACACCCAGTTTTTGCGCCACTGCATTGTTGAAAAACTTGTCGTCGGCACTGCACCAGAAAGGGTTGTTGATCACGTGCGTGCCCTGCAGCACGGCCTGCTTCAGGTAGCCGCGGTAGTAGTCAACTTCGTGCGAGATCCGATCGACGATGACGCGGTAGCGCGCCGGCTCGCCCATCGGCGTCCCGCCCAGGACCGCAAGCTCGGCGGTGATGCCCTCGGTTTTGCCGAGTTCATTCACCCGCTCGATAAACGCTGGAGGAAAACTGTGTTCGCGCCCGCACAGCAATCCAATTTTCATGAGCCTTTTCTCCTTGTGTGATCTTGGATCCGGGATCCGCCCGGGACGTTCTCCCCACTTTCAATTCGCGCCGGCGGCGGTCGAAGCCCGCATACCGACTCCGGCGCGCGTTTCTTCCACTACATGCCGTACCACAGCCTGGAAGTCGTTGGTCTCCTGGTACACGCGCAACTGCCGCTCCGCGCTGGTGCCCTCCTCCAAAATCCTGCGGATGGAGTTCGCCGCGCAACTCCTCGACGTTCTCGCTGATCCGCGTGCCCATCTCCACGATGGATTCGTGGAGTTCCGGCTTGATCTGCTCGCCCATGCCGGGCGGAGTGGCAGCGATCAATTCACTGCCGTGGGACCGAAGCTCGCCAGTGGAAGGATCAACAATCTGGTGTTTTTCTTCGACGCCGATGGTGAATCGGTGCGCCATTCAGGCCCATGTCCCTCCGGGACCGAGGTACTGGGTTGGCGAGTCGCCGGTATCATACTGCGAGAAACACAGAATTGCACGCAGAGTCAATAAAAATCTGGGGCCCCTCCAGCGGACTGCCCGCTCCGCCGGGCCGGCGCAGGGCTCCCGGGCTGACCGGCTTGCACGCCAAGGGCGGGGGACAGATAATGGCGGCCGAACCAACTCCCCAAATTAACGCCCGCGGAGGTAGATATGATGGAGGGGGCCCTTTCCCGTCGCGCGTTCGCCTGCCATCTGGGCACCGCCCTGGGCGCCGCCCTTGTCGTCCCGTCCTTCGTTCAGTCGTTGACTGCCGTGCCTCCCCCCGCGCCGCGCCAGCGGGTCGGCCCAGGCGATGGCGTCATTCGGCTTGACTCCAACGAGAATCCCTACGGGCCCTCGCCAAAGGCGCTCGAGGCCATGACGCGCTCCCAGCGGGTGGCGGCACGCTATCCCGACAGCCTGGAAGAACGCATGAGAGAAGCCCTGGCCAAGCTCCACGGGGTCGAACCGGACAATGTGCTGCTGGGCTGCGGTTCGAGCGAAATCCTGCGCATGGCGGACATGGCCTTCCTGGGCTCGGGGAAAAACGTGGTGGTCGCGGAGCCGACGTTTGAAGCCGTGCTGGCCTACGCGCGGGTGACTCGCGCCCAGCGAGTCAAGGTCGCCCTCACCGCCGACTTCCGCCACGACCTGGACCGCATGGCTGCGGCGTGCAATGAGGCCACCGGCCTGGTGTACGTGTGCAACCCGAACAACCCCACCGGCACGATTGTTACCCGTGACGAGCTGGTCGCCTTCCTGGGGCGCGTACCCCAATCGACGATCATCCTGGTGGACGAGGCTTATCACCACTTCGTCGAGGACCCATGCTACGCAAGCGCCTTCGAGTGGCTGGGCCAGGTGCCGAACCTGGTGCTGGCGCGCACGTTTTCCAAGGTGTACGGCATGGCCGGCATGCGCCTGGGGTATGCCGTGGGCACCAAGGAAAACATCCGCGCGATGCGCGAGCACGTCCTGTCGAACAACGCCAACGCGGCGGTGCTGGAGGCGGGGCTGGCCAGTCTGGCCGACCCTGGCCATATTCCGCAGCAGCGCAAGCTGAACAACGACACGCGCCACTGGCTGTGCAGCGAGCTGGAACGCGACGCGCGCCGCTACATCCCTTCGGAGGCCAACTTCGTGATGATCGACGTGGGCGGCGACGTCAAGCCGGTGATCGAACAGTTCCACCGGCGTCGCATTCTGGTCGGCCGCAAGTTCCCCTCCCTGGGCAACTGGCTGCGGGTGTCCATCGGCACGCGCCGGGAAACCCAGGCGTTTCTTGCCGCCCTGCGCGAAATTGTTCCTACAAGGGCCAAGGTGGCTTCTGGCCGGGCCGCTTAGGTTTCCTCAAGAAAAAGCACCCCTTGCCACGGGATTTCCCGCGGCAAGAGGCCACACCGAAGGTTCGGTTGAGGAGATTCGGAGAGGAAGAGACCCTCGGCCGCCCGCCTCGAATGCTCTTGGGGCAGGCCACCGAAAGACGGAACCCTCGGTCGATTCTGTTCTCTCCGGCGCGAGGGCACGACTAGGCCGGGGAACCCATGGATCGCCGCTGCTGGAAGCACTCGCGGCAGTAAACGGGCCGACCCTGCGTGGGCTTGAAGGGAACCGTAGTTTCCTTCCCGCACTGCGAGCAGGTCGTTTTCGTTTCGGCCCGCTGGTAGTTTCCCGAGCCTGAGGTCTGAGCGCGTTTGGATTTGCAGGCTTTGCACCGCTTGGGCTCGTTTTTGAAACCCTTATCGGCGAAAAACATCTGTTCGCCGGCAGTGAAGACAAACTCGGCGCCGCACTCCGCACACTTCAGGACCTTATCGTGGTATTCCATTTGCTGCTCCCGAGCTCCGCGCTGGGGGCGGGGCTGGCAACCTGCGACTCCGAGTCAGACTGGGCTGGGATTCGCGGAGGACGTCTGCGGGTCCCGCTGGCCGACTGGTGCGAAGCTGCTCTGGAAAGCCCAAGGGTCTTGGTTGCCTAATCCTGTTCACGACGCTGCTTTTTGCGCAGGCGCTTCCGCGAAAGCGCTTCCTTGGCCCGGCGCTTTTCCCCGGGTTTCATATAGAAGCTGTGCTTCTTGATTTCCTTGATGATGTCTTCCTGCTGCACCTTTCGCTTGAAGCGGCGCAAAGCGTTTTCCAAGGATTCGTTCTCCTGGATAATCACTTCAGCCACTCAGTATTCACCTCCCTTTCCCTGTTGGAAGTCCGCCCTGAGCTTAGATTTCGCTGAGAGGAACACCCAATAATCGTTATTGTGAGCCTCTTCTAACCAAGCGTCAACCCGAAGTCAAGTACTCTTTTTGGAATGTGAGAGTTAGCGGCCGTCCCAGCCGATGGGGGGTACTAGACCCGGGGGCCCCCCGGCCGGTGCCCCACGCGGCTCCGGCCAGAGTGGCTATATGCCCTGTGAAAACTTGCTGTTAGAATGATGCCCGTTGGGGGAAGGCTCTCGGCAACCCTACCCGGGCACCCTTCCGGCGAGGCCTAGTGGACCGATTCGGTCGTCCCGAGCTAGCCGACCGGAGCCGAGGACAGAGCAGCCATGTCGTTAATGCGCCAGGCCATCGGAGTTCTGCTGGCCGGGGGGCAGGGGGAGCGTCTCTGGCCGCTGACGCGGGACCGCGCCAAGCCGGCCGTGCCGTTCGGCGGGGTTTACCGGATCATCGACGTCACGCTGTCCAACTGCATCAACAGCGATCTCCGCCGTGTGTTCGTGCTCACGCAGTACAAAGCCCTGAGCCTGAACCGCCACGTGCGCCGCGGCTGGTCGCCGATCATGGGCCTGGGCGAGTTTATCGAAGTGCTGCCTCCCAAGATGCGTGTCTCCGCCAACTGGTATCTCGGCACAGAGGACGCTGTGTACCAGAACATCTATTCGATCGGCAGCGAACGCTCCAGCTACGTCCTCGTGCTCTCCGGCGACCACATCTACAAGATGAACTACCAGAGAATGCTCCAGCAGCATGTCGACGCCGGGGCCGACGTGACCGCGGCCACCATCGAAATGGCACCCGAGGAGGCGGCCAACCGCTTCGGTGTCCTCGAGACCGACGAGCACTGGCGCATCATCGGCTTCGAGGAGAAGCCCGCCAAGCCCAAACCCTCGCGCGCAAACCCTGCCAAGGTCAACGCGTCGATGGGCGTCTATGTCTTTAATACGCAGTTGCTGATCCCCATCCTGATCGCTGACGCCGAGGATCTCAATTCTACGCACGACTTTGGCCGCGACATCCTGCCCAAGATCTTCTCCAAGTACCGCGTCTTCGCTTACAACTTTGTGGATGAGGGTCAGACCGGGGAGCTCTACTGGCGGGACGTCGGGACCGTGGACGCCTATTATGAGGCCAATATGGACCTAGTGGCGGTCACCCCGGTCTTCAACCTCTACGATAAGAACTGGCCCCTGCGCACCTGGCAGCATCAGTATCCCCCGGTGAAATTCGTCTTTGCCGATCCGGACCGCCTGGGCGTAGCGATGGATTCCATCGTCGCCGGCGGCTCGATCATCTCGGGCGGGCGCGTGAAACGCTCGGTGCTGGGCTACGACGTGCGCGTGAACAGTTACTGCGAAGTCGAGAATTCCATCATCTTCAATCACGTCAACATCGGGCGGTATGCGCGCATCCGCAACGCCATCATTGACCGGCATGTCAACCTGCCCGAGCACACCGAAATCGGCTACAACCTTGCTGCGGACAAGAAGCTTTACCAGATCACCGACGCCGGAGTGCGCGTGGTCGTCCGCGAAGAGTCCATGCTCGAAGAGCCCGAGTAGCCGGCTGCTGCGCGCCTCCATGCAGCTTGAACCCCGCTCCGTCGCCACCGCGGCCGCCCACCTGCGGATCCTTCCGGCCCCTGAGACCTACCTGAAGAAACTCGAAAGCCGCTTCCAGGAGGCCAGTCCAAAGGATATGATTCCCGTGGATTTCGGCGTGGAGCTGATTCCGGCACGCAAGAAAGTGCCCCGGGTCTGAAGAGCCGGGCCACGCCACTCAGGCGTGTAGCCAGCCCCCTGAGAGGCGGGGCTTTATCCATCGCCCCACGATAGGGTCCAGGGTCAGGAGGAACGATGCCAGCAAAAATTGTGCGTGTGCGAGGCCGGCAGATTTTGGATTCGCGCGGCAATCCCACCGTGGAAGCCGACGTCGTCCTCGAAGACGGCTCGCTCGGGCGCGCCGCGGTGCCTTCGGGCGCCTCGACCGGCGAGCATGAGGCGCTCGAGTTGCGCGACGCCGACAAGTCGAGCTACCTCGGCAAAGGCGTCCTCAAAGCCGTCGCCAACATCAACACGACCTTGGCCAAGGCCGTGGTCGGCATGGACGCGGCAGCCCAGGGGGCGCTGGACCACAGGATGATGGAGGCCGACGGCACGCCGAATAAGGGCAAACTGGGCGCAAACGCCATCCTCGCGGTTTCGATGGCGGCAGCGCGCGCCGCGGCCCTCTCACTACGCCTGCCCCTCTACCGCTATCTGACGCGCTATGCCAGCGTGCCGGCAGCCTGCGCCTTGCCCGTGCCGATGATGAATATCCTCAACGGCGGCGCGCACGCGGATAACTCCGTGGACCCCCAGGAATTCATGGTCATGCCCGTAGGCGCAGCCAGTTTCTCGGACGCACTGGAGATGGGCGTCGAGGTTTTCCACCACCTCAAGGCCGTGCTCAAACCGCGCGGCTATTCCACTGCCGTAGGAGACGAGGGCGGCTTCGCGCCGAACCTGAAGTCCAACGAGGAGGCCATCGAGGTCGTGCTCGAGGCCATCGCCGCCGCCGGCTACCAGGCGGGCCAGCAGATTGCCATTGTGCTCGACCCGGCGGCCAGCGAGTTCTACGACAAGGCCAGCGGAAAATATGTCTTCAAGAAGTCCGACCAGTCCGCGCGCACCTCCGAACAGATGGTCGAGTTCTGGGCCAACTGGGTGCGGCAATATCCCATCGTCTCCATCGAAGACGGTCTGGCCGAAGACGACTGGGCCGGCTGGAAGCTGATGACGAAGGAGCTTGGCGGCAAGGTGCAACTGGTGGGCGACGACCTGTTCGTGACCAATACCCGGCGGCTGGAGCGCGGCATCTCCGAAAAAGTCGCCAACGCCATTCTGATCAAGCTGAATCAGATCGGCACGGTCATCGAGACGATCGAGGCCATCGACATGGCACGCAAGGCGGGCTACGCGTCAGTCGTGTCGCACCGCTCCGGCGAAACCGAGGATACGTTCATCGCCGATTTTGTCGTGGCCATGGGCACCGGGCAGATCAAGACCGGCTCGGCCTCCCGCACCGACCGCGTGGCCAAGTACAACCAGTTGCTGCGCATCGAAGAGGAGTTGGGCGCCGCAGCACGCTTCCCGGGCCGCGCCGCCCTCGCAGTGAAGTAGTCCATCGCGCGACATCCTCAGATTCGTGTCGGCGCGTTCCCTATCATTCCGAGCCCCGGCCTGGCCGGGGCGAGGAATCTCTCCGCGGTGTATAGTAGCCGCGCTGCCAGAAGCGCCCGAGCACCCCGAGGGAGGCCACTATGGGTGAGCCAGAAGCTGCAGTCCCTGCACCAATCCCAACCAAAGACGAGCAGACCATGGCGTTTCTAGCTCAGTTTCTGCAGATCTTCACCGGCTTTATCGCTCCCCTGGTGATTTACGTGCTGAAGCGGGAATCCCGCTTCGTCTCGTTCCACGCCATGCAGGCGCTCATCTGGCAGGTCATCTACTTAGCCGTGGTCATTGTGGTGTTCATTGTTTTCTTTGTGGGCATCTTCGCCACCGTCGTGACGCAGCCGCACCCACCCTCGATTCCTCAGCAGCCCCCCGCGGCAGTGTTTCTTCTGTTTCCGTTGCTCTGGCTGATGTTTATGGGTGGCTGGGTGCTGAATCTGATCATCGGGATCGTGTACGGCATCAAGGCCAATCGCGGCGAGTGGGCCGCCTACCCTGTCATCGGCCGCTGGGCCCGCCGCATCGTCGGCGCCTAGCCAGCAGATCTTCTGTTCTCGCCTCGCGCTTCCGCTTCGGCGTGGATTCCGTGTATTCTGGCGCGCTATGCCTAAGCGACCAAGACCCATCATCCTGACTGTGCTCGACGGCTGGGGCTACCGCGCCGAAACGCAGGGCAACGCCATCGCCCTTGCGCGCAAGCCCAACTACGACGAAATCCTGCGGAAATTCCCCAACACCCTGATCCACACCTCCGGACCCTACGTCGGCCTGCCCGAAGGCCAGATGGGCAACAGCGAAGTCGGCCACCTGAACATCGGCGCCGGGCGCATCATCCACATGGATATCACCCGCATCGACCTGATGATTGCGAACGGCACGTTTTACAAGAACGACCTACTGCTCGGCGCCATGCAGCGCGGGCGCGAGCGGCAACTGCACCTGATCGGCCTGCTGAGCGACGGCGGGGTGCATTCGCACATCAACCACCTGTTCGCCCTGCTGCGCATGGCGCGCGAGAACAAGGTCGAGCGCGTCTTTGTCCACGCCATCACGGATGGCCGCGACACGCCGCCCAACAGCGGCGTCGATTTCCTGCGGCAACTCCAGCAGAAGATGCGCGAGTACGGCTTGTCTTCAGCGGGCGGGCACATCGCCACCGTGATGGGCCGCTATTACGCTATGGACCGCGACAACCGCTGGGAGCGCATCGAGAAGGCCTATCGCGCGACGGTGCACGGCGAAGCCGAGTACAAGTCGAGCGACCCGATCGAAGCTATCCGCCGAAGCTATGAGCAGGGCGTCACCGATGAGTTTGTCGTGCCCCTGGTCATCACCCAGGGCGACAGCGCAAACGCCGCGCCCATGGGCTTGATCCGCGACGACGATGCTGTGATCTTTTTCAACTTCCGCGCCGACCGCGCCCGGCAATGCACCCGCGCGCTCGCCGAACCCGGCTTCGACAAGTTCACCGACGCCAAGCGCCCGAAGAATCTCTTCTTCGTAGCCATGACGCAGTACGACAAGACCTACACCTGGCTCCCCTATGTGCTCGGACAGGAAAAGGTAGAGCACATCCTGGCGCAGGTGTTCGCGGAGATGAACTTCAAGAATCTGCGCTGCGCGGAGACGGAGAAATACGCCCACGTCACCTACTTCTTCAACGGCGGCGTGGAGAAACCCTTTGGCGGCGAGGAGCGCATCCTGGTGCCCTCGCCCAAAGTAGCTACCTACGACCTGAAGCCGGAAATGAGTGCCGCGGGCATCGCCGACACCGTCATCGCGGCCATCGAAAAGGGCGCCTTCGACGCCATCGTAATGAACTTCGCCAACGCCGACATGGTCGGCCATTCGGGGAAGCTCGAAGCAGCGATCAAGGCGGTCGAGGCTGTAGATGAGTGCCTCGGCCGCATCTACCAGGCGCTGCGCCCGCGCGGCGGCGCTTGGATCATCACCGCCGACCACGGCAACGCCGAAACCATGATGGACCCGCTGACCGGCGGGCCGCATACCTATCACACCACGAATCCCGTGCCTTTCGTGATGCTCACCGAAGACGACAAACTGCAGCTCCGCCCCGGCGGTTCGCTGCAGGACATCGCGCCAACGATGCTGGGGGTCCTCGGCCTCCCGCAGCCGTCGGAAATGACCGGCCGCGACCTGCGTGTCACAAAGTAATGAGACGCGAGCGCTTCACTCTCGGTTCGACTCGGTACCGCGCGTCCTCGCCTGATGACCGCCCCGAAGTGAAAATGGGCGCGCGGTGGATCACCGGCAGTTGGGTCGGCGGACTCCTCGTGATCGCGTTAGGCGTCTATCCCTGGCAGGCGGTGCCCGCTTTTCGCTTTTTCCTGGTCGGGGCGCTGGCGCTCGGCGTCCCGAGCGGAGCGGCGTTCTGGTAGAAACACCGATGACGCGTCCAAGACCGGCGGAGACCAAGCTGCTGATCTGCGTCTGGCACCACTTCACCCTGTGGCGCGCCCCGGCGGAGATGGCCGAGCAAGTGCGCCGCCGCTGGCCCAAAATGAACGTAGTCCATCTGCCCACCTACGACCGCCTGGACGACGAGGTAGTCGACATCGATATCTTTGTCGGTTTCTCGCTGCGCCCCGAGCAGTTCGTCCGGGCACGCAAGCTGAAATGGATTCACTCGACGGCGGCCGGCGTGAGCCAGTTGATGTACCCGGAGCTGCGCGCCTCCAGAGTGATCGTGACCAACATCAGCGGCGTGCACGCGATTCCCCTGGCCGAGCACATCCTGGGCACGCTCGTCGCGCTGGCGCGGAATCTCCCCGCCGCCGTGCGTTACCAACAGGAGCGCCGTTGGGCGCAGCAGGAGATCTGGGACAGCCCGCTGCGGCCGCGCGAGTTGGCCGGGCAGGTGCTCCTGGTCGTGGGATTTGGAGCGATCGGGCGCGAAGTGGCGCGGCGCATCCGGCCGCTGGGGATGAAGATCTGGGCGGTCACGCGCTCAGGCAAGGCCGACACGAAGCTTGCCGACCGCGTCCTGCCGGCCTCGCGCCTGGACGAAGCGCTCCGCGGCGCTGATTTCGTCGTTTTGGCCGCGCCCGAAACGCCCGAAACGCGGCACCTGATCGGCGCGCGGCAACTTGTCAGGATGAAGCCCACGGCGTTCCTGCTCAACGTGGCACGCGGCTCCCTGGTGGACGAGGCCGCGCTCACCGCGGCGCTCGGGCGGCACGCCATCGCTGGCGCAGCACTCGATGTCACGCAGCACGAGCCCTTGCCACCGGAAAGCCCGCTCTGGGGCCTCGACAACGTCTTCATCACCCCGCACATCAGCGCGGTGAGCGAACACCTGTGGGAGCGGCAGACCGCGCTGCTGCTGGAAAACCTCGAACGCTGGTTCCGCGGCCGCAAGCTGCTTAATCGGGTCGATTTGAAGAGGGGTTATTGATGACCGAGACCTCACAACCCGGCTGGACGCGCCTGCTGACCCGCACCGGCCGCTACGAGTATCAATTTCAAGGGCGCGTGCCCGCCGTCCGCAACGGCCATTACGAAGAGGCGAGCGACTATCAGTTCCTGGTCATGGACGAGGAGGGCTGGCTCTATAAGGTCCCCGTGCGCCTGGCGGCGGCCGCCGAAGCGGAGCTACAGAAGAATATCGAGGCGAGCAAAGCTGCGCCTCCCAACGCGGAGAAAGAGGCCATCGAGCGGAAGCCTGCTGCGACACCGGCTGAGATTGCCGCGGCGCAGTTACGGGCGGGCCTGGATCGTTTCCGGCCGCGGCAGAATGCTCCCTACGCGGAGCTGGACAGCTACTTTGCTGTGGACGCAGCGCGGGCGCGAGAGCTCACCGAAGGTACAGTGTAGCGGCGCCCTGCGGGGGCCCATGCGTCCCCACGTGGCGCCGGCGCCCGCCTGGCGGGCTTCTCAAGAAAGGATCGGAAGATGGATGGCATCAAACGCCCAGCGATGCAGGGCAAAGTCGCTAGTCGCCGACCCCACCTTTCGGCGGTGTGTAGCCCTCGCGGGCATAGACCACGTACTTGACGTTTTTCCCCTTCTGATCGTGCACAACCAGTGGGCTGCCATCGGGGCCGACCAATTCCACTTTGATCTTGCGGAATTTGCCGTCGCGAGCTTTGTTCGTGGGAATATAGCCCAGGCTGTACTGATTGCGCAGGCTGGCGGCCACTTCACGGAAGATGCTGGGCAGTTCGCCATCGAAGCGCGGGAACCACGCCCGGCCGCCGGTCTTCAGACAAAACTGGCGGAGCTGGTTTTCGGCCTGGTAGTAGCCGAGGCGGCCAGGGCCGGAAACACCGCCCCGGTTGTCAAAGTACTCGAAGAAGGAGCGGCCGACGCCGACGGCAAAGATGGTCACGTCGGTCTGCTGAAGTCGCTTGAGGGCCTGGTCGAGGGTGTGCTTGCTGAACGTATCGTAGCCGGACGCCAGGATGAAGATGGACTTCTTGCCCTTGACGTCCTGCAATCGGTCCAGCGTATCGATCACCGCATCGAAGAGGTTGGCTTCGGTGAACCCGGGGAAAGCCAGGCGCGCCAGGGTTTGCTTGACCTCGTGCTTGTCGCGAGTGAAGTCCACCTCGATGCGAGGCCGCATATCAAACGTCTCGAGCGCCACCCAGTCGTCCTTGTTGAGCTGGTTCAGGAAGTCGTAGGCGCCTTCCCGGGCCTTGTAGGCGAAGTATTCATACCCGAGCCGGCTGAATTCGATCAGTAGAACCATGGTGATGGGCGCTTCGGTGGGCGCGAAGTTGGTGATGGTCTGCGCGACGCCGTCTTCGAGAATGCGGAAGTTCTCCTTCTTCAGCCCGGTGATGAAATTCCCGGAATGGTCCGTGGCCACCACGTCCACGGCGACCAGAGGCACTTCGACCGAGATGGCGTACTCGCCGGCCTGCTCGGGCTTCTTCTGCTGCTTATCGGGTTGCGGCGGCGGGGGCTGCTGCGCCTGAGCCAGCGCCCGCAGGTCGCCTGCCGGTACTACCAGGGTGCCCAACAGCACGCCCAGAAGCAGTGCCCGGAACAGTGTCAGTCGCATAGTGTCCTCACTTGCTTCGATGCTGCCACGAAACGCGCCGTTCTTCAATCCGGCGCCGTGCCCCCCTCTTCGACGCGGCGCCCCGGATGCTTCCTCGGCGTCCCGGCGCGCGAGTCGTGGCCATTCCCACGGCAACCCCATGATAGTATGAAGCGTTTGTCGCTCGAGAAGATTCCTGAACACACTGGAGGGTAAAGGATGTTTCTCCGCCTGGGTCGTTTGGTTTTGCTTGTAGCACTCGTCGGGGCTGTCGTAGCTTCACCGGTCCGCGCGCAGGAGCCGCCGAAACCGGAGCTGGCGAGAGTGCAGGAGGAAACCGTGGGCTGGCTCGCAGACCTGCTGCGCATCAACACCACCAATCCGCCCGGGAACGAACTCGCCGCTGCCAAGTACCTGGCGGGCATTTTGGAAAAAGAGGGCATCCAGGCCGAGGTGCTGGAAGTCGCGCCGGGCCGGGGCGTGGTGATTGCGCGGCTGCGGTCGAGCCCCGTGCCCGATCCCTCGCGGGCGCTGTTGCTGCTGGGGCACATGGACGTGGTCGGCGTGCTGAAGGAGAAGTGGAGCGTCGATCCGTTCGGCGGAGTGATCAAGGACGGCTACCTCTACGGCCGCGGCGCAATTGACGACAAGGGCATGGTGATCGCCAACCTGGCCGCCGTGGTCGCGCTGAAGCGCGCCGGGGTGCGCCTGGACCGCGACATCATTTACCTGGCCGACGCCGATGAGGAGCAAGGCGGCGACTCCAGCATCAAGCTGATCATCAACAAGTACTGGGACAAGATTGCCGCGGGATTTGCCATCAACGAAGGCGGCCGGGTGATGGTCAAGAACGGCAAGGTGCAATACGTGGGCATCCAGGCCAGCGAGAAGGTTCCGGTGAATGTTTCCCTCATTGCCAACGGGACCTCGGGCCACGGTTCCATGCCGCGCGCGGATAATCCCGTGGTCCATCTGGCCGCGGCCGTGGCCAAGATCGGCGCCTACCAGTTGCCGGCGCGGCCCAACACGATCGTGCGGCGCTACTTCGAGCAACTCTCCAAAATCGAAGACTCGGATACGGCCAAGTGGATGCGGGCGCTCGAACAGCCCGAGCGGGCCGATCACGCTGCGCGGTGGCTTTCCGAGGCCAGTCCGATGTGGAACTCGATGCTGCGTGATTCCATCGCCCCTACGATGCTGCGCGGCGGTATCCGGGCCAACGTGGTGCCCTCGGAAGCCCGGGCGACGCTGAACATCCGCCTGCTGCCCGGCGACACGATTGACGCGCTGCTGGCCGACCTGACCAAGCTGGTGAATGACCCGCAGATTCGTTTCGAGATCGAGCCGGATGCAGGTATGCCCGCGCCACCCTCCTCGATTGAAAACGAACTCTACCGGACCATGGAGCGCGTGAGCCTGCAGGCGTTTCCCGGTGCCATTGTCCTGCCGTTTCTTTCCACCGGCGCCACCGACTCTGCGCAACTCCGCCTGCACAACGTTGAGGCCTATGGTCTGTTTCCCTTCCCGCTCACCGAGGAAGATGCCCAGCGGCTGCACGCCGACGATGAGCGCATCCCGCTGGACTCCTTCCGCAAGGGAATCGACTTTCTGTATCGCGTGGTGGAGGAGTTCGCGCGGGCCAGGTAGATCCGGATGACGCGGCAGACGCGCATGGAGTTCCGCAGGTCCAAAATCGTCTGCACGCTGGGCCCGGCGAGTTGGTCAGCGGAGATGGTGGACCGCCTGGTGCGCGCCGGGATGGACGTGGCGCGGCTGAATTTTTCCCACGGCACCCACGCCGAGCACGCCCGCACGATCGCGCGCATCCGCCAGGCGTCCGGCCGCTACTCCAAGCCGATCGCCATCCTGGCTGACTTGCAGGGGCCCAAAATCCGCACCGGGGCGCTGGCCGGCGGCGCGCCCGTCCTGCTGCGCGCGGGGCAGCGCTTTACGATCACCACGGCCAAGGTGCCTGGCACCAGCGTTGGGGTCAGCACGACCTACAAGCGCCTGCTGCAGGAGGTGCACCGCGGCGACCGCATCCTGCTGGCTGACGGTCTGATTGAGCTGCGTGTGTTGGGCTCGCACGGGGACACGATTTCCTGCGAAGTCGTCAACGGGGGCGAACTGGGCGAGCACAAGGGTATCAATCTGCCCGGGGTGAAGTTGAAGATCCCCGCGCTGACAGCGAAGGACCGCGCCGACTTGGTCTTCGCGCTGCGTCACGGCGTCAATTACGTCGCGGTGAGCTTTGTTCGCCGCGCCGAAGACGTCCTGCGCGCCAAGGCGGCCATCGCGCTCGCCGGCAAGTCCACGCCAGTGATCGCCAAGCTGGAAAAACCCGAGGCCACCGAGAACATCGAGGCCATCCTGCGCGTGGCCGATGGCGTGATGGTGGCGCGCGGCGACCTCGGCGTGGAGATGAGCCCGGAGACAGTGCCGGTGATTCAGAAGGAGATCATCGCCCTGGCGCGCGAGGCCCGTCTGCCGGTCATCACCGCCACACAGATGCTGGAATCCATGACGCAGAACCCTCGGCCCACCCGCGCCGAGGCGTCCGATGTGGCCAACGCCATCTTCGACGGCACCGACGCGGTGATGCTTTCGGCAGAAACCTCCACCGGCCGCTACCCGGTCGAGTCCGTGGAAATGATGGACCGCATCATTCGCGAGGCCGAAGCCAACATCGCGCGGTTCCCGCGTCCGCACCGGCCGGAGCAGTTGAACGTCGCGGAAACCGCCTGCGAGCTGATCTGCCACGCCTCGCAGGAGTTGCACATGAAGGTGATCGCCGTCTTCACCGAGAGCGGTTCGACGGCGCGGCTGGTCTCCAAGTACCGGCCGCGGGCGCCGATCATCGCGTTCTCACCCGACCAGGAAACGCGGCGACGGCTGAGCCTGCTCTGGGGCGTGGTGCCGCGCCGCATCCCCCGCGTGCGCTCTATCGAGGGCCTGGCCGCGCTCGCCGAGAAGCGGCTGCTCGAAGAGAAACTTGTCCGCCGCGGCGACGTGGTCGGCATTGTGGCCGGCACACCCTTCGGCATCCCCGGCACCACAAACTTCATGAAGTTCCACGTCGTTGGCGCCCGGCGCGGATAGCCGGGCAATACGCTGTGCAGGGATTGGACTTGCGACTTTCCACTCTCAACTGTTCACTCTCGACTTCTAATTGACCCAGCGGTCGGGGCGCGAGGACGGCTTGTCCTGGTGCTCGCGCATGTACACTTCAAATTTGCGGCGCAGCCGGCGGCGCTTCCAGTCGGAG